>JAHFTY010000120.1:0-8760 GCA_023265365.1 Acidobacteriota bacterium
CCGCGCTGATCGGGTCGAGGATGCCGCAAACCCATACCGCGGCGCGTTCCGTGAGAATCAACAGGAAACCCGCCGACGTCTACGCGGTCGTCCGGAATTTCAGCGAAGCGGCGAAATGGCGCCCGGACGTGAAGCGTGTCGAGATTCTGGCGGCAGACCGGTTTCGTGAACATGGATCAAGTGGCGCAGTGACCTACCAGATTGTCGAGGATGTGCCGGACAGGAAACTCGTCACGCAGATCGTCGACGTGGACCTGGGTTACTCCGGCTCCTGGGAATACGTGCTGGAAGGCTCAGGCGAAGGAACAATGGTGACGATCACCGAGCGGGGAGTCGTGTCGAATCCCCTGTTCCGCTTCATGTCGCGCTACGTCTTCGGTCACACCGCGACCATCGACGCGTACTTGAAGAATCTGGAATCCCGAACAATGTAGGTGCGTTCCCGTGCCGGACTTTTTCGGCTGCTGCTGAACCACACGCCGATGGTCCTCAGCGTGACAGAGGCTTTTTCGACCGCTTGAGCGTGGCAGCTTTGACAGTGAGGTGGCGGCCCATGAAGCTCTGGCCGTTGGTGGCTTGAATGACTTTTTTCGCGTCGACGCCTTCCGCCAGTGTGACGAACGCGTAACCGCGCGGCCGTCCCGTCTCGCGATTGGTCATGATGCACAGTTCCTCGACAGCGTGGCCGGATTCTTCGAAGAGTTCGCGCAGGTATCCTTCCGTCGCCGCGATAGGAAGGTTGCCGACAAAAATTCTGCGGTCCTGGTTGGATTGGTTTTCGCGCACTCCTCAAGAGTATCTCACTTCACCCTGAAGTTTTTGTGGCGAGATGCCGCTGGTTCGACAGGTGGTCGAGGATCAAGATCCTTCATCGGACACCCCAACTGAAATTGGGTCGATGAGACCGGGCGCCGTTAAAAGGTTTTTCTGAAATAAATTTCTCATCCCATACTTTTGCCATCCGGGCCGGGCCACTAATCTCGGTAAGAGGACAAAATGCGGATGAACGGTCTTTCGGACTGCGCAAGACAGTTTGCGGCCGACAACGGCTCTTTCGGCCTGGTGGGGCGATCGGCCGGGATGCAGCGGGTTTACGACTCGATTGCTGCGGTGGCGAACACGAACGCAACGGTGATCGTCCGCGGAGAGAGCGGCACGGGTAAGGAACTGGTCGCCCGCGCGCTCCACCGCGAAAGCCGAAGCCGCGATAGATTTGTGGCCGTGAATTGCGCTGCCATTCCCGAAGGCATTCTCGAGAGCGAGCTTTTCGGACACTCGCGGGGCGCCTATACGGGGGCAGTGAGCGGGCGGATCGGCAAGTTCGAGGAAGCGCACGGCGGCACGATCCTTCTGGACGAAGTCGGAGAAATGGCTCCTGCGACGCAGGCGAAGATTCTGAGGGTGCTTCAGGAAAAGGAGGTCACCCCGCTCGGCCGGAATCGCACCACGCCGGTCGATGTCCGGGTGATCGCGGCAACCAATTGCGACCTGGAGGAGAAGGTCAGCCGCAGCGGTTTTCGGGAAGATCTGTATTACCGGCTGATGATTTTTCCGATCACGCTTCCGCCGCTGCGTGAACGCAAGGACGACATCCCGGTCACTGGCGAGTTCTTCGTCCATAAATTCAACGGAGAACTCGGAATGCAGGTCGACGGATTGACGAAGAAAGCGCTCGACTTTCTCAGTTCGGAATACTGGAAGGGCAACGTCCGGGAACTCGAAGGCGTGGTGTACCGGGCCATGGTCTGGAAGCGCCACGCCGCCATTCACAAGGCTCCGAAAGCGATCACCGGTCATCTGGACGTCGCGGACATCCAGCATCCCTGCCGGATCACCGGCGGCAGCCGTTCTCCGGACGAGCCCGGCGAAGACTTTCCGAACTTCTGGCTTTCCGTGGCGCAGCCCTACACCGAGCGTCTCATCACGAAATCTCACGTGCGACAAATCGTCCGCCGCGCGCTCGAACAGGCGGACGGCAACTATCGGCGGGTGGTTCAGTTATTCAGGCTGCCGGACTCCGATTACAAACGTTTCATGGATTTTCTGCGAAGGCACGAGTGCAGTGTCGACTTTCGCGTATACAGGGACAGAACATGATGGAAGAACATCTTTCAGCGGCGCAGCTCTACGATGGCGAACGAAACGGCCATCTGGAAGCCTGCGCCGAATGCGGCCGCAGGCTCTCCTGGATCCGGGTCATGAGAGAAGGCGGCTCCGATGAACACCGGAATGAGCCTCCGGACGATCTGGTCAAGCAAGTCGTCCGGCTCGGGGCTTCGAAAATGCGGTGGCTGGCCGCGAAAATCGTTTTTGACAGCCTCGCCCCACGGTTGAATGAAGGCGTGAGGGACAGCGACCTCCGCGCGCGGCACCTGATCTGCCGGGCCGGCACACTTGATTTCAACGTCGACCTGCAACGAACGAAAGACTACCGTTTTCAAATGATCGGCCAGGTCACCGCAAAGACGACCGAACGCGTGGATGGAGTCGAAGTCTGGGTGCAGTTCAACGACCGCCTGCGGACCACGCGGACCGACGAATTCGGAGAGTTCGTCTTCCCCAGGCTTCCCGCAACCGAATACAGGATCACCATTCTCCTCGATCAGGGATCGGTGATGCTGCCTCCTTTCGCCATGCCGGGCCGCGGATGAACCCGCCGCCCGACTCCGAACTGATCGACGCCTGTCTGGCCGGCAGTGTCGAAGCATGGGAAATGCTCGTCCGGAAATACAAACGGCTGGTGTTTTCGATCCCGCGAAAGTGGCGCCTCTCTCACGAGGACGCGATGGAAGTGTTTCAGTCCGTCTGGCTCGACTGTTTTCGCGAATTGCATTCGCTGCGGAACATCGACCGGCTTCAGCCATGGCTGATCCGCATCGCTGTCCGGAAAAGCCACCGGCTCAGCCAGGAAAGCCGGTCTCTTCTTGCCGCCAGGCTCGGCACTCCCCCCGAGGACGCAGTGCTCGACAACACCCATCGCGAGCTGATCCGCCGCGTCGAACTCGAACAACTCGTGCGCACCGCCATGTCACAGCTCACCCCGCGCTGCCAGGAGGTGATCCGCGCCCTCTTCTTCGAAGATCCCCTGCCCAGCTACGCCGCTCTCGCCGAACGGCTCGGCCTGTCCGGCAACTCCATCGGGTTCACACGCGACCGATGCCTGGAACGCCTCGGCACGATTCTGGAAGATCTGGGTTACGAATCTTGACCCGCCGGGAATCCTCGATGAGTCGTTTGCCAGAATGCAGTTACACTGGAAGCATGCGAACGAAAGACGATGCTCGACGGCTGTTTCTTCAGGAAAGCTTCGGTGTCTTGTCCACGATCTCCCTCGACGTCCACGGCTATCCGTTTGGCTCGGTGACTCCCTACTGCGCCGACGATCGCGGACGGCCCATCATCTACATCAGCACGATTGCGCAGCACACGAAGAACATCGCGGCCGACCCGCATGTCTCGTTGACGGTTGTTGAGCGTGCGGGAGACGCGGATGAGGTGCAGGCGATGGGCCGGCTGACGTGTCTGGGAGATGCGAAGCCGGTGGACCGGCGTGAATCGCGTGTCGGGGAACGGTACTTCCGGCACTTCCCTTCCGCACGGCAGTATCAGGACACGCATGACTTCGCATTCTTCCGCCTGGAGCTGGTTCGCATTCGATACATCGGAGGGTTCGGCCAGATTTACTGGGTCGAGCCCGGCGAATTCGAACTTGCCAACCCCTTTTCGGCCGCGCAGGAATCGCAAATCGTCGAACACATGAACCGGGATCATCGCGATGCGCTGAACCGCTATGCCGGCGGCGACGCGACGATGTCGGGTATCGATGCGGAAGGTTTCGATCTGCTGCTCAAAGGGGCGTCGAAACGGAGGGTGGCGTTCGACGTTCCGGTGCGCAATATGGGAGAAGCCCGGCAGGCTCTGATCGCGCTGACGAAGCGTCCGGCCTGAGAAGTCCTACTTTGACGGAAGGTGCTTCTCGCACATCCTTTCTAATGTGGACCGGATGAGATTGCGATTGGGCTCGAACAGCCCGACCGGAATTCGAGGAAGTGAGAATTCCAGGCCTTTTGCGCGATTTTCGAGCATTCTCACGTAATTCATCGCGTATTCCCTGGCAACCGTGTCGGAAATCCCCTGGCAGTATGGGACCGCTTCTCCGTGGAACCCCAGCAGGCCGGCGCTCAGATCGAAATCGAAGCCACTATTCACAGTTAACTCACTTTCTTCTTCGTTCCGGAAACCGGTTCCAGCTTGGAATGGCACTTTGGATGATAGGCTTTCTCACCGATGTCGGTGCGTTCTTCATGCGGAGCAATCCGGATGCAGCAGTAATCGCACCATACCTTGAAATCCTGTTCTTTGTTGGGGAGCTTTTCTGTTTTCACGTTTTGACCCTGGAGCGGAAATGTAGAGGATCCCGCAGATTCTGCAGCATTCGATAGTAGAACAGCGCCGTCGGACGCCGGCTGCCATTGAAGCGCAGATGGTTAAGACATTCGATTTCCTCCGGACTGGTGTCGCCGCTGAGCGAACGATCCTTCAGAAACTCCTGCAATCCCGGTTCTCGCCGGTCCGGTAATGAGGAAACTTCAAGTTCGACAAATTCGAACCTTTTCAGGTGTACGGGAACGATCCGGCGATTCAGGACGATTTCCAGACCAAAGGACGCGAGATCGATGTTCCACGACACGATCATGGGTTCCATAAAGGCGACACAACTGTCTGGAGTGATATTGGATACTCCCGCATCCAGAAACTCCAGAACGGCCACACGCGCCTGTTTGTAAGTCCGTCCGGTTTCCCGCGCGACAGTCCGCAGCCAGCGTTCGCGGCCGAGTTCGGTTCGCGCCACCGATTTGACGACGTCCAGCAACTTCTGCGTGATCAGGCGTTCGAGTTCGCCGAACGGTTCTTTCTCAAAGATCGTTCGAAGCTGATGGCGCTTGCCGCGCCTGCATTTTTCGAGAAGCAGCTTCCGGACGGCGCCGTACAGGGGCATGGGCGGACTCTGAATTCTCTTCCGCAGTTCCTGCCGGCGCTGCATCTCCGCGAGACCGGCGAGTTTACCGGCAGGCAGCTTCAGGAGGACGCCGAGCTTGCCGTAAATGTCGGTGCGCTCCGGCGCGGGAGGGGCCTTCCTGCCGTTCAGCAATTGCGAAATATAGGATTCGGTCACCTCGGCTGCGTCGGCCAGAGCGCGCTGGTCCAGTCGCAGTTCCGTCAGCCGCTGCTGGATCAATTGCGATACATCCATACCTCTCGATCCCTGGCGGCTACGACGGCCGGTGTTTGGACGTCCGATGGCGCGGCGCCGGCAGCTGTCTGTACTGATAGATGTCGGTGTCGGTCAGAAGAACCCGTCCCGAGACGGCGGAATCGCGACCGACCAGATCCTTGAGTTTCGCGTAACAGATTCCCGCGGCCTCCTGCGGAAGGATCCGGTTTTCGCCGGTGAACAGCATGTAAGGCACGTCAAACCTGAGTGTCACCGGCTGTTGGTTCGGGGAGTCGATACTGAAATCCAGCTGCCGGACGCCTTCAGGCCCGGACGCGAATCCCAGGTACCGGATACTTGGTCCGCTTTCTCTCATGCATCCTCCCGGATGGGATATTTAACCATGCGTAGTTAAGACGATACACTCGATCCGTTCCCAGCGGTGGACTAATTTACCGGCGGCCGTTAAGTTCGAGAACCTGCTACTGGTTTTCGAGATACAATTCCACTCGTTGCCGAACCCAAGAACCATTCTTATCGTGGTCGCCTTTCTCACCGGCGCCTCTGTTTTCGCGCAGGCGCCGCAGCCGGAACTCGACCTGTTTCTCAGAAGACAACTCGCTTTCTCAACCTTCGACCTCAACAATCTCCAGTCCGGTCACACGGTGGTGAAGATGCCGAAGACAGCCGAGGTACGCGAAGTTGCGGTGATCGCGGTGACTCAAGTCGATGTGCCGCTGCCGTTCTTCGAGGCGAGTGTGCGGGATATCGTCAACTTCAAGAAGAGCGAAAGCGTGGTGCAGATCGGCAGATTCAGCGACCCGCCGAAGCTGGAGGACCTGGCCGGTCTGGTGATCGACGCCGTCGACATCGAAGGGATCCGGCATTGCCGGGTCAACAACTGTGAGCTGAAAATGCCTTCCCGCTTCATTGAATGGTTCCAGTCGCTGGTCGACTGGAACCACCCCGACTACCGGAAACGCGTCGGCGAGCTGACACGCCAGATGCTGCTGAGCCAGGTGCAGGAATATCTGCAGGGAGGCATCGGTGCGCTGGGCCAGTACAACGACAAGCCATACCCTCTGGTTCGCAACGATGAATTCCGGTCGCTGCTTCAACCGGTCTCCTATTTCTTCCGCTACTTTCCGGCTATCCAGAAGTGCCTCCAGGACTACCCCTTGTCCCAGCCCGAGGACGTGGAACACGTCCTGTACTGGTCCAAGGAAAAGTTCGGCGGGAAAGCGGTCATCAGCCTGACGCATCTGAGCATTCATAAACTGTTCAGGCCGGGCTGGACCGAGTTGCTCATCGCCTCAAAAGGAATTTATGCCAGCCACTACTTCGAGGCTTCGCTGGGCCTGACCTGGCTCATTCCGCAGCAGGACGGTCCCGACTCGCGGACAAATCTGATCTACGTGAACCGGTCCAGGGCGGACCCCCTCCGCGGCGTTTTCGGAGGCCTGAAACGTTCACTGATCACGGGAAGCGTCCGCGATGGAGCCAGGAAGAATATGGATTCGCTGAAACAGCGGTTGGAATCTCAATACCGGAAAACGGCCTTCTGAAACGACTCGACGACCCGGACCCCGTCTCCCCGTCCGATCCGGCCGGGCCGGATCACGTCGGCGTAGACGCCGACGCAGGGGAGGTCACCGAAATCTCCAAGGTTGACGGTATTGAGATCCGCGACAGTCTTCAGAATCCCCGAGTCGAGCGGGAGATCCGTGCGGGGCAACGTGGGAACCACGCAGCGGGGACAGGGAATCGTCACGCGAAGCAGAACGTCCGTGCCGATCGCCAGTGTCCGCCCGACCCAATCATTCTCCGGGAACTCCGCTTCATCGTTTCCATCAATCACAATGTTTGGCCGGAATCGCTGGAGTTCCAGGCCAAGCACGCGAAGTGTCCGCCGGGTGACCAGGTGGACGGACGCGTAATTGAACAGCGTGCCCGGAGCCGCGCCGCTGGAGACCGGAAGCTGGGTGGTCGCGGAATGTTTGCCGCCCAGAGTGCCGGCCGCAAATTCGAGCATCAGGCCTTCGGGCGCGCCGGCCACCAGGGCGATGCCGCTTCCGAAATCCAGGGCGAGTTGCGCATCGATATCGGGCCGGCTGCTCAGAAGTTCCCGTCCATCCGGCAGAGTGATGCGGACCGGAGGAAGAGCCGCGCCATCCTGCGGCGGCGTTAGAAATTCGGCCCGGCACTTGAGAAGATCGCCAAAACGTTTGACGTTTTTCGCGCTTCCGACCTTGTGCGTGCTCGCGTCCACCAGCGCATAGGCACGGTCGCCGTTGAGTCCCCGATCCGTCACCTCGACCGTTTCAAGTTCCTCCCCAGCCATGGATTTCACGGGGTAGCGCCACAAAGAGGAAACCCGGAATTCAGGAGCGTCCGTCATCATGACCGGAATTCTATCACCCGCAGTGGCCGCATTTCGGTGGTTTGAAGACCGCTCCGGGTGTACTCTTACTCCGCGACACTCAAGTCGTATATTTCATGTTCGGTAGCTCCCGCTCTGAAACGGTCGTATTGAAATTCAATCCTGCCGCAAAGCCCTGGAAGTTCACTGACAAAAAGATTGGAAAACATGTCGAAAAAATTGTTTGTTGGAAATTTGTCGTTTCAGACCACGGAGAGCGATATCAGCCAGTCCTTTGAGCAGTTCGGTGCTGTGGAATCCGTCGCAATCATCACGGACCGCGAAACGGGCCGCTCCAAAGGCTTCGGTTTCGTCGTTATGGACGAACAGGGCGCCGATAAGGCGATCGCACAGTTGAATGGCGCAGAACTCGGCGGCCGCGCGCTTACCGTCAATGAGGCCCGCCCGATGGTCAAGAAGGACTTCGGCGGCGGCGGCGGCGGTTATCGGGGCGGCGGCGGCGGCGGACGCGGCGGCAGGGATCGCTATTAACATGGCCGAGATTCGAATATTCGAAGGCGAGTCGATCGAAAGCGCTCTTCGGCGTTTCAAGCGAAAGGTCCAGCAAGAGGACATTTTGAAGGAAGCCAAGAAGCATGCGTTTTATCTGAAGCCCGGGGCAAAGAAACGGGTCAAGAAAGCTGTCGCCAAGCAACGGCGAATCAAGAAGGCTCGACGGCAGCGCCCCGAAATGGACTCCAAGACCCGCACTCCGACCACATAGTCGTTCGAATCCGGTGGCGTCACCCGCCACCGGATTCGACCTCCTGCATCTCCACCTCTCGATAAAATTTCTCAACCGCAAACTTCCGCCAGCCTGCGCAATCCACTAAACCCAGTGTGAGCCGAAAGAAATGCTCGCCGGAAAGGAAGTGGAATGCACATTCATAAACGACCGCGCCTGCTCGCCGCGCTCCTGGCGGCTGTGGTTCTCCCGCACTCCCTGATCGGTCAGGGTCCATCGAAGACAAAAACTCATGAAAACGTTCCGGTCCTCGTCGTCACCCTTCGGGAGGACCGGTTCGATCCTCCCACCGCCATTCTGCCGGCCGGCAAAGTGATGCTGGTGATTCAACACCGGGACGGCAGACGGGCTCGCGAATTCTCCTTCGACCGCATGAATGCG
>JAHFTY010000120.1:8770-9986 GCA_023265365.1 Acidobacteriota bacterium
CGGCTTCGCCACACGCAGCAGGGGAAGGAGGCGCGGAGATGGGTGTCGGCTCTGGATCTCCAGCCGGGGAAGTACCGGTTGAGCGAGGGGTTCTCCACACGCGTATTGCTGTTGACCGTTCGTTAATGAATTGAGGTGTCCATGCGAGCCAGCTTCCGACCATTCCTGACCGGTGCAGTTCTGATTGTCACGCTCACCACTCCCGTCCTTGCTCAACGCTCCTTGACCGCCGGCAGTTCCGACGGGATGACGCCCCCTGCCCTCACTCCAGGATCGCCTTCAGGCACGTCCGCGTTGTCCGCATTCGAAGCGGTGAACCCGTTCAACGGAAAACTCAACGTCGCGATTCCCCTGATGCATCCCGGCGCCCGCGGCGAAGCGGGATACGCCATGACGGCAGTGATCGATCGGACTCTCAACAACGTCTCGCGGATCGAGGAGTGTCACTACGATGCGAACGGAATCAAGCAGTTTCCCTGCCCGTTGGGAACCCTGATCGAAGATGGCAGTTGGAGTTCATCGAGTGCCGAACCGGGCCTGAGTCCCGGAACGATGTGGGCGCGGTCCAGCGGCGACACGGTGTCCTACTGCAACGAATTCAACGGCGGCGGGACCGGAACGCTGTGGTACTGGGCGAACAATACAACGACCCGCTTGACGTTTACGGCTCCGGACGGGACCGAAACGAACTTCGTCGATACGCAAACCTACGGCGCGCCGCAAACACATGCCCGCCCGGTTTGCAGTTCCACCGTTTACCTTCCCAACAGCCGCGGCACCAGCTTCATCGCCACCGACGGTTCGGGCACCCGGTTCACCGCCGGCAACACCATTCTCGACTACGGACCCGGGCGCGACGACGGGTTGAGCGACCGGCCCGTCTCCGGCGTGATGCAGTTCGCCAACGGGACAACCTATACGATCGCCGACGGCCTCGTCACCGGCATCCGCGATCGCAACGGCAACCTGATGACACTCACCTACAACGGCCGGGATCTGGTCTCGGTCACGGATTCGATCGAAAGGCGGACGACCATTTCCGGACAGGCCACGAACATGGTCACCATCACGGATCCGGCCGGTCGTGTAACCCGTCTTCGCTACGACGCTTTAGGCTCGCTGCTGCGACCCGGCTACCTCCTCAAATCGGCGGACGAACTCTTTCCAGACCTGGCTCCGGCTTCGCTGCGCCGGGACCGGTTTCTCGCGTCGATCG
>JAHFTY010000120.1:9996-14458 GCA_023265365.1 Acidobacteriota bacterium
CGATCGAATATCCCAACGGACGTTCGCTCAGTTTCAGGTACAACGACTACGGCGAAGTCGCGCGGATCGAACTTCCTGCCGGCGGCGCATTCGAGTATGACTGGCAGAATGTCGGAAACGGGCTGGTCCTTCTGCCTCACGACATCTACTTCGACGACATGACGTCGTACATCATCTACCGGCGCGTGGCGGAGCGCCGCGTCTACAACTCCGGCAATGCCCTCGAACAGGTCCAGGTTTATGAAATCCCCGCCGATCTGCCTCAGGCATGCACGGCCGCGGCGACGCCCGGATATCCGGACTCCTGTGTGACCACGGCTCGGATTTCGTACACGGACGGCACACGCTCCATCAACGCCGGCGTCGAAACGCATTACTTCTACGGATCGCCGAAATATATCTACCTCCCGGTTACAGGCATCAACATCCCGAATGAGATCCGCTGGTTGAAGTTTTTCAGCCCCTGGAAAGTGGGCCGCGAATACAAGACAACCTTCGGAACCAGTTCGAATCCTCCGTTCCTTCAAACCGGGCAGACCCAATGGCACCAGTCGAACTGCCTGGACGGAAACTGCTGGTTTACCGATCCGAATGCGGATACCGCGCCCCCCCACGACACGCGCGCGGTTCAAACGCTCACCACGCTGGGCGCCCGGACTGCGAGCACGATCAGTTGTTTCGACCGCTATAACAACCGGACGGATGTCTACGAATACGATTACGGCGTCGTCACTTCAATGCGCCCTTATTGCTCCGTCGATCCGGCGTATGTGCGGAACACTCATACCGAATACAAGACCGAACCGGACTACACCGCATCCTCCATCAATCTGATCCGGTTACCGGTTCTCGAACAAGTCTTCGGACCCGTGGGACTGGCTGCGCAGACCACATTTTCGTATGACGATTACGGCGAACTGCCGCTCACACCGCGATCGATCCTGGCGCAACACGACAGCGGCTTCCAGACCGCTTATACCCGGCGCGGCAATCTCACCAAGATCTCCCGGTGGCTCTTCGACACGACTCCGGCGACGCCGCTCACCACGAGAACGACTTACGACATCGCCGGAAACGTCGTGAAAGTAACCGATCCAAGGGGATACTCCACGACCTACGGATTCGACGGATCGTGCGGTTATGGTTTTCCGGCAAGCGTCACGGACGCGCTGCACAGCAACACGCCGTCGTTCATGGATTACAACTGCAATCTCGGCACAGTCACACTGTTCACCGACCCGAATGGAACCAGGACACGCTATAGCTACGAGACGAGTCCATCGTCGCTCGGCCGCCTGGCGCAGGTGGACCGCGCCTATGGCACCAGCCTGCAATCCACAACGACGTTCACCTACGACGACACTCCGGGAAACGTCGGCGTCACTTCAAGCCTGAACGTGAGCGCTCCAAATCCGTCTGCGGCCTGTACGCCAAATGGGCCGATCGTCACAAGCACCGCTTACGACGGACTTGGCCGCGAATCCATCGTCACAATCAACAGCCCGGCCGGCCCGATTCAAAGCCGCCGGATTTACGATGAGCGCGGCCGCCTCTTCAAGGCATCGAATCCATCCGTTCCCGGAGAATCGATCGACTTCGCCATCAGCAGGTACGATCCACTGGGACGGATCACAAGCCTGACGTCTCCGGACGGCTCCATCTCGACGACGGAGTATACGGACAACACGGCAACCGCGATCGATCCGGCGCGCAAGGCGCGATCGCAGACGCTGGACGCGCTCGGCCGGCTGAGTCAGGTCGGTGAAGGCCCCGTGGGAAACCAGATCCCGACTGCGTACGCCTATGACGCTCTGGACAACCTCAAGCTCGTTTGCCAAAACGGGACGATCGCCGGAGGCTCCTGCTACGGGGGACAGGTCCGCAGTTTCACCTACGATTCGCTCAGTCGCCTCAAGTCCACCACCAATCCCGAAACGGGAACGATTCAGTACTCGGCCTACGACAACAACGGAAATCTCATGAACAAGGTCGACTCGCGTTCCGTCCTGACGACCTACGATTACGATCCGCTGAACCGGCTGCTGGCCAGGACCTACTCGGATGGGACGCCCAGGGTCCGATACGAATACGACGGCGCCTTCATCGGTCCCCCGAATCGCATCAGCACCCTGGACTCGACCAATGCTGTGCTCACCTCGACCGCCTTCACCTACGACGCACTCGGGCGCGTGAAAACGGCAACGCCCTATCTCTTCGGACTTCAAACGCTGACGGGAGCCTTCAGCTACGATTACGACGCGGCCGATCATGTGATCGGTCTGACCTATCCCTCTCAGCGGAAAATCAACTATTGCTACGACTCCGCCGGGCGCACCGGCAGGATCGTCGACAATGCTGCGCCCTTCACGGTGTATGCGTCGGGACCCGCCACTCCGAACCACATTCAGTATGCGTCGTTCGGCGGCATCAGAACGATGACGCTCGGCAACGGCGTTTCCGAAGTGACCGGCTATAACACCCGGATGCAGCCGATTTCACTCAACGTCACCAGAGGCGCGCCCGTCTTGACACTTGGATACACCTACGCGAAGACGAGCGATTGCAATGTCAATACGCCATCGTGCAACAACGGAAATCTTTACCGGCAGGACATCGCGATCCCCGGAATCACGATGACGCAGAACTATGAATACGATTCGTTGAATCGCCTGCTCTTTGCCGAAGAGCCCGGCGCAAACCCGTGGCGGCAGCAATACGCATACGATTCGTACGGCAACCGCTGGCTCGACGTGGACCCGCAACACACCGGGACCAGCTATGGTCTCGCCGTGGACCCGCGCACGCCGACGGCCAGTACGGCTTTCCAGAACACGAACCGGCTGAGCATCATCAACGGATTCGATTCGGCGGGAAACCAGGTCCTGTTCGGCGGCTGGTCGCTCGCCTACGACGCCGAGAACCGCCAGACCAGCGCCACTCAAACCGTCAACGGCGTTACGGCCAGACACCTCTACGACTACGACGGCGAAGGCCGCCGCGTCCGCCATCAAAAGACCCAGTACAACCCCGCCACCGGAGGATGGGACCTTCAGGAATCGACAACCTTCGTTTATGAGGCGTCCGGCAAACTCGCGGCGGAATACGGTCCGGTTGTCACACCCCCCTGTCTCACGTGCTACCTCACCACCGACCGGCTCGGCAGCACCCGCCTCATCACCGACGAAAACGGGACCGTCAAGTCGCGCGCCGACTACCTGCCGTTTGGTGAAGAAATCCCGTCAGGCATCAACGGCCGCAGTTCCCTCTTCGGCCAAACCACAACGCTCACACAGAAATTCACCGGCAAAGAACGGGATGTTGAAACCGCATTGGATTACTTTGGCACTCGGTACTACTCGTCGGCCCAAGGAAGACTTACCAGCCCGGATCTGCCGCTGATCGATCAAGACCCATCTGATCCGCAAAGCTGGAATCTCTACAGTTATGTCCGCAACAATCCACTAAAGTACGTCGATCCGACTGGACAGGACTGTGTCTATACGGACGACATTGGTTCGAATGGAACCGTTTCCGTCGAGCGCGGCAATTGCTCTAGCAGGCGTGGGACGTTCGTCAACGGAACGATCGATACTAAATCGCTCGCTTGGAATTCAGACAATCGAACGTTGGGTTACAGCTATAGCGGCGCGGAAAGCACGATCGGTACGGGCGTCATTGAAGTGTCGAGTCCTGGTGACGAACTCGATGCAAAAGGTTTGGCATTCGTCGAAGGCATGGCCGCACGAGTGGATGCGTCCAACAACATGGTCCTTACACTGGCCGGTCTGTCAACCGCCGCTGGCGTGGGTGCCGGAGCGTACCCATATGCGGCGCAGTTTGTGAATGAGGTGGCGTTGGGGCCAGCGATGGGGCGATTGTTCTTCGAGGGTAAAGTCGGGTTTGATGCAGCCACAGCGTTTGGAGTTGGGCGGGTGATATCAAACTCGCCATTGGGAGAACGATATCGGCAATTGGGCCAACCACTCGGAACCTTTGGCTGGCAGATACTCTCCCGCTTCTGGGCATCCGGAGCTGCGGGATCAGCAAACATTTTCCCCAGTTTTACGAGGCCGGAAAGCCTTCTGTGGCGGACCGAATTGCCCAGTCTACTCAGAAATCCGAATGTCATCAGGTTCTGGCGGTGAAGGTCGATTGGAGTTCACTCGACAACGCCGCATGTTATGTCATCAGGGGCGATGGCTTTCTGATCAACGACTATGGCCATCCGGATTACATTCGCTACATCGAAGGCAATCGTGTATTGACCCTGGGCTACGAGCATGTGGATGAGACTGCGCAACGAGGCAGACGCTTTTTCATTTTTCGAAATTATGCGATACAGATCCAAGTTCCGGGAGAGCTGTGTTGG
This sequence comes from Acidobacteriota bacterium, assembly GCA_023265365.1. GTDB lineage: Bacteria > Acidobacteriota > Terriglobia > 20CM-2-55-15 > 20CM-2-55-15 > JAHFTY01. The sequence goes on from JAHFTY010000120.1 coordinate 14,366, forward strand.
GATGATGGAACGCCATTGACCGAAAGCGAGGCCGCTGCCGTTCTTGATCGGATTTGCCGCACGCTCACACAGTACAAGAGGCGGCCATGCCGT
>JAHFTY010000274.1 GCA_023265365.1 Acidobacteriota bacterium
CCTGGCCAAAATCAAACGGGCCAAAGAGGCATTGGCCCGCGAAACGGATAATATCCAGTCAATTTAGAGACAGTACACAGTAGGCGGCGATGGGCCGACCTCTTAGAAGCGGATCCGTTCCCTCCCACCATTCAGAGGCGGTAGAGCATGAGATACACGACGACGCCGGTGATGGAAACGTACATCCAGAGCGGAAGGGTCCATTTGGCAATGCGCCGGTGCTGGGTGACGCGACTTTGGAGTCCGAGAAACGTGGTCCGCCAGACGAGCGGCACGATGACGACGGCAAGAACGGTGTGCGAGATCAGCAATGGAAAATACACGGTGCGCAGCCAGCCCTGCTTCGTGAACCGGACGCTTCCGACATGGTAGTGATAGACCAGATACGACGTCAGAAACAGTCCCGAAACCACCAGCGCCGCAATCATGCATGCCTTGTGCGCGCGGATGTTTTTCTTCTTGATGAAATAAAAACCGGTGGCGGCCAGGAGGCCGGAAGTGGCGTTGAGCGTCGCGTTAACGAGCGGCAGATCGTAAACGGTCACAGGAGTTTTCTCGCGTCGGTGGAAAGCCGCTGAAGGTCGTCTTCGTCGGTGCCGCTGTAGTAACCGCGGATCTGTCCCTTCCGATCGATCAACGCGAACCGCGAGCTGTGCGTGATGGGTTCGGCCTCGCTGCCCTGCGCATCGTCAAGCGCGAGCTTGAAGCCCTTGATTGACAGGTTGTAAAGCGCGGCACGATCGCCGGTCAGGAACATCCAGCGTTGCGGATCGGCGCCCAGATTCTTTGCGTAGCCGGCCAGCAGAGCCGGCGTGTCGCGTAAAGGGTCGACGGAAAACGAGACCAGCCGGATTTCTTTCGGGAGAGAATCCTGCAGTTTGCGCATCTGACCGCTCATGACCGGACAGGTGCCCGCGCAAGACGTGAATATGAAATCCGCAACCCACACCTTCCCCTGAAGCTCGTTCAACGTGACGGTGCGCCCGCCGCTCTCGGTGAGTGAGAATCCGGGAACCTGACCGTAAACCGGGGCGGTTTCATCCTTTCGACCGGATGCCGAACAACCGGCGAACAAAGTGGCCAATAGAATCAGCGTGAGGCTTCGGTCCATCAGACTTTGTCCAGCATCATCAGGATGAGGAGCACCGGAAGATACAGAACCGAGATACGCAGTAGACGCCGCGCATGAGTGTTCGACCGGAACAGCGAGAGCGCAAAGCCGTAGGCCAGATAGACGAAACCGAGGAGCAACGCTCCGGCGAGATACATCATTCCGGTGACGCCGAAAATCGTGGGCAACACACTGACCGGAATCAACGCACAGCAGAAGAAAACGATCTGCCTTCCCAGACTTTCGCCGCTGCGGTGCATCACGAATCCGCCTCGCGCATAATCTTCGGTAAAAATCCACGCGATCGAAAAGAAGTGCGGCATCTGCCAGAGAAACAGGATCGCGAACAGGGCCAGTGCCGGACTGGTGATGCCGTTCGTGGCGGCGGTCCACCCCATCAACGGAGGTATCGCTCCTGGCACCGCTCCGACAAGCGTGCAGAGGGTGGTTCGCGTCTTGAGCGGCGTGTACACGAAGATATACGACGCGAGCGTCAGCAGGCCCAGCGCGCCCGTCAACGGATTCACGAAGTACATCAAGTAGAAGGTGCCGATCGCCGAGATCGTTGTCGAAAACGCCAGCGCCTCGCTCGCAGCCATCCGGCCGTCGGGCAACGGGCGATTCTGGGTTCGCTGCATCCGCGCGTCCAGGTCCCGCTCCATGTACTGGTTCAGGGCGCCGGCGCCGCCGGCAACCAGGGCGGTTCCGAGAATCGTATGCAGCAGCAGCGTCACCGGAACGTTTCCGGTCGATCCCATGTAGAAACCGACGGCTGCGGTGATCAACACCAGGAAGGTAATGCGCGGCTTCGTCAGCTCGACGAAGTCGGCGACCCGTGTCCGGCGCGGGGCCACGGCCTCGGTTACTTCCATGCCGGCTCCCTGAATGGATAGATCGCCGCCGGCTGGCGTTTGGAGACCATTCCGAACGCGCGCAATGTCAGCAGGAAAGAGGCGCCGAGAATGAGGGCGCCGGTCGCCACATGCGCCGTTGTGGGAAGCACACCCTTCGCCGTCCACACGGTGAAGGCGCCCAGCGCGATTTGCAGGACCAGCAGTGCAAGCATCGTCATTGCAGGACGGAACAGTAATCGATGATGGGAATAATGGCTATAAATGCGTGAAAAGGTCCAGACGATCATCGTTGCGACAACCAGGGCTCCCACCCGGTGGGCAAAATGGATCGCCACTTTTTCCGAGTCAAAGGGCGGGATCAGCGGAAAAGGGAAAGTCCGGACAGCCAGTCCGGCGTCCGTATGCCGCATCAAGGCGCCCAGGATCAACTGCACATAAACCGCCACCGTCGTCAGCGCGCACAACACCGGCATTCGGGGCGCGCCCGGTCCGGACTCGCCGATGCTCGGCAGTTCGCGCTTCCATGCCGGGGAAGTAAACAGCGCGATTGAAATCACCAGGCAGAAGAACGTCTGGGCCAGACAGGCGTGCGCGGTGGAAATGGGAGCCGGCAGTAGAAAGATCACGGTGAGCCCGCCGAGGACACCCTGCGCGATCACCGTTCCCAGCGCCGCGACGGCGAGCCATCGAACCCATTTCCGCTTCTCCCGGAACCAGGTCCAGAACGCCAGAATGACCGTCAGGAATCCGACGCCGGAGGCCAGCAGCCGGTGGCCATGCTCATAACGGATGCCGCCGACCCATTTCGAAATGGGGAAGGTGAACATGTTCCATCCGTAGGTGGTGGGCCAGTCGGGCACGGACAGGCCCGATTCCGTGCTGGTGACGAGGCCGCCTACAAAGATGAGGAAGACCGTTGTAAGGGCGGTAAAGACCGCGAAGCGATGAAGCCCGATGTTTTCGCCGGCAAGATCGTGTTCAGACATCTGAGGAATTTCGGAATCCGGATTGGAAATCCGGCGTCAGGCTGACACCGGAATCCAAATCCAAAATGGGTTCAGTCCGCGGCCGGTCCTGCAGCCTTGAACGTGAAGTTCAAGTCGGCTTTGCCGCCGTCCTTCACTTCAATCGTCTGCTTCTGAGGAGGAAATTTCTCGTGCCACGCGGTGATTTCATAAGTTCCGGGAGCGAGCTTGATCTCATAAGCGCCGCCGGCCTTCGACACCGTGTGATACGGATGGGTGAAGACACCCGCGAACGAACTCATCCACTTGTGAACGTCGCACTTGAAGGGCAATGGCATTTCGGCCTTGTCGAACTTCGTTTCGTTGACCATGCCTTTGACCGGCTGACCGACGTTGAATTGGGGATTGGTTTCGGCAAACGCGTGGATGTTGTGGAGCGTTTCGTCGCTGTTCTTGATCTTCAGGGGCTGGCCTACCATGATCGTGAACGCGTGAGGAGCGTAGTGGCAGCCACTCTGATCGATTTCAACAGTCTGCGTCGGCGTGGGGAAAGCGGCATTGACGGGGCTGCTGACATACACGATGACGTTTTCCAGACCGCCATCGGTGACTTTCACGTCTTCGGTGACCGGATCCTTCGAGTTCTTCGCGCAGTACGGATCGGCAGCCATCTGGATCTTGGTCGGCGGCGGAGGCGTGCCTTCGAACATGATCTTCCCGGCAACACTCGCTGTCGCCGGTGGCGCCACCGGACCCGTGGGCGCGTTACCGGCGCCGCCGGTGGATGCCGGGGGGATGCCGGTATCGGTATTGCCGCCGCAGCCCGCGAGCGCGAGCAGCAAGCTGACAGAACACACAATGAGGAATCGTTTCTGCATCTTTTGTCTCCAGGTTATTAGGTGTGGACATTTCGATAAAGCGCAACGAATTACTATAGATGTCCGGCTCCCATCACTCAATTGGAAAATCCACGACGAGTCAGGCAGCCCGTGGCAGAAGACGGTAATTCCGGGTTAGACACCCCGGCGCCCATTTTCGGTGGGGTCAGACCCTTGCTTTATCAGTTCTTTGGGTCCCGACCCCGGATTGTGAAAAATGGCGCCGAGGTATCTGACCCACTTCTGCCACGGGCTGCCAGGCATGGATTTTCTGCTAGACTACCTTCCCTATGACCTCCGGCACGGCTGAAGTCACGCACTCTTATTACTATGGCTACCCTTATTGGTCCCGAAGGAGGGGCGAGAAGTAGCCGAGAAATGGCGCTGAAACGGCCCGCTCTTTCACGGGAGCGGGCTTTTTGCGTTTTGAAGAACAATGGGGAGTTGGTCTCTTGGCGAAACTGGAACTTATAACGAAAGACATTACGATCCTCGACCTCGATCATCCCGGAGCGAAGGATCCGGCCTACCGCGCACGTCGCAATGACCTGGCATCCCTCGCCGCCTATCACCGCCGCAACGGACTCGAGGCGCCGCGAATCGAGTACACCGCGGAGGAGAACGACACGTGGCGGATCGTTACCGAGCGTCTGGATCCGTTACACGAGAAGTTTGCCTGCCGTGTTCACGTTGACGCGCGGCACCGGCTGAAAATACCGGACGATCATGTTCCGCAGCTCTGCGACCTCAGCGAGAGGCTCGGTGAATTCCACGGGTTTGGGTTGCGCGCGGTCGAAGGGCTGATCGAACCGAAGATCTTTCTGAGCGGGCTGGGCGAACACATCATGTTCTGCACGCAGTACATCCGCCACCATTCACGTCCCGAGTACACGCCGGAGCCGGACATCGTCCATGAAGTGATCGGGCACGTTCCGATGTTCGCGGATCCCGACTTTGTGAAGCTTTCGCTGCTGATCGGCGCGTCGGCCGCGGAAGCCAATTCGGAGCAAATTGCGATTCTGGACCGCCTCTATTGGTACACCCTCGAATTCGGATTGATTGAGGAACCCGGTGGAATTCAGGCTTACGGCGCGGGGTTGCTCTCGTCGTTCGGAGAATTGAGTCACGCCTTCACGGATGAGGTCCAACGCCGGCCGTTCAATATGGAAGAAGTTGTGGCAACGCCGTATACCTACTCCAACATGCAGCCGCTGCTCTTCGTGATCCCATCGTTCGCCGCATTGTGCCGCGAGGTTGAATCTCTGCTGTCCAGCGATATGTACCGGCTGTCCTGATCGGACCACCCGGCGCTTCGCCGGAGTGGCCTGGCAGCCCGTAGCAGAGGGTCAGATACCTCGGCGCCAATTTTCACAATTCGGGGTCAAGACCCAAAGAACTGATAAAGCAACGAATTCACTGATTCGTCATCGTCGCCGTTGCGCGTTTGCCGCCGGCGACGTTGATGAACAGGTGATCGCGGATCGCCTGGATCTGCGCCTTCGCGTCGCCGTTGAGAATGTCCTTAAAGTCGCTTTCCGGGTAGTGCGAGAAGAATGTCGGCATCTTCGTGCCCGGGAAGATCTTCTGGGGGTCTCTCAACCAGAGCAGCACCCATTCCGGCCGCAGGCGGTCGTTGGCCAGCAGAAGGTTGGGCGCCAGGTCCGTGGCATCCTTGTTTGGAGGCATGACGTTGCTTGTGGGATGGCAGCTGGCGCATT
>JAHFTY010000275.1 GCA_023265365.1 Acidobacteriota bacterium
CCATTTCATCAGGAATTCCGGATGAATCGATGTGCGGATGCTGGTGCCCAGGATCGCGATGTCTTCCCGCAAATCGACGCGATTCCGGAGTTCCTCGACAGCCTGCTGCCGCTCCACAATCTCGTTTCGTCCCGCCGGTCCGGCCAGCCAGGCCGCCAGTGTTTCCTCGCCCGATCGCATGCGTGCGGTGGAGAGCAGTTCGAAGAGGGATGCTTTGCCGAAAATATCCAGGTCGGCGGCATATAGATGCGAGTCGCTCCGCCACGCCTCCGTGCTTTGACCGCGTCCGATCCAGCGATCCTCGATGCGCGCGATCCCGTCTTCGTAAAACTCCACGGCTCTCTGGGCCCGCCATTTCATCCGCGAGATGCGGTCGTGGATGACGACCAAGGCGAGAAACGTCAGCGCCGGGACGACAAGCCATCGCGGGCCGATCGCGCCTCGCCAGAGACTGGCCCATGCCGCGATGAGAAAGGCGATGGCCGCGGCCAGACGCAGTATCGAAATCCGGTTTTCCCGGTTCTCAAACCGGGCGACGTTCCGGCGCCGTGCCTGCTGCCGCTGTTCGTATTCGCGACGCGGGTCGCGATCGATAGTCATTCCGTTAGGCTACCGCATTTCTGGTTTACTATTGTCACGCGATGATCAACCAGACCATTTCGCATTACAGAATCCAGGAACGTCTCGGAGAAGGCGGAATGGGAGTGGTCTACAAAGCCCTCGACACCCGGCTCGACCGCCCCGTCGCACTGAAATTTCTCTCCCCGGAATATTCGCGCGAACCTCAGGCTCTTGAACGATTCCGGCACGAGGCAAAGGCCGCGTCGGCATTAAACCACCCGCAGATCTGCACGATTTACGATATTGGAGAGCACGAGGGGCAGCCGTTCATCGTCATGGAGTACCTGGAAGGCGTGTCGTTGAAGGATCGGATTTTGCTGCGGCCGCTCACGACTGAAGAAGTGATCGAGTATTCGATCCAGATTTCCAGCGCTCTCGAAGCGGCACATGCGCGCGGCATCGTTCACCGGGACATCAAGCCGGCAAACATCTTCATCACGAACCAGGGGAGCGCCAAGATTCTCGACTTCGGTCTCGCGAAACTGGCGCCCCGGGAAACCGGGTTGGACGCCACCACGACCATGGGGGCCATGAAGACAAACGCGGGTACGGCCGTGGGCACGGTCGCTTACATGTCGCCGGAACAGGCGCGCGCGGAAGACGTGGATGCCCGGTCGGACCTGTTTTCGATGGGTGTGGTCCTTTATGAAATGGCGACCGGCCAGCAGGCTTTCGCCGGCCCCAGTGTCGCCGTCGTGTACGACTCGATCCTGAATCGCGATCCGGTCCCCCCGGCGCGATTCAACGCAAGTTTGCCGAATCAGCTCGATCACGCCATTCAAAAAGCGCTGGAGAAGGATCGCCGGCTGCGCTACCAGCATTCGGCGGAATTGCGGGCCGATCTCGAACGGCTCCGTCGCGACTTGCTGGCAGGCCGCAGCACATTCGTTCAAGTCCGGGACGTGACGCCCCCGATGCCGGCTCCGGCTCAGGCGGCCGCGTTCGGCGGGAAGAGTTCGAAGGTCGCGTTAATGTTGGGCGTCATTCCCGGCGTCGGCGCGCTTTACAACGCCGAGTACAAAAAGGCGGCGATCCAGATCGTGGCGTTCGCCCTGCTCAGTGCGCTGAACAGTTCATTTCGAGGCGGACTCGCCCGGTTTTTCGATTACCTGACCGTGGGATTCTGGGCCTACATGGTCTTCGATTCCTGGCACACGGCTCGCGCCCGCCAGAACGCTATGCGCGTCCCATGACATCGCCGGTCTGCGTGTTGACGCGGACCATTTCGCCTTCCTTGATGAAAAGAGCCACCTGCACCTCGATTCCGGTTTCCAGTCGTGCCATCTTTGTGGCGCCGCCCGCAGCCGTGTTCCCGCGGGCGCCGGGTTCGGTATAGGTGACGGCGAGCTCAACGTATTGCGGCAGTTGGAGCGACACCGCCTGTCCGTTGAATTTAAAGATTTCGAGCGTCAGGCCTTCCTTTAAATAGTATCGATCGTCGCCGACGCTTTCCGGAGAGAGCATGAACTGTTCGAACGACTCGAAGTCCATGAAGTGGTAGCCTTCCCCGTCGCTATAAAGAAAGGATACATTCGCCATCTCGACGTTGGGTTCGGCGAACTTCTCGCTGGTTTTGAAGCTCTTTTCCAAAACGGAGCCATTCAGCAGGTTTTTCAATCGTGTACGGACCATGGTGCTTGCCCCGCGCGCCGTCGGCGTGGCGAAAAAAACGTCGAGAACGTTGTAAGGCTGACCATCGATCTCGATGAGCAGTTTCTTCTTCAGCTCGTTGGCTCCGATGAGTGCCATTCAGTGACTCCTGACTAATCAAATAGCCCTGAATACTATCAAGTTATTTGCTGGTTGGGGCGGTTGGCGGGGGATAGAATGGCCCGGAACGGAGGCTCCATGTCGACTTTAGTGTTAGCGCTCATGATGCAGTATGTGGTTTCCGCCAAGGCCGGCCTGGTGAATTACGTCCAGGGGATGACCAACGTCCGAGCAAACCAGATTGTTGCGGAAATGACGCCGATCCGCACAGGACCCAATGGTGTTGTCGAAATCCTGCTGACTCCCGGCTCCTACCTCCGTCTGGGACCGCAAAGCGAAGCCGTCATCGACAACGCGGACCTGGCGAATGTCCATGTCCGGATCACCGGCGGCCAGGCGATCATCGAAGTCGTTGAAATCGACAATAAGCTGCCAATGTTTATCACCACCGGGCAGACGGCTGTGGAACTTGGCGACGCCGGCATCTTCCGGTTTCAGGACGGCGTGGCAACGGTTCTGGAGGGCAAGTTAAGAACGGCCGGCGATCTGCGGACAAGCTACAAAAAGGGCTGGCAGATCTCGTACGCCACAAGCTATCGGGCGGTGAAAGCGCTGCAAGTCCAGATGACGTCGCTCGATTTGTTCAGCAGGAAACGCTCGGAAGTTCTCGCCAATGCCAGCGCGTCCCTCCTGGCGACCGTCCGCCGTGCCAGTTACAACGTTTACTACCCGTTCTGGCTGTACTCGCCCGGCCTGGGCTCCATGACGTACATTCCGTTGCGCAATTGCCGGTCGCCTTATGGTTATCGCTACGTCGGATACGGCGTGATCTACAACAACAGCGGCGGGACCAACACGGCGACCAACAACGGCAACTCCAGCCCGGGCACGTCCGGTAACAACAACTCGTCCAACAACCCGGGCAACTCCGGTCCAACTTTCAACAGCTCCGGCGAACGAACGATGCAAACGCCCGGCGGTGGCGGCCGGATGACGGTCGGCGATTATCAGGACAAGAAGAATCCCGGCGTACCCATTCCGTAAGAATCCAGGACTGACGAGTCATTTCCGAATGAGTCAGTCCTGGAATGTGGCCTTCCCATACCCGTTATCATTTACAGGTGAGTGCCGCGCAAACCAACATCGCCGTTCTGGCGGAGAAGCCTTCGGTTGCCCGTGACATTGCCCGAGTCCTCGGTGCGAAGACTTCGGGCGACGGTTTCCTCCACGGCAACGGCTACGTCATCACCTGGGCGATCGGCCACCTGGCCGCCCTCGCCCAACCGCATGAGATCAATCCGGCATGGAAACAATGGCGGCGCGACACCCTGCCCATGCTTCCGGATCGCTGGCCACTCGTTGTCTACGAGAGAACCGAAAAGCAGTTCGAAGTCGTCAGGAAAATCCTGACATCCGAGAAGATCTCGGAGATCGTCTGCGCCACGGACGCGGGCCGCGAGGGTGAACTGATCTTCCGCTACATCTATGAAGCCGCGAAGTGCGCGAAACCCGTGCGGCGTCTCTGGATTTCCTCACTCACCGCGGAGGCTATTCGCAAAGGTTTCGAAAGTCTTAAACCGGCCGCCGAATATGACTCCCTTGCCGACGCCGCCCGCGGCCGGAGCCGTGCGGACTGGCTTGTCGGCATGAATCTGTCGCGCGCCTATTCGATTACGTACAACGAAGAGCTTTCCGTGGGCCGCGTCCAGACGCCGACGCTCGCCATGGTGGTGGAGCGCGAGATGGCGATCCGGAACTTTGTTGCGGAAGAGTACATGGAAGTCCATGCCACGTTTCGGCCGAAGAACGGAAACGAGAGCTATCGCGGCGTGTTCGAAAAGCGCCTGCCGACGGACGGGGCCGAAGCGAAGGCGATTGCCGATCGTGCGCGTACGGGCCAGGCGTTGGTCGAGTCGATCGAGTCGAAAACCCAACGCCAGGAGCCGCCGCTCTTGTACGACCTGACCGAACTTCAGCGCCATGCGAATCGACTGTTTGGCTTCAGCGCGCAGAAGACCCTCGATATCGCTCAGGTTCTGTACGAGAAGCACAAGCTCATCAGCTATCCGCGGACCGACAGCCGTCATTTGTCGCAGGATGTGGCTCCCACACTCCCGCGCATCGTCAAAACAATCGAAAAGCCGTATCTCGATAAAGTGGCGCCGGGCACGGGCACTCGTCCGCTGGGCCGGCGGTTCATCGACGACACCAAAGTCACGGATCACCACGCCATCATTCCGACGCCCATCTCGCCGGAGAAGACATCGATGTCCGACGACGAGCGGGCCATCTACGACCTGATCTGCCGGCGGCTGCTGAGCGCATGGCACGACGAACACATCTGGTCGGTCACGAAAGTGATCAGCGCTATTCGCAATGGCCGGATCGTGGACCGCTATCAGTCCACGGGTAGCCTGGTTCAACAGGCGGGATGGAAAGTCCTGGATCTCGTGCCGGCAAAAAAAGCCAGGAAAGATAAAGCCGGCGATGACTCCACCGCCGAGCAGGTCCTGCCGCCGGACCTCGCCAGGGACCTGCCGCTCGACGTTCTCGATGCGGAATCGCTCAGGAAGAAAACGCGAGCGCCGAAGCGTTTCACGGAAGGAACGCTGCTGACGGCGATGGAGACGGCCGGAAAAACGCTCGACGAGAAGGAGCTGTCGGATGCGATGAAAGAAACCGGTCTCGGCACGCCGGCCACGCGGGCCTCGATCATCGAGGTGTTGATCAAGCGCGGCTATATCGTGAGGGAAGGCAAGGCGCTCGAAGCGACAGAGAAGGGAATTCATCTCATCGAAGTCGTTCACGCTGAAGTGAAAAGTCCGGCGATGACCGGCCAGTGGGAAGCCTTTCTCAAGCGGATCCAGCGTGGAGAAGCGCATCTCGGTCCCTTTCTCAAGGGCATTGAAGACTACGTTCGCGATGTTGTCGGAAAAACGAAACGTCCGCCCTCCCAAACCGCCCCCGCCCCAGCAACCGTTTCGGCGAATTTCGTTTCGAGCCCGCAGCCGGTCGAGATCGGCACGCTGTCCGAAACCCTCCGGAAAGCCTTCGGATTCTCGTCGTTCCGCGCAAATCAGGAAGCGGTATGCCGCGCCGTGGTCGAAGGCAAGGACGTGTTGCTGGTGATGCCGACAGGTTCCGGGAAGTCGCTCTGCTATCA
>JAHFTY010000121.1 GCA_023265365.1 Acidobacteriota bacterium
ACCTTGCGTTTGGCCAATGCGGCGAGAAAATCACCGGACGTCATGCCGGTATCCTTCACGCTGTAAATCACGATGTTGGTCTGCACTCCGGCGGGATCGACAGCGATTCCCGGAATCTCCGCAAGCTGACGTGCGAGAAACTGCGCGTTGTCGTGGTCTTCCTGCAGACGTGCGGGTCCTTTTTCCAACGCTATGATCGCCGCAGCAGCAAGACAACCCGCCTGACGCATGCCGCCGCCCAGCATCTTCCGGATGCTCCGGCACCGCTCGATGAATTCGCTGGTCCCGAGAATCAGTGAACCGACCGGCGCGCCCAATCCTTTGCTGAGGCAGAACTGGATGGAGTCGAATGTCCTCGTCATGCCGGCGACGTTCTCCTTCAGATAGGTCGCGGCGTTGAAAACGCGTGCGCCGTCGAGATGGACCTTGAGACCAAGTTCGTGAGCCTTGTCGCAGATCTCGTTCGCAACTTCGGTGGGATAGACCGTTCCACCCGCCATGTTGTGCGTGTTTTCCAGCGAGACGAGCGCGGTCTGCGGACGGTAGTAGATCTTTGGCCGGACCGCCGCATGAACGAGGTTCCAGGTCAGAATGCCGTGAGGCGCGCTCACCACGCGCGGCAGGACGCCGGCCACGGCGGCCATGGAAGCCATTTCGTAGTTATAGATGTGGCCGGCTTCTTCGCAGATCACCTCCTGGCCCGGCCGCGTGTGCGCGATGATGCAGGTGAGGTTGCCCATTGTTCCGGACGGCACGAAGAGCCCCGCTTCGCGGCCGAACATCTGCGCGGCTCGATCCTGAAGCCTGTTGACGGTGGGATCCTCAATGAACACGTCGTCGCCGACCTCCGCCTCGGCCATCGCCCGCCGCATCTCGGCGGACGGCCTGGTTACGGTGTCGCTTCGGAGGTCGATAACAGTGTCGGCCATAGCAAATCCTCGGTGACGCCGGTGGCCACGAGCCAGCCGGCAGGTGTGAGCTTCAGAATGTTTCCATCGAATGCAACGAGTCCGGCGCCCTGAAGCTCTTCAACGCGCGCAAACCATTTTGAAGGGTAACGGATTCCAAGCTCCCCCGCCACTGTGTGTATGTTGAAACCCGTTGTCCGCCTCAGACCCAGCATGAACGCCTCGTCCAGCCTTACCTCTCGAGTGAGAATCTCGCGGCCTTCGATCGGCAGTTCTCCGGCATCCAGCCGCCGCGCGTACTCCCCCAACGCCGAGGCATTCCAGAACCGCGCACCCTTTTCGAACGAATGAGCGCCGACGCCGAATCCCCGGTACGGCACGCCGGTCCAGTATTTCAGGTTGTGCCGGCATTCGAATCCGGGCAACGCCCAGTTCGAGATTTCATAGTGGACGTACCCCGCGGCTTCGAGCCGTTCACACGCAGCGCGGTAGAAAAGGACGAACTGTTCGTCCTCCGGAATATCAGGCGCTTTTTTCGACCAGGGACTGCGCTCTTCCAGTTCGAGCATGTAGACGGAGACATGTTCCGGGAGGAGCTGGGCGATGCGATCGAGATTCGAGTGCCAGAGGTCGATGCGTTGATTCGGAAGACCCGCAATCAAATCGACGTTGACGTTCCTGAAGCCGTGCTCGCGCAGCATCGCAAAGTCTGCCACCACATCGCTTCCTTTGTGCAACCGGCCGGCTGCTTTGAGATCTTCGTCGTGAAAGGACTGCGCACCCAGGCTCACGCGGTTCACCCCGGCTCTCCTCCAGGAATCGAGTTTTTCACCGGTAAGCGTGCCGGGATTGCTTTCGAGACTGATCTCGGAGGCCCCGGCCGGCAGGGATTTCAGGAGTTGTTCGATCAACTCTCCTTTCAAAATCGACGGCGTGCCTCCGCCAAGGAAAACGGTCTCAGGCGCTTCGCTCCATCCGGCGAGTTCGACTTCGCGAATCACGTGGCGGACATACGGTTCGTACCTGTCTTCTCTCGACACGGTGACCGTGAATGCGCAGTAGTAGCACCGTTGCTCACAGAACGGGATGTGAATGTAAACGCCGGGTTTCATTTGCGGAGCACGGTCGCCAGCCAGAACAACAGGAGGCCTCCGAGACAATCGTAGCCCACGTCGATCATCGACGCACCGCGGTACTGAGTCAGGGCTTGATGAAACTCGTCGGTGAGCGCGATAAGCAACACGAACTCGAAGCTTCGAACCTTCGCCGCAAGAAGATCTGCCGCATCCAGCTTCAGCGCGCGATAGGCCAGAACCGCCAGGACGGAGTATTCGGAAACGTGGCCCAGTTTTCTGAGGATTCCGTGCCAGAAGATGATTTCTTCGGAAGAGATGCGTGGAAACAGGAATCGCAATATGGGTTCGATGAAGTGCGACGTCTCATCCGCGGAGAAGGAGTCCGTCGAGAAGAAGTAAATCAGCCCAAGCCATACAACGAGAGGAAACCAGTATTCCAGATACCTGCTCCTCGCAACGACCGCTCCGCGGGACGCAGCAGGAGCAAAGTTCGATCCGATGTCTGGTGATTTCGGGGCTGGAATGCAGGATTCGTCCAACTGTGAAATGCCCTCACCCTGAATTGGCGGGTCAGGTCTGTCGTTGTGCGGTCCCATTAAGAAGGGTCGCGATGGCATACAACGTGGCGTTGTATGGCGTGGGAATTCCGAGTTCGTTGCCCATGCGGACAATGACGCCGTTCAGCGCGTCAAGCTCAATACGCTTCTTTCCGCGGAAATCCTGCAACATCGAGGAAAGGCCGGGCCCCAGGCTCTCGCAGGTCTTCAGCACCTGCGCCGAATAGTCCTCGCCGGGAATCCGGATGCCTTTCGCGTTGGCGATTCGAACCACCTCCTCGACGGCTCCGAGAATCACCGTACGCGAACTCGGATTTGCGCCGAGTTCGCCGAATGAAGCGCCCGTCATCATTCCCAGCGCGTTGCAGCTCGCGTTCAGCAAGAGCTTGCTCCAGATCATTCCGAGAATGTTGTCGCTGGTCTTCGCCGGGATGCCGGCGGATTCGAAAGTGGGAATCAACGCGGAGAGTTCGACCGGAAGAATGATCTCGCCGCGGGTGACATGCTCGACGACGCCGGCCTCGGGAATCCGCACACCCACGTAGATGACCGTCGGCCATACGCGGTGCGAACCGAGCGCCCGCCCGGCAACTTCGTGGTTGTCGATGCCGTTCTGCAGGCACAGCACCACCGTCTGCGGCGCGATCAATTCCCGAAGCGATCGTGCGGCTTCTTCCGTATCGAAGGATTTGACGCAAAGGATGACGAGGTCCGGAGGTTTCGAAACGTAGAGTGTCTCTGCGGCTTCGACGCGAACGTTGTGCTTGCCGGTCAGTTTGGAATCGAGGATGAGGCCGTGCTTTTGGATGGCCTCGATGTGGCGTTTGCGTCCGACGAAAGTGACGTCGTGGCCGGCGAGGGCAAGGCGGCCGCCATAATAGGAGCCGACCGCGCCTGCGCCGACAACAAGGATTTTCATTTAGAAGGCTTCGATTTTGACGACGACGTCGTCCTGGAACCAGATGAACGTCGCTTTCTTGCCACGTCCATAGTAGATCCAGGTCTCCTGGGGCGTACCGGCCTCGCTCTTGTCGCGGGCCCTCTTGTCGGCGCGGCCCATGGCCATGATGACCGTGCTCTTATCCATGCCGATCCGCGCTTCCTTCACTTTGACCGCCTCCTGGTATTCCGGAGGCAAAGAGTCGATGCCGGTCTTCAGGAAATTGTGTTTCTCGAAGTCCAGAGCCGGGCTCAACAGTTCGTGGAGCAAAGCCGGAGTGATGTTTTCGGGTACTTTTTTTGAAAATCGCAGGACAATTTTCGACCCTTTGGCCTTGACGGTTTCGTCCCTGGTCACCGGTGTCGTCCGGCCGCTGCCGCCCATGCCGACCTCGATCCGGTCGTACCAGGCCTTCTTGTTTTTTCCGCCGCCGTCGAGTTCGATTTCGATCTTGTTGTCGGCGAAGTCGATGGCGGTGATGGTCACGATTCTCCCCGGCTCGACCGACTGGCCGTTCTTCTTGATGGCCTGCTGCACTTTCTGCTGATCGATCTCGCCCTGATCGGTGATTTCGAATCCATCCGCGCCGAAAGGCATGGGAACCCGTGCCGCAGCCTGCTCGGCAATCACGGTCCCGAGAATCTTGAATCGGGCATCCTTGGAAGCCTGCGCCGCCCCGGAGGCGGACACACAAATGACGAGAATGGCTGTGCCAAGGATTCTGTTAAACATGGGCCAAGTCTAGCATAAGGACAAATTCCGGTGTCAGTGGCGCCTGATACCAAATTCAATTCTCGATGCTGACCAGATTGGCGAACAGACGGAACGCGCCTTTCACGCCTGCGGGGAGTTCGCGGAAGAAGACGTATCCTGCATAAACGTAGGACCCCTTGCCGTACTTCGCCACCACCAGTCCGCCTTGTTTCGGCTCCTCGCCCGGATCGCTGCTTTCCAGAAGCGGCGTGTAGGCCGGATCCCACTTATCCAGGAAATAGGTGCCGCGCTCCTGGACCCAGCCTTCAAAGTCCTTGTCGGTGATTTTGTTCGGAACGTTCATAAGCTTGTGATTGGGATCGAGGATTTTAACGGGGGCGAGTTCGTTCGTCACGCGCGTGTTGTCGTTGATGGAAAAAGGATAGGGCCCGTATTGATTGTCGCGAATCTCTCCGCGGCGGTTGTACTGCGCGATGACGGTTCCGCCGTTCTTCACGAACTCCAGCAGTCGATCGTTATAGGCCCGAAGGTCGTCGTTGACGGCATAGGCGCGAACGCCAAGGACGATCGTCTGGAAACGGGAAAGGTCGGCAGCGGCCAGGTCCTGGCGCGTCAGCATCGTGACGTTGATGCCGAGCTGCTTCAGAGCCTCCGCCACGGTGTCTCCGGCGCCTTCCACGTAACCGACGGTGGTGGCGAGTGTTTTCACGTCGAGGACTTCGACTTTGGACTCGGCAGGGGAATACACATAGTGCGTTTCGATATGGGGATAGGCGATCGCCTGATACCCCGTCCTGAATTCCTCGGCATCCATTTTCGCGACGGCCTGAACCTTGAAGTCGCCCGCAACGGCGGGAACCTGCACGGTGAATTGCAGCGATGCCTTCTCGCCGGGACGGGTGAACTTTACCGTTCGCGCCGGGGGGGTCGCCGTCCAGCCTGCCGGAACGATGAGGCGCACTTCACTTTCAACGGGAGATGAGTTCTGGTTGTCGACATTGACCGTGAATTCCTTCTTTCGATTCCCTGCCAGGGGAACCACGCCGATCTCCGGAGACACGCGGAGCGAGAGCGCGGGGACCACATTCACCAGACTGCGCTGCTCACCGAACATGCTGTCGACGCGTCGATATTCGGCCGGACGGCTCGTCACGATATCGACGCCCTGGTAAGGAATCGCGACTTCGGTCTGGAGCAAAGGAGGATCGAACGGCATATTTGCTGCGGCGCCGGAAGGCCAGATAAACGTATCCGACGTTCGTGGCTGCTCCAGCCAATAGGGCTGCGTATACGGCGTGCGCGCCGCAACCTTCACTTTATAGCGCTGCGTGAATTTCTCCCCGTGGGCGAGACTTCCGCTCGTGCCGGCCGGTTCGGCCCTCCAGCCGGCCGGGAGCTGAGGCGTCATCTTCACTCCCGAAAAATCGTATGGGCCGCCGTTGACGACGTCGACGCTGAGATTGAATTCCTGACCCGGCGTCACCGTATCGTCGGACGCCATCACGTCCACGACCACACCGGCAGCCAGGCGTGCGGCCTCGTGAAAATCGGGTTCCTTGAGATTCAGCAGAAACTGAACGTGTTCGTTCGTGGACCGGCTGCGGATCTGTCGAAGCAATTTCAGAGCGTCGATGAGATCCGGAACGATATCCGAAGGGCGGGCCAGGTTCGTTTTGCCGCGGATCGCACCGATTTTCTGTTGCAGCGCGGTCAGATCGGCCCCGAGCGCCGGTTCGAGTTGCGCGAGGTCTGCGAACCGGGACAACGTGCCCGAGTAGAGAGTGCCGTTGTCGTTGACACCCGGCGCCTTGTCCACCAGGCGGACGGCGGTGGTGCGGGGCCCTTTTTCCCGGGCGCCGCCCTGGGCCTGCGAGCGATGAAGGCTGCGGCCCTCGATGGCGATTTCGTTATAGGAGCGTCCGAGCGCCGGGTCGTATTCGCCGACATCGATCGTGATCGTGCCCGGCGCGGGCTGTTCCGGCTGCGGAGCGCCCCGCTGCCCGCCGCCACCCATCGAGTTCAGGTACAGCTTTTTCGTCTGCCAGGGTTTCCCGTACTCCGGAAACAGTTTGGGATCGGCCGCCGCCTTGAATGCCTCAGGCGTGACGATGCCCGACGCCTGATGATGCCCGTGCCCATCGCCCGAAGTACCGGAAAAACGCGAAATGATGATTTCCGGCCGGAACTGGCGAATAACGCGGACGTAATAACCCAGCAGCTTGTCGCGGCCCCATTTCTCGAAGGTCTCCGCCGCGCTCTTTGAAAAACCGAACTCGTAAACTGGAGTGAAGAACTGCTGTGCGTGGTCGAAGCGCCGCGCCGCGACAAGTTCTTCCGTCCGGATCACTCCGAGCTGCTCGAAAAGTTCCGTGCCGAGCAGGTTCTGTCCACCGTCCCCCCGGGTTGCGGCAAGGTATGCGGTGCGAACGCCCTGGCCGCGGGAAAGCCATGCCAGAAGAGAGCTGTTCTCGTCGTCCGGGTGTGCGCCCGTGTGAAGAACGCTCTCCACCACGTCCAGACGCTTGAGGGCCTGGGAAAGCCCCATCGCACCGCGATCCTCAGGAACGTCCGACGCGTATGCGACGGTCAGAAACGCGATCGAGAGAACGAAGATCCTGAGTTTCATGAAGCCTATCCTTCCGATTATTTACGGGTCAGAAATTCTTGGAATTGTACAGACTTGTGAAGCACTTTAAAAACTACTATCGTGCACGGGATGCCAACACCGAGCTTGCACTGGTTATCCGCTTCAGGCGAAGAGCAGACCTATCCGATCACCTTTCCCGAAACCATCATCGGAAGGAAGAGCGATGCGGATATCGTCTTCAGCAATCCGAATATTTCCCGGCACCACGCGAAGGTGGTGACCTCGGACGAAGGCGCGCTTGTGTTGGACCTCGGAAGCACGCACGGAACGTTCGTCAACGGAGAGAGGGTCGAGAAGCAGTTTTTGAAGGACGGCGATCGTCTCGAACTGGGGAAGGACCGCGTTGAAATCCGTTTCTTCACGGGTAATGGCCGGATCGATTCCCAGAGCCGCTTCGACACCACCGAGGTTTTCCAGAAATCGCTGACCGACCTCGGCCGGTTGCTGCCTTCGAATTTTTCGGACCTCGAAAAAATCTCGTGCGTGCTGGATTTTCAGTATCAGTGGGAACAAACCTACACGCCCGACGCAGCCTTTCTGCAGATCCTGCAATCCGCCCTGAAGATCAGCGGCGCGGAACGGGCATTTGTGCTGCTTCGTCACAATGACAAATTCGAGTATGCGGCCGGCATCGACGGAAAGGGCCGGTCGATGTCCCTGGCGGAATTCCAGGCGAGTCACAGCGTCATCGATGAGGTCGGTGCGACCGGCAAACCGGTGTTCATGGTCGAGGGAATCAAGGGGAAATTCGCGGAGCAGGCCAGTATCGTCGCCATGAATCTCAGGGCGATTGCCTGCCTGCCTTTGAAAGGGCAGACACAGGAAGGCCCGCCGACCATTCTCGGCATTCTGTATCTGGACAGCCGGAAGACGATGCACTCGCTGTCGGGACTGGATGAACGGATTCTGACGAAACTTGCCGTCGACGCGGGAACCGTGATCGAGCGCATCGAGATGATCAAGGGATTTGAGGAGCGCCGCAAGCTCGAACAGGAGCTTGCGCTTGCGGAAGAGACGCAGCGCAGTCTGCTCCCACAGAAGCTGCCGAACATCGCAGGCTTCCGGCTGCGGGCGTTTTCGAAACCCACCCGTTACGTCGGCGGAGACTTTTATGACTTCATCGCAACCGACGATTCCTCGTTCACCGGCGTGCTCGCCGACGTTTCCGGCAAAGGAGTGGCGGCTTCCCTTTTGAGCTCCATGACACTGGGTTGCCTCGAGATGCAACTCCGGGCAGGACTCAACCCTGCCCAGGCGCTGACGCGCTTGAACAAATTCCTGTGCGAACGTTCCGCCAGGAGCCGTTTCGTCACGATGTTCGCCCTGACGCTGAACCGCGACGGCAACGGGACCATGGTCAATGCCGGCCACAATCCCGGATATCTGTATCGCGCCGCAACTGGAGAGATCGAGGAACTCAACTCGAACAACATGATCGTGGGCGCCTTCTCATTCGCTACTTACGAAACCATGCCGTTAAGACTCGAACGCGGCGACGTGCTGGTGGTTTACTCGGACGGTCTGACGGAAGCCGAAAATCCCTCCGGTGAAATGCTGGGAGAGTCGAAGGTCAAGGAGGTCATCCAGCAGAACGCGGCGCAGGGAGCCGAGGAACTGGAGCGAAGCCTCCTGGCGGCCATCCATTTTTTTACGGAAGGGCATTCGCAGTCCGACGACATCACGCTGATGATTGTTGAAAAAACCTGAAGATGCGCATCCGAAGCTTGCGCCGGGAAGGCTCCGTGATATTGTGGAAATATGAACGAGACGGTCAGCTGCTCAAAAGGAGCTCTTCTCGACACCTGGTCCGGCCATCACTGGCAGGACGGCATTCAGGTCGAAACGCTGGACGATCTCACCAATCTCAAAGTCGTTACGGAAAACAGCACCTATGAACTCACGATCATCTGCGCCCACACCGGCGAAATCCTGGTGCGCGGGGGCCGTTTCTTTCCGGAGTTTACACAGGCGCGTCTCGCCGGCAGTTCGATGGGCGGAAGTTTTTTGAAAGTTCGCGGAATTTATGTCGGCTTCCACATGGAACTTCATGCCGAGAACCGGTCGATTGTCACCAGTCGCGTCCGCTCGATTTCGGCCTCGTAATACTCTCGCCGCCGCTCTTCTCCTTCTCGCCTCGCTTGCCCTACAGGGTTCGGACCGGATCTCCGCCAGCACACGCCCCCAGTTCACCAGAGTTCCTTCGGTTCAAAAGAACCCGAATCCTGCCGTTCCTCTCGCGGCCATTCTCACCTTTGCGACCGACCGGCCGGTACGCGCGGCCCTCTATCTGAAGGACAATCGCTCGACGCGGTTCCTTTTCGAAAGTCCGTCGTTCCAGACGGAGTTCTCGCTTCCCATCCTCGGGTTGCATGCGGCCACGACTCACGCCATCCATGTCGTCATTACGGACCAATCCGGAAATGAGGCGTCATGGATCCGGCCGCTGATGTTTCGATCCGACCCGCTCCCCTCAGACTTCCCGCTGCTCCAGACGTCAGCCGGCAATGCGCAGGGGATGGAGCCGGGCATCACCCTGTGCAACCTGAACCAGGCGGGTATCGGGTTAATGGTGGCAGTGGACGAGCGCGGTGAAGTGATCTGGTATTACCGTCAAACCGCGCAAGGGATCGGCGATATCCGGCGCACAGGCGATGGACATCTGCTCTTCATGGATGCGGATAGTATCGTCGAAATCGACATGCTCGGAAATGTCTACCAGCAGTGGCGTCCGGCAGACCTCGGCCTGGACACGTTTCACCACGAGATTTACGAAATGGTCTCGGGCCACTTTCTCACACTGTCGACAGAGGCCCGGCCGCTTCCCGATTATCCGACGAGTGAAACGAATCCTGCCGCGCCTGCGGCGGCCGCGAATGTCGTTGGAGACGTTGTCGCAGAGTTCGACAGAAGCGGCCGCGTGTTTCAGCGATGGAGTCTGCTGGACATCCTGGATCCATATCGCATCGCGTTCGATTCGCTGGGCATGCAATGGAACAGTACCTATCCCGGTCTGCCGGGCGGCACGCGCGACTGGTCGCACGGCAATGCGGTAATCGAAGACCGTCGTGACGATTCCTACATCGTTTCGCTTCGCAACCAGGACGCGCTTGTGAAGATCGATCGCAAGACCGGAGGCCTCGTCTGGATCCTCGGGACACCGGAAGGTTGGAACGCGCCGTGGAATCGATATCTCCTGAGACCCGTCGGCGCCATCGAGTGGCCCTACCACCAGCACGCCCCCGAAATCACGCCTGACGGCACCATCCTTCTTTTCGACAACGGCAACTTCCGCCACCGTCCGTTTGACCAGCTTCCCACCAGAAGTTACAGCCGGGTCGCCGAATTCAAAGTGGATGAAAAGAACATGACGGTTTCGCAGGTGTGGTCGTACGGTCCGGATCAGGAGCTTTTCTATTCGGGCGCGGTCGGCGACGCGGACCTGCTGCCTGTCTCGAAGAACATCCTGGTGACTGACGGCTTCCGCGTCACCGAGGGAATTCCGGATAACCGCTGGGCTCGTATCTTCGAAATCACGCGGGCGACTCCCGCTCAGAAAGTCTTCGAGTTGACCATCCGTGACGCCCCGGGCTCGAACTACGGAGGCTGGCGGGTCTACCGGGCGGAGAGACTGCCCAGCCTTTATCCCACCCAATAAAAAAACCCGCGGGTATCGACCCGCGGGTGGAGCAGACTTTCCGAGCGCCGCTCTCCTTTCTCTCCCCTCACCCCCTGTGAGAACGAGACATTTCGGTGGAGAGCGGCGGCTCTCGGAAACCTGTAAACTGACTCTCTATAAAGCAAGACGGTGGCCAACCAATTGCCGTTTATTTTCAGCTACTTGAATTATTGGGCGGCACAAAAATTCAGAAATTGGAAGGTTCCATTACCGAAGGGCGTATCACTGGCGGCCACGGACCCGTTCGTAGACTTCCAGATACTTCTTTGCCGAGCGGCTCCAGCTGAAGTCCTGCCTCATCCCTTTCTGAACGATCCGGCGCCAGGTCTTCCGATCCGGCCAGAATGAAAGGGCTCGATCGATGGCATTGCGGAAGTGGACGGGATCGTAGTCGTGGAAGCGGAAACCGGTGCCCTGACCTGTGGCCGGGTCGTACTCCGAAACCGTGTCATTGAGTCCTCCGGTCGCCCGAACGACGGGGACGGTTCCGTATCGCATGCTGTACATCTGGTTCAGGCCACAAGGTTCGTATTTTGAAGGCATCAGGAAAATGTCGGATCCCGCCTCCATCAAATGCGAGAGCCCGTTCTCGAACGCGAACCGGATCGAGGCCTTGTGGGGATGCCGCCCGGCGACGGTTCGAAGATAGGACTCGGTTTCCTTGTTCCCCGAGCCGAGCAGAATGAAATACAGATCCTTCGTCAGCAGATCGTCGAGGATCGCTGCGAGCAGATCGAAGCCTTTTTGAACGTCGATTCGGGAAATCATCGCGAGGACCGGCCACTTCAGGTTCGCATTGGCCAGGCCGAACTCCTCCAGCAGCGCCCGCTTGTTCTCCCGTTTGCCGGTGAGCCGACTGGCGTTGTAGGGAGCGGAAATCAGCGGATCGTTCTGAGTGTCCCAGATCTTGACGTCAATGCCGTTCAGGATTCCCACCAGGTCGTGCGAACGTTCCCGGAGAACGCCTTCGAGACTGTATCCATACTCCCGGCTTTCCTGAATCTCACGAGCATACGTGGGGCTGACGGTAGTGATCACGTCGGCATACACGATGCCCACTTTCATGAAATTGAAAACGCCGTAAAACTCGAAGGGACTCGTCGGATAAAACTCCGCGTCGTCAAAGCCGGCGCGCCAGATCACTTCCCTGGGGAACATGCCCTGATATCCGAGATTGTGAATCGTGTACGCGGTTCCCGTATTGGCGAAGACACCATCGCGCCGGTAAAACCTTCGAATGTAGGCGGGAATGAGCGCCGTCTGATGATCGTGAGTGTGAATGACGTCGACGCCGGGAAAAACCTGTTTAAGGAATTCCGTGGAGGCGCGATTGAAGAAGATCCATCGGTCAGCCTGGTCGCCGTAATCGCGTCCGGTATGCGGGTCGAAGTAGATGCCGTCCCGGTCGAAGAATCGGTCGTTGCCGATCAGAAAGACGTTGACGTTCGTTCCCGGCAGCCTGCCGGCATGCACGTCGTAGAGAAGTTCCTCCCATCCGAAAGGAACACGCCGTTCGCCTGGAACCTCGAAGGGGACGAAGCCGTGTTTTTGAAGTTCGATGGACCGGTACCGCGGGATGACGACGCTGCACTCGACCCCCATCGCCTCCAACTCGGCCGGCAGCGCTCCAATGACGTCTCCAAGCCCGCCCGCCTTCGCGAAAGGCACGCACTCGGCGGCGACCATGACAACTCGGAGTGGATTCGCCAACGTTTCACCCGTTGACCAGTTCGCGGGCACGCTGGGTGGCGCGAACCACCGCCTTGATCAGCGTCACGCGCAGGCCGCCGTCTTCGAGTTCCAGGATGCCGTCGATGGTGCAGCCGGCAGGTGTGGTCACAATGTCTTTCAATTTCGCAGGATGCTCGCCGGTCTCGAGAACCATCCTGGATGCCCCCAACACCATCTGGGCGGCCAGCAGCGTCGCCGTTTCGCGGGGCAGCCCCACCTTCACGCCGGCTTCGACAAACGATTCGATGATGATGTACACGAACGCGGGCCCGCTTGCGCTCAGGCCGGTGACCGCATCCATGTGTTTTTCGTCGAGCACCACGGTTCGTCCAATCGCATCGAAGATCTTCTGCGCCTGCTTCATGTGTTCCGCCGTCGCATGCCTGCCGACTGCGATCGCGCTCATGCCTGCCTTGATCAGGCAGGGCGTGTTCGGCATCACGCGAATGATCGGAACCGCCTTGAAGAGGAGGTCTTCGATGAACCGGGTCGTGACGCTCGCCGCAACCGAGATCACGAGGTGGTCCAGCGTCAGATCATCGGAGATCTGCCGCACGACTTCCCCGACGGTCTGCGGCTTCACGCACAACAGCACCAGCTCAGACTTGCGCACCGCTTCGCTGTTGGACAGCGTGGTTTGAATCCCGAGCTTCTTCTTCAACTGCTCCAGCCGCTCATTGTGCGCCGCCGTCGCGATGAATTGGTTTTCCCGGACAAGCTTGGTGTCAATGAGGCCGCTGATCAGCGCTTCGCCCAGCTTTCCGGCACCCAGTACGGCGATCTTCTTATCCTCGAACATAAGGAAAACATAGTATCGTAGGGCTCGGTGAATGGGAATGATGATTGGACTTACAGGACGCAACGCCAGCGGCAAAGGTGAAGTCGCCAAGTATCTCGAAAAGAAAAGTTTCTATTACTACTCGCTGTCGGACGTGATCCGCGACGAAATCAAGCAGCGCGGCCTGGCCATGAGCCGCGAAGTCCTGATCGAGACGGGAAACGACCTGCGCCAAAAGAACGGACCCGCGGTTCTCGCCCAGCGCGTCCTGGCCAGACTCGAAGACGACAAGAACTATGTCATCGACTCCATACGAAATCCCTCCGAAGTCGAGGCGCTGCGCGGCGCCAAAAACTTCAAACTGATCTGTGTCGAAGCTCCTCAACGACTCCGTTTCGAACGGCTGAGCCAGCGCGCCCGCGAAGGCGACCCCATCCGTTTCGACCGTTTCGTCGAACTGGAGGAACGCGAAGTGGAAGGCGATGAAAACTCGCAGAATCTCCGCAAGGTCGAAGGCCTCGCCGACTACACGGTCGTCAACGACGGAGACCTGGGTAAGCTGCACGACCAGATCGATGCGTTATTCCAACAGATGTTGAAACAAATCACCCGGCCGGGATGGGACGACTACTTCATGGATATTGCCAAGGTCGTGGCGTCACGGTCGAACTGCGTCCGGCGGAAAGTGGCTGCCATCATCGTCCGTGACAAACGCGTCATCTCGACCGGCTACAACGGCACGCCCCGCGGAACCCGGAACTGCAACGAAGGCGGTTGTCCCCGATGCAACGGCCGCGCGACGCCGGGAACGGCGCTGGATGAGTGTCTGTGTTCCCACGGCGAGGAGAATGCGATTGTTCAGGCGTCCTATCACGGCGTTTCGGTGAAGGATGCGACCGTCTACACCACCTTCGCACCCTGCCTGATGTGCGCAAAAATGATCATCAATTCGGGGATACGCGAAGTGGTCTACAACATGGATTACCCGCTCAACGACAGTTCCTTTCAACTATTCAGCCAGGCGGGCATCAACGTCCGCAGACTCAAACTCGCCTGACCGCGGACCGGCCACCCCGGCGCCTCGCGCCACCTCTCGCCGAGCCTCGTCGAGGAAGGGCTTTGCTCAAGTCGATTTGGCAAATGAACCGAAATCGAGGAGAAGCGTTTTCCCCTCCTCAGCGAGGAGGGGTGGCGCGAAGCGCCGGGGTGGTGTTGTTCGGGAAATCGAC
>JAHFTY010000276.1 GCA_023265365.1 Acidobacteriota bacterium
TGCCGAACCCTCACGGCATGATGACGAACGCAATCGAGTACTTGACGAACATCACCTTGCGAACAAAGAAGTATCGGAAGTTCAGAAGCTTGTTCGCATAGATATTGGGCTTCTGCTCGAGCGGTAGTTCGATATTCAATCCGACCGAAACCGCGCCGGCCTCCGTGGCGCCCTTGTTCGCCGCCTCCATGACGCCGGGACCGCCGCCCGTGATGACCGAGAATCCTCCCTTCGCCAGCGTGGCGGCGATGGCTTCGGCCTTCTGGTAGGGTTCGCTTCCCGGCAACACGCGCGCGGAACCGAAGATCGCGATCCCGGGAGGGATTTTCGCGAGCGTTTCGAATCCTTCGACGAATTCCGCCATGATGCGGAAGATCCTCCACGTGTCCTTGCTGGTGAAGTCATCAATGACGTACTGCTCTTCCAATCCGTTTCTTTTCATGCTCGCTCTCTGTCGGAAAAACCCTTTTGACTTTCAAAAAATCATTTTAGTATTGAGGACCTATGAGTGCCGAAATCTCTTTCTGCCCCATGTGCGCAGGGAAACTCGAAGCTGGAGACGAAGACCAGTTCGTCTGCGAAGAATGTGAAGCGCAGTTTCTCATCGAAGTTCTGGAAGCGGGCGACGATGACGAAGATGAAGAGGAATGAGTCTCTTCAGAAGTGATGTTCGGCCTGTTTAACCGCCTGCCGGAAATCGACATTCCCGCTGATCACCACGGTTTTACACATTTCAAATAATCGGGATCGCATCTGCTCTCCAATCCGGTCCACGAGAGCGTCCGGAATGCCCTTCCTGATGTCTTGCGGATCGTCCTTCTTCCGATCCAGGAGGTTTGTCGTGAAAATCGTCACTTTGCTCTCGGCATATCTGTAGTTGATGACGTAACTCACGGTGTCCCTCACCCAGGATGTGAAGTTTTGAGATCCCAGTTCGTCCAGCACCAGCACCTCCGTGTCCAGAACGGGAGAAAGCAGCGCAAGTTCCGACGACTGCGAGATCGCACTGTACGAGTTCTGGATCTCCTTCAACAGTTCCGGAAACGAACGAAACAGGCAGGGAATCCCCTTGCGGTTGATCAACTCCCGGACAATGCCGACGGCAAGATGGGTCTTGCCGACGCCCGGAGGCCCCATGAAGAGCAGACCAAACGGCATCGATGCCGGATACTCGTCGACGAACTTCTCGGCGACGAGTTTCGCACGCTCATGACTCTGATTGGTGAGGCCTTCCTTGGCGTTGAGGACGAACTCCCTCAGCTCACAGTGCTTGTAACGGGCGGGAATCCGCGCCAGCTCCAGCAGACGCTCCGGCCGCCCGGCCTTCCGGCATTCGCACCGGATGACACCATCCTTCTCGTCACGGCGTATTCGCACCCAGCCGGTGCCCGCACATTTTGGACAAACAGGAACGTCTGTTTCCGATTGGCTCATGAGGGCGATTGTAACTTAACTTAGTGTGATCCCGGTGTCAGGCGCCACGACACCGGTACGGTAAAACTCAGTTCAGATAACCGATCAACTGTCTCGCACGGCGCGACCGTTTCAGCTTGTTCAATGCCCGTTCTTCGAGCTGGCGGATGCGTTCGCGGGACAGATGCAGGTCCGCGCCGATCTCGGCCAGCGTCTGCGGTTCATGGTCATGCAAGCCGAACCGCTTATCGATGATGTGTTTTTCCTTGTCGTCGAGTTGATCCAGCAGTCCTTCCAATTCTTCGTGGAAGGAGTTTTCGATCATCGCCTCGTCGACCGGCATGAGTTGTTCATCCTTGATGAGGTCCTCGAGCTTCATATCGAGATCGTCGCCGATCGGCGCGCTCAGCGACACTTCGGTCGGAGTCCCTCCCATCATGTCGAGCACATCCTCTTCTTTCATTGCGAGCTCTTCGGATATCTCCTCGACACTCGGGCGGTGCCCCAGTGCCTGGGTGAGCCGCGCCACTTTCGTGTCGAAGCGATACGCTTCGTGCTTCACCTTCGGCGGCACACTGACCGCCTGACCGTAGTGCGCAATCGCCGCAAGGATCGCCTGGCGAATCCACCAGCTTGCATAAGTAATGAACCGGACACCGCGATCCGGATCGAAGCGGGAAGCGGCCTCGATCAAACCCAGATTGCCTTCGTTGATGAGTTCGTGAAGCGGATAGCCGGATCGGGAGTACTTCTTCGCCATCGCCACCACAAAACGCAGGTTCGATTCGATCAGCCGCCGGAAAGCGCCTTCGTCATGCTCGCGAACACGACGGCCGAGATCCTTTTCCTCGTCAGCGGTGAGCTGGGGAAAGCGTGAGATGTCTTTCAAATAAATTCGGAGCGTATCGGGTCCTTCGACCGGACGCTCATCGACAATAGTTTTCATATTCTCTCTTATGGCTTTGCCAGAACGACGTGCGGTGGCGTCACTTTAACGAGGGCGTGCTGAATCTTTTCGTTCAGCTCGGGAGACCGGTTCGCGATTTCCCGTTCGATGTATTCGATGAATCCCTGCATCTCGCGCTGCATATCCTCCATGCGCTGGCGCATGTTCAAAACCACTTCGACGCCGGCGAGGTTCACGCCCAGATCGCGCGTCAAACTGAGTATCAGTTCCAGTCGTTCCAGATCCTCCTGAGTATATAGACGCGTATTGCCCTCTGATCGTGAGGGTTTCAGCAGACCCTCGCGTTCGTACAGCCGGAGAGTCTGGGGATGGATGTCGTAAGTTTCGGCAACCGCACTGATCATGTAGGCGCCTTTGCCTTTTTTCTTCCGTTCCATGGTTACTTCCAGATCTCCTGGCGGGGATCCCCGGGATTCAACTTCGCCAACTCTCTCAGGATCTCTTTCGACCGCTCGTCGCCGACTCTCGGAATGACCACCTGAACCTCGACGTATTGATCCCCCCGCGCGCGCGGATCGATCAGCGAGGGCGCGCCCTTCTCCCGCAGCCGGAAGGTTTGCCCGCTTTGGGTCCCCGGCGGAATGCGAAGCACCGCGCGTCCGTCGATGGTCGGCACCTCGATTTTGGCGCCAAGCACGGCCTCCGCAATCGTGATGGGGACCGTGCAATGAATGTTATCGCCGGCACGCTTGAAGAACGGATGAGGCACCACATTCGTCAGGACGTATAAGTCTCCAGGCGGACCGCCAAGCCTGCCGGCATCGCCCTTGCCTTGAAACCGGATGCGCGATCCCGTGCTGACTCCCGGCGGGATTTGAACATCCAGAAGCTCATTTTGCGAAACTCGTCCCTCTCCCCCGCAATCCTGGCACTTCGCGATGTGTTTTCCGGAACCGCCGCACTCCGAACAGTTCACCGCAAACTGAAGCAGCCCCTTCGTAATCGAACCTTTGCCCACGCCACCGCATCGCTGGCATGCCGCGTCACGCGAACCCGGCAGCCGCCCGTTGCCGTTGCACTTCGCGCACGGCGTCCTGCAGAGAACGCTGATCCCGGTCGAGAGGCCGCGAATCGAGTCATTGAAGCTGAGTGAGATCTGGTACTCCAGGTCCTGGCCCGGCTCCGGCTCGCGACGCGAAGGCTGGCGCACGAAGAGCTGGCCGAAAGCCTCGCCGAATCCGGCGGAGCCCAGCCGGGAGAAGTCGAAACCTTCGAAACTGAAACCCCACTCGGGACGGTGCTGCGCGGCAAGAACGCCGTCGGTATAGAAGCCATTCTCGTCATAGAACTGCCGTTTAAGCGGGTCACTCAACACCTCATAGGCTTCCGAGATCCTCTTGAAACGCTCCTCTGCCGAGCGGTCGCCCGGATTGATATCCGGATGAAACCGCCGCGCAAGTTTGCGAAAGGCTTTCTTGATGTCGCTCTCGGAAGCCGTTCGCCCAACATCGAGGATGATGTAGAGATCCTCTCTCGCAGCCATAACCACAATTGCGGAATTCGAATTTCGGAACCGGATGGGCAAGCCCCAAATTCCGATTCCGAAATCCGAACTCCGAACTCCCCCTATTCCTTTTTCTTGTCGTCGACGTCGACGTACTCCGCGTCGATCACGTCGTCACCCGGCTTCGCGCCGGAACTGCCGCCCGAACCATTCGAGCCGCCGTCTCCGCTCGCGCCGCCGGCGCCGGGCTGCGCACCCGACTTGTACATGGCTTCGGCGACTTTGTGGGATGCCTGGGTCAGGGCATCCACCGCTTTGTTGATACGGTCCGTGCCGCCCTCTTCGAGCGCTTTTTTCGTATCCGCGATTGCCGCCTCGACGTTCTTGACGTCGCCGTCGGCAAGTTTGGAACGATGTTCGGACAGGAGTTTTTCGGTCTGGTAGACCAGAGAGTCCGCTTTGTTGCGGGCTTCGATCTCTTCCCGTTTGCTCTTGTCTTCGTCCGCGTGCGACTCCGATTCTCGAACCATCTTGTTGATATCGTCCTTCGACAGTCCGCTTGAAGACGTGATCGTGATCTTCTGCTCTTTGCCCGTTCCCAGATCCTTGGCCGAAACGTTCACGATGCCGTTCGCATCGATATCGAACGTGACTTCGATCTGCGGCACTCCCCGTGGAGCCGGTGGAATTCCGACGAGATGGAATTTGCCCAGCGTCCGGTTGTCGCGCGCCATCGGGCGTTCGCCCTGAAGAACATGGATCTCCACCGACGTCTGGCTGTCCGACGCCGTGGAGAAGATCTCGCTCTTCCGTGTCGGAATCGTCGTATTGCGCTCGATCAGTTTTGTGAAAACGCCACCGAGCGTTTCAATGCCCAGGGAGAGCGGCGTGACGTCAAGCAGCAGGACGTCTTTGACTTCTCCACCCAGAACGCCGGCTTGAACCGCCGCGCCCACTGCGACGACTTCATCCGGGTTCACGCCCTTGTGCGGCTCTCTTTCAAACAGACCTTTCACGATCTGCTGCACGCGCGGAATGCGGGTGCTCCCGCCAACCAGGACGACTTCGTCGATATCGCTCGGCTTCACACCGGCATCCGACAGCGCCTGCTTGCATGGCCCGACCGTGCGCTGAAGAATGTCGTCCACCAGGGTTTCGAACTTCGAGCGCGTCAGCTTCAAATTCAGGTGTTTCGGTCCGGAAGCATCGGCCGTCACAAACGGTAGCGTGATCTCGCTTTCCTGGACGGTGGAGAGTTCGCACTTCGCTTTTTCCGCAGCCTCCTTCAGACGCTGCAGAGCCATCTTGTCCTTCGAAAGGTCAATGCCCTGGTCCTTCCTGAACTCGTCAACGATCCAGTCGATGATCCGCTGGTCGATGTTGTCGCCGCCAAGATGCGTGTCGCCGTTCGTGGCCTTCACCTCAACGACACCCTCACCCACTTCCAGAATCGAAATGTCGAACGTGCCGCCGCCAAAGTCGTAGACGGCAATGACTTCGTCTTTCTTCTTGTCCAGGCCGTACGCGAGCGCGGCGGCGGTCGGTTCGTTGATGATGCGCAACACTTCCAGCCCGGCAAT
>JAHFTY010000277.1 GCA_023265365.1 Acidobacteriota bacterium
GTTCAGTGGTTCGAAACGAACCTCGGTGTCGCCCTTCCCAATCCCGGACAGCTTGCCATTCTGAATGCGGCTCCATCGGCGACCGGAGACTGGTATAAGAGCCAACCGGCGCTTCGGTTGATTCGCTCGCAGGAAGCCCAGTCCGTCTCCAAAGGGCGCGGAGTTGTCGTTGCCGATATCAATTCGCAATTCGACTATTCGCATCCGTCTCTTCAGGGACACCTGACGTCCGGCTACGATTTCGTCGCGTCGAAACCCTCGGGGGAAACGGCTCTGAATCAGTCCAGCGTCGACTATCTGGATCAATCCAGCGTCGACTACCTGGATCAATCCAGCATCGACTTTCTGGACCAGTCCAGCGTCGACTACCTCGACGGCATACCGCTGCTCAGCATGAATCCGGCTTACAGCCACGGCACGCTTTGCGCAGGCCTGATCGCCGTGGTCGCGCCGGAAGCCATGATCATGCCGCTGCGCGCGTTTGACGAGAAGGGCGCGTCCGACACCTACATGCTGACGAAGGCGATCCGGTTTGCCGTGAGTCACGGCGCGCACGTCATCAATATGAGTTTCGGAACACTCACCGACTCGAAGGCGCTCCGCAGCGCCGTCGACTTCGCCAAACAGAAGAACGTGGTGCTGATTGCGTCGGCCGGCAATAAGAACACCTCTGCGCCGCAGTACCCGGCAGCCTACGCGGGCGTCAACGCGATTGCCGCAACCGATATTCAGGACGTGAAGGGGTCGTTTTCGAACTATGGGAACGACGTCGCCCTCGACGCGCCCGGCGTCAATGTCATCTCGGCTTATCCCGGAGGGCTCTACAGCATCGTTTCCGGTACGTCGTTCAGCGCACCCATCGTCGCCGGAACAGCCGCGCTGGTGCGGTCGATCAAGACGACGGGAATTGCATCGTCGATTTCCACGACGACCGTCAACATCGACGCCAAAAACCCCGGATACGCAGGCAAGCTCGGCACCGGCCGCGTCGATGTCCTGCGCGCCGTTCGCCCGTAATCTCATTTCGCAAGGATTGCACCATGAGTACCACGCTCGTCGAAGCCCAGTTCAGAATCACCGAACTCGAAGACCGGTCGCGGCGCCAGACCATCGACATGGCCTGCACGCTGGTGTCGCTGATCGATCTCCGCGACCATTACACCGGCAGTCACTCGAGCCGGGTCGCCCGCTATTGCCGTGACATCTCGGTTCGTCTTGGCCTTCCCGAGTTTGAAATCGAAAGTGTCGTCCTGGCGGCGTCGCTTCACGACATCGGCAAGATCGGAGTACCGGACCACATCCTTTTGAAACCCGGAAAACTCGACGACTCGGAATTCGACTGGATCAAAAAGCATCCCGAATATGGCTGGATGGCACTGCGGAACGTGGAAGGTTTCGAGCAGGAAAGTCTGATGGTTCTGCACCACCACGAACGCATGGACGGCGGAGGCTACCCTGGCGGCCTCCGCGGTCCGGAAATTCCTCTCGGTTCGCGAATCATCGCCGTCGCCGACTCGTTCGACGCGCTCACCACCGACCGCCCCTACCGGGCTGCCCGTTCTCACCCGCTCGCGCTGCGGGAAATCATCCGCTGCTCCGGACCTCAGTTCGATCCTTCCGTGGTTGTGGCATTCTGCGAGGCAATGACTTAACTGGCCCGGTCTCCAGAAAATGAACCGCGCGATTTCCGGCGCCGGCACAAAGCCGGCGCCAGCAAACGCTACACCGTGTAATCGGCGTCTTTGAGCGGTAATCTGCGAATTCTCTTCCCCGTGGCCCGAAAGATCGCGTTCGTTACTGCCGGAGCGATCGTGGGCGTGCTGGCTTCACCGACTCCTCCGGGCGGATTGGTGCTGGGCACGATGTGAACTTCAATCGCCGGCATTTCGTCGATGCGCAGCGGTTCGTAATTATTGAAATTCGTCTGCTGGACCCGCCCGCGATCGATCGTGATTTCGCCACGAAGCAGCGCGCTTAATCCGTAGACGATTCCGCTCTCGATCTGCTGCACGACAATGTTCGGATTCACGACGTAGCCGCAATCCACCGCGCACGTGACGCGATGAACCCGGAGCTTGCCTTTTACAACGGAGACTTCGGCCACCTGTGCGTTGAAGCTGCCGAGGTTGTCCACGACCGCAATTCCGCGATGCCGGCCGGCGGGCAGGGGCTTCGTCCAACCCGATTTCTCAGCCGCCAGTTCCAGCACGCCGAGCATGCGGGGCGCTTTCCCGAGCAGCTTTCGGCGGAACTCCACCGGGTCCGTCTTTGCCGCCACGGCCAATTCGTCCATAAAGCTTTCCGTGAAGAACGTGTTATGCGAGTAACCGACGGATCGCCAGTAACTGGTGGGAATGCCGGCCTCCGGCGGATGGTATTCCACCAGGATGTTCGGAATCGCGTAACGGATTTCGGCAATGCCTTCCACGCCGGTACGGTCCACTCCGTTGCGCAAACCCGCAAACGACGGACACACCACGCGGGCGTTCCACACGCCGGGCAAACCGTTCGCGTCGATCGTCGACGTAAACTTCGTGTACGACGCCGGACGATACAGGTCGTGCTGAATATCGTCCTCGCGGGTCCACTGCAGTTTGACGGGAACTCCGGCCGCTTTTGAAATCTCGACCGCTTCGCCGATAAAGTCCGGCCCTCCCCGTCTGCCGAAACCGCCGCCGAGATAGGTCGTATGGATCTGGACTTTTTCCGGAGGCAGCCCCGCAATCTTCGCGGCCGTGTCGCGAGCGGCGCTCTGGATCTGGGTTCCCGCCCACACCTCGCATCCGTCGGCGAGCACGCGCGCGACGGCGTTGAGCGGCTCCATCGGAGCGTGTGAGAGGTAGGGCGCCTCGTATACGGCTTCGATCTTAGGCGCTGAGGACGCAAGCGCCGCCATGACGTCGCCTTCCTTGCGGGCGACGGCTCCAGGCTTTTCAGCCATGTCGGCAAACGTCTTTCGAATCGTCGCGCTGGAGGTATTCGCGAGCGCTCCCTCGTTCCATTGAACGACAAGCGCCTTGCGGCCCTCCATGGCCGACCACGTGTTGTCCGCCAGAACGGCGACGCCATTCGAAACCTGCACCACCTGTTTCACGCCGGGAAAGGACTTCGCCTTCGTCGCATCGAAGCTGGAAACTTTGCCGCCGAAGACGGGGCAACGCACGAGGCTGGCGTAGAGCATGCCCGGGATTCTGATATCGGTGCTGAAGATGGTTTTGCCGCTGACCTTGTCCGGCGTGTCCAAACGCTTCGATGATTTCCCCACAAGCTTGAACTGGGTCGGATCCTTCAGCGCGACATTCCGAGGAACCGGCAGCTTTGACGCCGCGTCGGCGAGGCTGCCGTAGGACAGCCGCTCCTTCGTCCTGAGATTCACGACGGAGCTGTTTTCAGCGCGGCAGTCCGCCTTGGCCACGCCCCACTTCTGCGCCGCGGCCTGAACGAGCATTTCGCACGCGGTCGCGCCGGCCTTGCGAAGCGGCTCCCAGAGGGTGCGCACGCTCATGCTTCCGAACACGCCCTGCATGCCGTAAGCGATGGGATCGACTCCGGGAAACTCCGTTCGGATTTTCTTCCAATCGCATTCCAGTTCTTCGGCAAGAAGCATGGAAAGCGATGTCACGGTGCCCTGCCCCATCTCAGCCTTGGTGATGTAAAAGGTCACCCTGTCGTCGGCGCCCACGTGGACGTAGGCATTGAGCTTGCCCGATTCGCCCGCAGCCGCACGCGCCGGCAGTTCAAGTCCGATCAGGAGGCCGCCTCCCGCAATCGCAGTTGTTTTCAAAAAGTCCCGGCGATTCATTCGCCACCTCCCGCTTCGGTCTTCGCCGAAGCGTATCGCGCGGCTTTGTGAATGGCTTCGCGCAGCGCGGAATAGGTTCCGCAACGGCAGAGGTTTCCGCGCATGGCCTGATCGATGTCCGCGTCCGTGGGGTTCGCCTTCTTCGTCAACAGCGCGGCGGCCGACATGATCTGTCCGGACTGGCAATAGCCGCACTGTGGCACGTCGGAATCGATCCACGCGCGCTGGACCGGGTGCGTGATGTCCGGGGAGAGCCCCTCAATCGTCGTCACCGTCTTGCCCGCAATGGTGGAGATCGGCGCGCCGCACGATCGGGTCGCGACGCCGTTGACATGCACGGTGCACGCCCCGCAAAGCTGCTGCCCGCAACCGAACTTCGTGCCGGTCAGGCCGAGCGTATCGCGCAGAACCCAGAGCAAAGGCATCTGCGGAGGAACGTCGACGGACTGCCGCTTCCCATTTAACGTGAACGCTATGGCTGGCATTCGGACCTCCTTGACATTGCCGCAGAGTATATCAGCGCCCCACTGCCCGAAAAGAACGGGAGCAGAACGATGGCAATCGATCGCGGCGGCGATCACCGCAGCGGCAGCTCAATGCCATTTCAAGTTTTCCTGGATTCCGGCCGCCTCCACCTACGAAGGGTCGGCTGAAGCGTACGCGCAGAGCCGCGACATTTGCTGGATGCGCGCGATAACGATGGAGATCAACATCGGACCGCTCCTGCAGCCTCCGTACGCGGGCAACCCGGTTGCGGACGACGCGACGAAGCAAAAAATCCGAAATGCGGTGGTGGAGTTGCGATTGTCGTATACCGCCGCGATCCTCGCAGCGCTGGACGCCTTTGTCGACGACATCCATGCCGGACGCATCAAGCGTCCGATTGCGCGGCCCAACTGGTTTCAGGTGAAACCCGCGACGGACTGCGCGTCCGAGCCGATTCCGCCTCACGAAACGCTTCCTCCAACGCCGGCGCCAAAGCCGAAAAAACGGTACTTCTTCAGCCCGCTGATTAGATTCCTGATGGCGCTATTGTCGGTCATCCGCGCCTTCTGGCCCGCTCTCGCCGGATTCGTCCGCACTCTGCTTGGGGCGTTCGGCATCGGCTGGTCATCGAGCCCACCCCTGCCGCCGCCGGGCGCCTCAGCCTCGACGCTCCACGTCACGCTGGATCCGTACACGTTTCACTACTTGTTTGTCGGTGGTCCCGGACAACAATTCGGCGAGTTCGGATTCAAATGGAGATCGAACGGCAGCGCCGCGGCCAAGGTTTCGCTTCAGGTGAAAAGCTACACTTATCCGTGGTCGCCCATTCCGGGCTTTCAAAAGAAGCCGTCAACCGGAAACGGCACCTGGCAATGGGTACCGCAGCCCGGCCAGACACTGTGGTTTCGAGCGATGGTCGAGGATGCAGGGTCTGCGGCCTACAGCGCAGAACAACGATTTCAGTAATAGCCCCGGGCAGATTCGAACTGCCGACCTCCGGTTTAGGAAACCGCTGCTCTATCCAACTGAGCTACGGGGCCGTCCTGTGATTCTAACAAGTTACGATCGGTTCGGGCATCGGAATAGCCCAAAACAGGCT
>JAHFTY010000122.1 GCA_023265365.1 Acidobacteriota bacterium
ATGCCGTCATCCAGCAACTTGCCGGCGACGGGACGACCCTCTTCCTTACGAGCATCCGCCTCCGTGATGAAGAGGATCCCCAGGTTGATGAGCGGCTGCTGCGCTTTCGGATTGATGTCCATGGCGTGCCGGTAGGCCGCTTCGGCATCCCGGAAACGGTTCAGCTTGAGATACGCGACGCCAAGATTGTTTTGCGCATGGTAGAAGTCGGGCGCCAGCTTCACCGCTTCTTCAAGGAACTTGACGGCGCCGTCGGTCCGGCCTTTCCGGCTTTCCTCGAGCGCCTTCTCATAGGCCTGCACGGCTTTCCTGGGATAGCTTTTCGTCATCATCTTGACGTCGATGACGTCCGGATCGTCTCCCTCGAAGCCCGGCGCGCGGGTGCGGCGCACGGTGAACAGGGGATTCATCTGAATCACTGTCGTGGTTGTCCGTTGCGTGCTCATCACGGACACGGACTGATTGACATCTTCGAAGTCCGGCAGCTTGATGCTGACGTAGTAGTCGCCGGGGGGCACGGAGCGGAACTCGAAGTTGCCGAGGGAATCCGCGAAAACCGTCTGGATCCGCTGCATGTTTCTTTCGAGATTGATTTCGATGCGGTCCTCGGGAGGCTTCGGCGTCGGGAAAACGAGCCGTCCTCGAATGTCATACTGCCCGGTCTGGGGCGCCGTATTGACCTGGCTGACGGCCGGCGAAGCGAACAGGATCGGCATCATCATCGCGAACAGGACTTTGTTTGCCATTGCCTTTTTCTCGCACTAGATGAACGAGTTTATACTCGCGCGACAATCGTAATGTCAAACCGCTTCACGGTGCGCCGGCTGAGGCCCCGGCCTCCGGTTCAGGCGGAGCGGGCGGGCCGCGAAGCGGTCCTGCTCTGGTACACTTAGGGTCCGGTTATGCACAGAGTTCTCGGAAGCGTCCTCATCTCCAGCGAACAGATTCAGCGCCGCAACGCCGAACTGGGCCGCCAGATATCCGCGGATTACGCGGGCGGCGCCGTTACGATCGTCGCGATACTGAAAGGCAGTTTCCTCTTCCTCGCGGACATGATCCGGCAGATCAGTCCGGAGATTCCCGTGGAAGTCGATTTCATGGCCGTTTCGAGTTACGGCAACGGCACGACGTCGACCGGAACGGTCCGCATCGAAAAGGATCTGGAAGTGACCGTTGCCGGACGCGACATCATCGTTGTCGAAGACATTGTCGACACCGGGCTGACGCTGTATCAGGTCGACCGGATTCTCGCCGGACGCGGGGCGCGGACGATTCGAGTGGCGACGTTGCTGGAGAAACCGGGCAATTCGAAATACGAGCGGAAGATCGATTATGTCGGCTTCCAGATTCCTAACGCTTTTGTGGTCGGCTATGGTCTCGATTACGCGCAGCGTTATCGAAACCTCCCCGATATCCGGGTTCTTGATGAAATCTGATTTTGGACGTTACATCGATCACACGTTGCTCCGCCCCATCGGAACGACTACCGACATTCGCAAGCTATGCACGGAAGCCATCGAATACGGAATGGCCGCCGTGTGCATCTTCCCCTCGTACATTCCGATGGCGCGGGACATCCTGAAAGGTTCGCGTGTCAGGATTGCCACGGTCATTGCGTTCCCATTCGGTGTGACGTTTACGGAGATCAAGGAAGCCGAAATGAAGGCCTGCGCCGCGAAGGGCGGAGACGAGATGGACTTCGTCATCAACATCGCGGCGCTGAAGTCGGGCGACGAGAAGTCCATCGAAGAAGAGATGCAATACCTGACGGCAAAGTCCAGAACACTGGGCGTTCATACGAAGTTCATCATCGAAACCGCATACCTCACGGATCAGGAAAAGATCCTCGCGTGCAAAATCGCGAACCGCGTCAAGCCCGACTTCATGAAGACCTCCACCGGATATGGGCCTTCCGGCGCAACCGTCGAGGACGTGCGGCTCATGCGCGCCCATCTGCTCCCTGAAATCCAGATCAAGGCGGCGGGCGGCATCCGCTCTTACCCGGAAGCGCAACAGATGTTGCAGGCGGGAGCCGCCAGGCTTGGAACAAGTTCCGGAATCAAGATCATCGAAGAGGCGTCCCGCGGATGAAGTCGGAACCGCTAATCGGGTCGGATGCGCGATTCCTGACGACGCTGATCGAGATCAACCACGAGATCACCTCGATCCTCGATCTCGATCAACTGCTGCGGAAGATCGCCGAGTTGACTCAGAAAATCGTGCCCTTCCAGATCTTCGCGATTTTCCTGATGGATGAAGAGCGCGAGGAGCTGTTCTTCCGTCTGGCGGTCGGTCATTCCGCAGACATTGTCCAGAACCTCCGCATCCCGGTGGGCGAGGGACTGGTCGGTACCGCGGCACGGACGCGAAAACCCGTGGTCGTGGACGATGTCCGCGACGATCCCCGGTACATCGAAGCGGTCAAGGCGGCGCGCTCGGAACTGGCGGTTCCCCTGATCAGCAAAAACAGGGTTGTCGGGGTTCTCGACATCGAAAGTCCGGAGGTGGGCTACTTCAACGAAGACCAGGTTCGGCTCCTCAGCCTTCTCGGAAGCCAGATCGCCATCGCCATCGAAAACGCACGACTCTACGAAAGCGAGCGGAGAAACCGCGAGATGCTCGCCCTGCTGTACGACATCAGCAAGGATCTGGGATCGACGCTCGAAGTCGACGAACTCGTCCATAAGGTTGCCGCGGCGGTGAAGACGACCATCAATTACCAGATCTTCTCGATCTTCATGCTCGATGAGCGGCAGCAGCTTCTGCGTCCACGCATCGTCATCCGCTACAACGCGCGCGAATTCCAGAAACTGGGGTTGCCCCTGGGAACCGGCCTGGTGGGGACATCGGCGCAAATGAATGAACCGCTGCGCGTGGGCGAGGTGACGAAAGATCCCCGATACCTGGCCGTGCATCCCGAAACGCGATCCGAAATGACCGTCCCTCTCGTCCATAAAGGCCGGGTGATCGGCATCATCGACCTGGAAAGCACCGAAGTGAATTACTTCACCGAGTACCACGAACGCTTCCTCGTCACGCTGGCCACGCGGATCGCCACGGCGCTCGCCAATGCCGAGTTGTACGAACGAGTCTCGGAAAACGAGCGGCGGATGGATCGCGAGATGAAGATTGCGCGGGAAATCCAGCATCAACTGATGCCCGAGGAGCTGCCGGCCCTTGAGCCGCTCACGCTCGCGGTGCAGTTCACGCCGGTGGCCCATCTTGGAGGAGACCTCTACGACTTCATCCCCTTCGACGACGGCCGCCTCGCGATCGTTCTCGGCGACGTCGCGGGCAAGGGGGCACCCGCCGCATTGTACGGCGCGCTTTCGAGCGGGATCATACGGACTCGCGCCGGACGAAAATATCCGCCGGGACAGATGCTGGAGCTGGTGAACAAAACGCTCTACCAGCGGCCCATCGAAAGCCAGTACATCGCGCTGACATACTCCATCTACGACGCTCCAACGCGAACGATCACAATGGCGAACTCGGGCCTGCCGTATCCGCTGCTCGTCCACAACCGGGCTTCCAGGTTTTTGGATCTTTCCGGCATTCCGCTGGGACTGTTCCCGGATTCCACTTACCAGGAACAGGAACTGAAGCTGGAGCCGGGAGACGTGCTGGTCTTCTATTCGGACGGGGTCGTTGAAATGCACAACGAAGCGGGCGACGACTTCGGATTGAAACGCCTCGCGGAAGTGGCAAGGGCCAGCGCGCATCTATCCGCGGAGGAAATTGTCGCAACGATCAATAAAGCCGTCGACGATTTCGCCGGCCGCACCGCTCCCAATGACGACCGGACGATGGTTGTCGTGAAAATGCAGTAGGCGCCGGCCTATCCCTGCAATGGAGGCATCGGCAGACCCGGGGTGGCGAACATCTAGCGGTGCTGCGACAGAACGCGAATCATCTCGTCATGGATCTTCCCGTTCGACGCAGCGATTTCCTTCACGTAGATCGAAAACGGATCGCCTTTGAAATTCGACAGCCGGCCTCCCGCCTCCTCCAGAATCACCTGGCCGGCGGCCGTGTCCCAGGGTTGGAGGTTCATTTCCCAGAAACCGTCCGAGCGGCCCATCGCCACATAGCACATGTCCAGCGCGGCCGAGCCGCCGCGGCGCACGGCCTGGCTTTCGAAGAGGAATGCCCGAAACTTCGAAAGGATGTCGTCGATGTGATCCCGAAAGTTGTATGGGAAACCGGTCATGAGCAGCGCGTCCGAGAGTCTGGCCGCGGCCGACACCCTTATCTTTTCTCCGTTCAGAAAGGCTCCGGCGCCGGAGCCGCCGCTGAACATCTCATCGCGAAAGGGGTCGTAGACGGCGCCGCACCGGAGCTGTCCTCTCTGCTCGAACCCGATCGACACGCAATAGAAAGGGTACTGGTGTGCGAAGTTCGTGGTGCCGTCCAGCGGATCGATGATCCATTGGCCTTCCGCGGTCTTCGAACCGGACAGAGCGCCGGATTCTTCGGCAAGGATGGCGTGATCCGGGTACCGTTTGCGGATGGCTTCAATGATGAGCGCTTCGCTTTCCTTGTCGGCGGCAGTGACGAGATTGGCCCGGCCTTTGAGTTCGACGAATTTTTCCCGATTGGCGTAGTGCTTCAGGACGTCGCCTGCGGCCCGGGCCATTTCGACCGCGAAGTTGAGATATTCCACGAGCGGCGCTTATTTCACTCCGGGAGCCGGTTTGTTGTCCGCAATCATGGTCTGAATCAGCTTCAGGAATCGCTCGTCCTCAAGCAGGCCCTGGAACGCGGGCTCCGCCTTGATCCTGGCCGTGTCCTTGAAGCCGCTCTCGTACGCCTTGTAGAGGAGGGATATTGCGCGTTCCTTGTCGCCCGCGCCGGCAAACACTTTGGCGAGATAGAAATTCTGCAGCGAATCGTTCCGGCTGGTCGTCTGGATGATGGTTCCAAAACCGGAAACGTGATCGAACAGCTGGGGATCGATTCTCATCGCCCGCTTATAGACCTCGATGCCCTCTTCGAACCGTTGCATCGCAAACAGGCACGCGCCGACATTGTGAAGAATGGTGGAGGATTCCGAGCGCAGCTTCAGCGCCTTGCCGTACTGCTCGAGCGCCCTGTCGTAGTTCTTCTTGACGAATTCGACCGTTCCGAGATTGTTGAGCGCCTCGATGTAGTACGGATTCAGCCTGAGCGCTTCCCGGTAGTTGGCCTCGGCTTCCTTGATCTTTTGGGA
The DNA here is from genome assembly GCA_023265365.1 of Acidobacteriota bacterium. Lineage (GTDB taxonomy): Bacteria > Acidobacteriota > Terriglobia > 20CM-2-55-15 > 20CM-2-55-15 > JAHFTY01. The sequence continues at coordinate 5,210 of JAHFTY010000122.1, forward strand.
CTGGTGGTACGCCAGGCCCAGCCGGTTCATGGTTGACGCGTTGTACTTGTCGATCGTGACGGACTTGCGGTACTCGATGACCGCGTCATCGTACATCTTCCGCGCCATGAACGAGTCCGCCCGCTTCTCGTGAAGCGAGGCTTCCTCGAGGTCCCTGGGGGCCATCAGGTTCACCACGGTCAGCGAGTCGTTGGTACGCTCCTCGACCAGCAGCGGCTTCGCCTTCTCCGATTCGATCGCGCCCTCACGCGCTTTGCGTCCGTTCTCGCGCGCGAATCGCGCCGCCCTCAGGTTCTTTCTCGCCGCGCTGTGTTCGACGTCCGCTTCAAGCGCGAGCCGGAACTGCCGCTCCGCCTCCCCGAAGTTTTTGCGGGAGTAGTAGAGCGTTCCGAGATTGTTGAACGCATCGGCATACTTCGAATCGCGCTTGATGGCTTCCTTGTAGGCGCTTTCGGCTTCCCTCAGCCGGTTGAGCAGGTGGTATGAGACCGCGAGCCGATTCAGCGACGACGCCGTCCGCTGCGCCTGAGGAATCTTCTCGAATGCAGCCGCCGCGTCCGCGTACTCCCCTTTTTCGAAATATTCGTTTCCGCTCTGCAGCTGACCGGCCAAAACGAGAATCGCTAGTAGGGCGCTCATAACCTTTATCCTCTGGGACTGGATTGTACCACCCGCGATTCGAGCCGCGCGAGCATTGGAACGGACTCGATCATGCCGGTGTCTATTGGGGCACGGGAGAAAAACAATGCAGAAACGTGACCGGAAACGCGTGCCTGTCAAAGCCGATATCAACGTAACGCCGTTCAATGACATCCTGCTGGTCCTGCTGGTGATCTTCATGACCATAACGCCGAAGGAACAGCACGGGTTTCGGACCAACCTTCCCCAGCAGCCGCCGCCCGACTCCGCTCGTGAGACGGTTCGGAACGATCGGACCATCGTCGTCAGCCTGGACCGGGATGGAATCGTTCGCGTGAATCAGACGGAAGTGGATGAAGCGCTTCTTGCGAGCGAACTGCAGGCGATCTTCAAAACGAGAAACGACAAGACCGCTTTTGTTCAAGCCGATCCCGAATTGCTTTTCGATCAGGTGGCGCACTTGATCGATTCCGTCAGGAGCGGCGGCGTCGACCGCCTCGGGTTGATGACCGAACAGATCGCCGCCAGGTAGGCGCGGTCACGAGACGTGTGTTCCCTCCTCGTCGAGAGGCAGAACTGTCCACATTGCGGTTTCGGTTCTGTTGGAAACGCACGTTAACCGTGGAGTCGCAGAACAACGAAGACTTTTCCCCGCCTTGGCCAAGGCGGCCAAGGCGGGGCGCCGCGGAGCGGCGGGGCGGTTCGTTTAACAAAATCGATTTCTTGAAAGCACCACCCCGGCGCTTCGCGCCACCCCTCCTCGTCGAGGAGGGGAAAACGCTTCTCCCCGATTTCGCCTGATTGGGACAGCAGTGCCTCATCGGGGAGGGGAAAAGCGCTTTTTCCTCGATTTCGCCTGATTCGGACGCAGTGCGACTCTAAGAGTCGATCAGCCGGGCGCGAAGGGCGCGGGCTTTGTCGCGGAGTTCGGCAGCCCTTTCGAACTCGAAGCGTTTGGCGGCTTCCCGCATATCGGCCTCGAGTTTGGCGATGAATTCCGCGAGCTTTTCGGGATCCTCGGGAACGGGATCTTCGATCCTTTCTTCGGGCAGGGCCACGTAGTCCGCCTCGGCGATCGCCACGAGCGCCATATCCACCGGCTTGATGATGCTCTCGGGAGTGATGCCGTTGTCTTCGTTATACCGCCTCTGGATCTCGCGCCGGCGATTGGTCTCGTCGATCGCCCGTTTCATCGAGTCGGTCATCTTGTCCGCATAAAGAATCGCGCGGCCGTTGATATGGCGGGCGGCCCGGCCAATGGTCTGGATGAGCGCGTCGCCGGATCGCAGGAAGCCTTCTTTATCGGCATCAAGAATAGCGACCAGCGAGACTTCGGGCAGATCCAATCCTTCGCGCAGAAGGTTGATGCCGATGAGCACGTCGAATTCGCCGCGGCGGAGTCCTCTCAGGATCTTGATGCGATCGAGAGTTTCGATTTCCGAGTGCAGGTAGCGGCATTTCACGCCGACCTCGGTGTAGTACTCGGCAAGATCTTCCGCCATGCGTTTCGTGAGTGTGGTCACCAGGACGCGTTCATTCTTCTCGGCGCGACTGCGGATTTCGTGCAGCAGATCGTCGATCTGGCCGCGCACGGGCCGGACTTCCACTTCGGGATCCGTGAGACCGGTGGGCCGGATCACCTGTTCGACATAAACGCCCGCGGTCTTCGTGAGTTCGTAGGGACCGGGCGTGGCCGAAACGTAGATCGATTGATTGGTCCTTTTTTCGAATTCTTCGAAGGTGAGCGGCCGGTTGTCCAACGCGGAAGGCAGCCGGAATCCGTACTCGATCAGGTTCTCTTTCCGGGCACGATCGCCGTGGTACATGCCGCGAAGCTGCGGCATGGTCTGGTGGCTCTCGTCGATGAACGTCAGCGAGTCGGGCGGCAGGTAGTCCAGCAGCGTCGGCGGCGGCTGTCCCGGATTGCGACCGGTGAAGTGCCGCGAGTAATTCTCGATCCCGTGACAGTAGCCGACCTCTTTGATCATCTCCAGGTCGAACAGCGTGCGCTGATGCACGCGCTGCGACTCCAGCAGCCGGCCCTGGTTTTCGAGAAGCGCTTCCCAGCCGGTCAGTTCCGACTTGATCGTCTCCACCGCGCTTTCGATTCGGGGACGAGGCATGACGAAGTGGCTCTTCGGATAGATGGTCATCCGTTCGTACGACTTGATCTCATCGCCGGTCAGCGGGTCGAATGCGGAAAGTTTTTCGACGTCGTCGCCCCAGAGCTCGATTCGAAATCCAATGTTCTCGTACGTCGGATGCACTTCAACGGTATCGCCGCGCACGCGAAACGTCCCCCGGCGGAAATCCGCGTCGTTGCGCTCGTAGAGAATCTCGACCAGCTTCGTCAGGATCTCGCGGCGGCTGGCGTGCTGTCCCTTCTCGAGCATGAGCAGCATCCCGTAGTACGCCTCGGGCGAGCCGAGGCCATAGATGCACGACACGGACGCGACGATCAGCACGTCTCGCCGTTCGAACAGCGAACGCGTGGCGGACAGCCGGAGCCGGTCGATTTCGTCGTTGATCGTGGATTCTTTCTCGATGTAGGTATCGGTCGCCGCAATGTAGGCTTCGGGCTGATAGTAGTCGTAGTAACTGACGAAGTACTCCACGGCATTGCCCGGGAAAAAACCTCGAAACTCGTGATACAGCTGCGCCGCCAGAGTCTTGTTGTGGGCCAGAACGATGGTCGGCCGGTTCAGTTTCTCGACGACCTTTGCCATCGTGAACGTCTTTCCGGAGCCGGTGACGCCCAGCAGCACCTGATGTTTCTCGCCATCCTTCAAGCCACGCACCAGTTGCTCGATCGCCGAGGCCTGATCGCCGCGGGGCGAGTAGGATGAGACCAGCGTGAAGTCCATAGCCGGGCTATTGTATTTCGGAATTCGGATTTCGGAATTCGGATTGTTGGGAAGCCCGGCTCGTGATCGTTTTCCCCTGCTTGCGCCGGCTTTGCACAAAAAGTCGGTTTGGATCCAACATTCCCTAAGCGAGAAAAAACGTTGAGCGAAGCGGTCTGGTTTTTAAATAAAGCCATGGAGTCGCAGGACGGGGACTTTTCCCCGCCTTGGCCAAGGCGGGGTGCCGCCGAGCGCCACCCCTCCTCGTCGAACGTCTAGGAGTGAAAAACGCTTTTCCTCGATTTCGCGTCATTGGAACAGCAGTGCCTCAACGAGGAGACAAACAAGGAGACATCTGAGTTGTTTTTTCCTGCAACTTTTTGTTCAAAGCCGCTTGCGCCAGTGTCTGGAAATCGGTAATCTAAATCCCCGTTTCATGAGGGTTTCGGTCTCAGAACCCTTCAGAAAGGCCGAGTTGAGGGGCATGACCGAGTTGTTACCGGAGATTTTTTCCTCCTTCCAATGCGCGAGTTGCGGCAGCAGCAGGATCCGTTGGAGCACGGCGAATCATTCAAAATACCTCTTCGGAAGCGCCGGACGACTCATGTGCTTGGGCTGCCGGATAGCGTTCCCCGTTCGAAACGGCTACCTTGATCTGCATCCCGGCAGCCCGGAACCGACTCCCCCGATTCAGGCGCTCATGGAATGTGCGCCGATCGTGGACTTCCTTTACGAGGATGTGTGGAGACCGATCGGTTACTTCATTGCCAGCAAGCACTCGTTTCCCAAAGACGTCGAACGCATCGCTTCGCTTGTTCCCCCAAGGCGCGGACTGATTCTGGATCTGGCCTGCGGACCCGGCACCATCACCCGGCGGTTGGCGAAACGGTTTCCGGACTCCAGCGTGATCGGATTCGACCTCTCCCCCCAAATGCTGGGGCGGGCCGTCCGCCTGACGCAAAAGGACGATCTGGCGAACGCCTACTACATGCGGGGCAGCGCGCTGTCGCTTCCCTTCAGACCCGAAAGTTTCGACGCCGTCACCTGCTGCGGAGCCCTGCAACTCTTCAGCGATCAGGACCAGGCGGTGGGCGAGATTGCACGGGTCCTGAAGCTCAACGGCGACTTCGTCTGCCAGACCACGCTGGGCCCCCGCCGTCCGCCGCTGTACGTGCGGGCCGCGGATCGACTCCTGAAGTTCGGGTATTTCTATCTGGATGATCTGAAGGAACGGCTTGGCCGGTTCAAGTTCAACCTTGTTGCGGAAGAGCGTTCGAACATCAATTACATTTTCCGGGCGGCGAAGACGGGCTGAAGAGGCGGTCTGTCAGTAAACGATCTTTGCTTTTCCGGTCTGGATGTCAATCGAGCGGATGCTCCAGGGCAGGTCGAAAGGTTCTTTCAAGTCGGCGTCCGGATACCTGGGTTTGACATATTTATCGAACAGGGCCTGGATCAGAATCTTCGGAACAGGAATCCCATCGACCTTGATTTCCTGCAGGTCGAATTTCCCCCGGCTGCTCTCACCCGTCAATTTCCCCTTCACGAACAGGTTGTGGGTGCCCCCGACAAATGCGTCCACCATGGGGTTCCCGGTACTGTTCGATGTAAACGTCAATTGGGTGTCCGCGCCGACGGCCCCCGGTGTGAGTTGAACCTTGAAGGAATCCATCTGGATCGGAATCTGATCCCGCAACGAGAACAGGACGTACGATTCGAGTTCCTGTTCCGTAACCACGACCTCGTTGTCCGCGTGCCGCGGATCGGCCTCGGCGTGGTTCTTCTTGATGTGGTCAATTTTCTTCTGCAGAACTTCCGCCGTCCGTCTGGAAACGCCGAGCGGCTCGGCCGGCGTGTCCTGCGCGGAGATGCTCCGGAACACAAAAAAGCCGGCAATGGCAATGACGGCCAGAATCACTCCGGCGAACACAAGCTTCTTCATGGTCTGCGGTTACCTGATGATCTTGAACGAGCGCGACCAGCGGGTTTTGTGGAAGAAATTCGAAAATAGATCCGTGACCTGCTGAACCCGGTCGCTTACCGCTGTTCGACGGTATTCGTCGGAATCCGTCTCGTACGACCAGTAAATAATCAGCGCCTTACCGACGATCAGGTCGCGTGGAACGAAGCCCCAGTAGCGGCTGTCCGAGCTGTTGTCCCGGTTGTCGCCCATGGCGAAGTAATGCCCGGCGGGAACGATGATTTCTCCGTCCTTTGCGAATTGCTCGTACCAGTACGGATTCTCATCGCCTCCGGCGTATCGAACGTTGGGATGGGGCTTGGGCGGGAAAAAATCCCAGAACGGATCGGAATAGGAACCCGCCATCCGCTTGTGAATCTTGTAGGGTTCGGTGAGCGGCTCACCGTTCACGAACACCTGCTTGTCGACGATCTTCACATGATCGCCGGGCAGACCGATGGCACGTTTCACGTAGTGCTTGGTCAGGTCCTTGGGATAACGGAAGACGATGACGTCGCCTCGATGGATGTCCTTAAAAGGCAGAACGCCGTCGATGACGGATCCGCGCGAACCGAAAGCGAACTTGTTCACCAGAAGGTGATCGCCGACCAAAAGGTTGTCTTCCATGGAAGGCGTTGGAATCTTGAAAGCCTGAACGATGAACGTGGTTCCGAACAGGGCCAGGATGACGGTAATCACGAGCGACTCGAAGTACTCGCGCGCGGTCGATTTCTTATATGTGAGTTCTGTCATACCTCTCCAGCGCTTCGCGCGCGGCAGCCTGTTCGGCGGCTTTTTTCGTCAGGCCGAGTCCGCGGGCGACCGGCCGGCCCTCGATCATGACGTCCACTGCAAAAATTTTTTCGTGGTCCGGTCCCGTTTCGCTGGTGACCACGTAGTCTGCCCGGCCCAACTGCCGGGTTTGGATCACTTCCTGGAGCGCGGTCTTGAAGTCCGCAAGCTGCACCGATGGATCGCCGACATCTTCGATCTGCGCCTCAAAGAACCGGGACATCAGCGCGTGAGCCTGCGCGATTCCCCCGTCGAGGTAGATGGCGCCGAGTATCGCCTCGAAGGCGTCCACCAACAGCGCCTGTTTCGCCCGGCCTCCGGTCTTTTCCTCGCCTCTGCCCAGGTGCAGGTAATCGCCCAAAGCGAGTTGTTCGGCAAACTTTACCAGATTGGCGGCGCTGACGAAGAAACCCTTCAGCTTCGAAAGCTGTCCTTCGTTGAGACCCGGATGCGCGCGAAACAGGAAGTCGCTGACGAGGAATCCCAGCACCGCATCGCCGAGAAACTCCAACTGTTCGTTGTCCTCCATTTCCCCAACGGACTCATGGGCGTGAGAACTGTGGGTGAGCGCTTTGGTCAGCAGTTTCGGATCGTTGAAGCGGTATCCGAGGTCCGACTGAAGTTCTTCCAGAGTTCTCATAAATCGTTAAGGGCCGGGCGCTGAAGCACCCGGCCCTTCGATTGTACTACCGCGAACCCTTTACTGGATCTTCGCGCCGGCTGAGGCGATGAAAGCATCGTAGCCGTCCATGGACTTCTTCACGTTCTGGTACATCTGCTTCAGGATGTCGTTGGCCTGAGCGGAGGTGTTGCCTTTCAGAAAGACGGATTTCGCCAGCGATTCCATGGCGTCGTCCACCTTGGGCGGCTTGTCCTGCGCCAGCGCAAGTCCGAGGTAGAAGTGGGTGTCGCCGTCGTCCTTCTTCGCGACCAGGGCGGCGCCGAATTCCCTCTGGGATTCGGCGTACTTCTTCGTGTTGTAGTAAACCCGTCCCAGCGTCTGATGAACCGAGGACTGGAGGTTCGCCTTATCGGCCGGCGGAATCTGGGCTCCCATCGGTCCAGCCAACAGTTTGGTCACCATGTCGAGAGCTTTCCTGCTGTGCTCTTCGGCTTCCTTCATCTGCTTGTCGAGTTCTTTCGGATCCTGAGACGGACGGGCCGCCATCACGCTGGAAAGCGTGAGCAAGGTGAGCAGATCATCGGGCTGCTGGCCCAGCGCCTTTTGCGCCCATTCGATGGTCTTGGGAGCGTCGTTCAGCGCCTGATAGTTGCTCATCAGGTTCTGGTAGTAGTAGAGCATCGCCTTCTCGGTCTGATCGACGAGGTTCTTGAAAGCGTCCGAATTCTTGTCGATCGGCGGAGGAGGAGGCGGCGCGTTCTTGTCCTGCTTTTTCTTGTCGTCCTTCGGGGCGTTCTTCGCAGCAGCGGCTTCGGCGTCCGCCTTGGCGATCATGTTCTCGAGGTACTTTGTTTCGAGAGCAAGACCCTGTTCGCCGGCCGCGACGGCTTCCTTGAACTTACCGAGCCGCGTGAAGGCTTCCATCCGGAATCGCTGAACGTAGCCTGCCAGTTGCGAGTTGGGGTAAGCGGCGAGGAAGGCATCCGCCAGTTCGATTTTCTTGCCCTGGCCGGGATCGTTTTGGATCGCGCTGAAGGCCTGGCTTTCTTCCGGTGTGGACGGGGCGGGACTGTAATTGACCTGCACCGGTGCTGCGCCACGCTGGCCGCCCTTGTTGGCGTCCGCGTTGCGGCGTTGGGCCATCAGCGGTGAGTTGATTGAGATGGTGAGAAGCATCGCCGCGAGAGCAATGCCCTTTCTTGTGATCATTAGAAACTGTCTCCCTTGCTTGGTGTTAAAAAAAGAACCAAAAGCCTACAAGAACTTAGCCCTATTGGCAACCTTCTCCGTAGGGTTTTCGTATCCCTTCCCTGGCGGCGTCCTGGGCGTTCCTCGTGTTGTCTCCGACCTTCACCGCCTGCCGGTAATACTCCAGGGCGCGAGGCCTTTCACACTGCAAGTCGAAGATACGAGCAAGGTAGATATATGCCCATACTTTCATGGACGGATCGACAGCGGACGCCCGCGTGGTCCGCTCGAAATAGTCCTTTGCCAGATCGCTGTCGCCGTTTCTGGACGCGATCAAAGCCAGTCCATAGAATGCCGCTCCATTGTTCCGGTCGTATTCGGCAATGACTTTCTCGAAAGCGGACCGGGCTTTCTCGTTGTTGTTCGCATTCAGCGCCGCTTCTGCTTCTTTCAAAAGGTCCCGCATCGGGTTCGGAGGCGCAACCGGTTCAGGGGCCGGGACTTCAGCCGCGGCCAGGGCCTTCGCGGACACCGGGATCTTCATGAAAGCGACGGCAAACCGGGCCTGCTCGTCGGAAGCCTTGATCGCGGCGATCATTTTCGGCGCGACTTCCCGGATACCCGAATCCTGTGTCTCAAACGAACCCAGGGCCTCGTAGAAGTACGGAGCCAGCAGCAGTCCGGCCCGGTAATAGCCGTCGATGGACTCCTTCGCCCGAAGCGCCATGGTCCGGTCCATTCGAATCTCCAGGGCCCGGATCAACGATTCCACCATCATGGTGTGCATGTCGCTGACATAGGCCGGTTGAACG
>JAHFTY010000123.1 GCA_023265365.1 Acidobacteriota bacterium
TCCTGGCCGGCCAGGACCGCCGCCCAACGCTCCCGATCGCCTGTTGCGTTCTGGATGAGCCGTCGTAGCCCAGAAGCAACCGGATGGGTCCCTCCCGCCGCTGGGCCGTCTCGGAAGGAACGACACGCACCGAGCAGAGCGCCCGATGGGCAACGTCGAGGGTGACATTTCCCATCTGTGTCCGGCCGGATTGCATGCGTGCTCCGATGATCAGAAGATCCGGACGCCACAGCCGGCTGGTGCTGAGAATGACATCTTCGGGCGAACCGGCCGATGACTCACACGCAATGGTCCAACCGGGGAGCTGAGACCGGATCTTGTTGCCGGCAGACTCCGGCACGGCGCCTTGGGCCCCGGAGCGCCCGACGCAAAGAGCCAGGACGTTTCCGCAACACGGCAGACCGGCACGCGGCATATCGAAGACCGCAGCGTCCACACACTCCGATCCGTCATAGGCAATGAGAATCTTCACCGACTCGCCGTTGGCACGTACACTGCCGAAGTTTGCGGAACGTTGTGGTTCAGCGGTTTAGATACCGTGGTCCGGGTTGTTTCCTGACTTTGTGTCGGAGTGCGGAGGATATCGCGCCGAGCCGATGCCAATCTGTCCAAGTCGCGAAATTGAAGCAGTGATGTATTTCAAGCGGCGGTTGTTTCGTGGAGGAGTTGATCCAAGGCCGGGCGATCCAGCGTTTCGCGTTGGATCAATTCACGGGCGATCCGTATGAGTTCTCCATGCCGGCCGTTGAGGATATCGAGACTCCGCCGGTAACTCTGTTCGACGAGGGTCCGGACTTCGTCGTCGATCATTTCCGCCGTGCGCTCGCTGTAGTTCCGTTCCTCCAGCGAGAACGGCGAACGCAGGAACCGTCCGGCAAGCGGTTTGCCGTAGGTGAGCGTGCCCATATGCGCGCTCATTCCAAACCGGGTGACCATCTGCCGTGCCAGTTCGGAAGCGCGTTCCAGATCGTCCGCCGCGCCGGTCGAGACTTCTCCGTGAAATGTGATTTCTTCGGCGGCCCGGCCTCCAAGCATGACGGTGAGTTGATCCAGCAGTTCAGTCCGCGTCATGAGGAAGCGGTCTTCGGTCGGAAGCTGGAGGGTATGGCCGAGCGCTCCGATGGATCGAGGGATGATCGAGACGCGATGAACGGGGTTGGCATGTTCCACCGATAGGGCGATCAACGCGTGCCCGCTTTCATGATACGCAACGCGTTCCTTTTCGCCCGGACTCATCACGCGGCTCTTTCTTTCCATCCCGAGCATCACACGATCGATCGCCTCTTCAATGTCCCGCATCTCGATCGCGTCGGCGTGGTGGCGCGCTGCGAGAAGGGCGGCCTCGTTCACGATGTTCGCCAGGTCGGCGCCAACCATTCCCGGCGTGCGGGCCGCGATCTTACGCATGTCGACGGAGCTGCCGAGTTTTACCTTCCGCGCGTGCAGCTTCAGAATGGCTTCTCGACCGTCAATGTCCGGCCGATCCACCACAATCTGGCGGTCGAAGCGTCCGGCGCGCAGCAGCGCCTGATCCAGAACTTCGGGAGTGTTCGTGGCGGCCATGATGATGACGCCGGAGGAACTGTCGAACCCGTCCATCTCCGCCAGCAGTTGATTCAGCGTCTGCTCGCGTTCCTCATTGTTGAACAGAACTCCGCGCCCCGATGCCCGCGATTTACCGATCGCGTCCAGTTCGTCGATGAAAATGATGCAGGGAGCCCTCTGCTTCGCCTGTTCGAAGAGATCGCGCACCCGCGCGGCCCCGACACCGACGAAGATCTCCATGAATTCGGAACCTGAAATCGAGAAGAACGGCACGTTCGCCTCTCCACTGATGGCTTTGGCGAGAAGCGTCTTTCCAGTTCCCGGAGGACCAACCAGCAGGACACCTTTCGGGATGCGTCCGCCGAGCTTCGTGTACTTTTGGGGGTTCTTCAGAAAGTCCACCACTTCGACGAGTTCCGCTTCGGCTTCGTCCACACCGGCAACGTCGGAGAAACTGACAGTGCTGTGGCTGTACTGATCGTAGAGTTTCGCCTTGCTCTTGCCGACGCTCGAGATCTGAGTCATCCGCTGCCGTCCCGCCAGCATCGGCAGGAAGATGACAACCAGCAGAAGCCCGAGATACCAGGGCAATGCATTTCCCCAATTGCCCGAACCACGGCGGACGGTAATTTCAGCGCCGCCTGCGGCGAGTTCCTGCAACAGCCAGGATTCATCCATCGAGACGGGGCGGGACGTGGACACTTGTGCCGGTTCGGAGGAGCCTTCCGGTGTCTTCACCGTTCCGACGAATTGTGTGTCCGTGATCTCGACTTTCGACAGACTTCCATTGCGCGCCTGCTTCAAAAACTCGGAATAGGAAACCGTCCTTGAAGGCGACGTCGTGCGCGGCGCGGTCAGGAACACGAGGGTCCCTGCGATCAGGAAGTAAATCAGGAGGATCGTGCGGGAAAACGGCCGTTTTTCGGTGTTCATCGGCTTCACCCGACGGATCGTTGCATTTCACAGGCCAGATGCCGGCGATCGACCGCCGGTTGTCCGTCATTCCGGCGTCTCGCCGCGAGGGCATGGGGTCGCTTTGGCCGGGAAGTTCGGGGTGCCCTGTCTACTTCTTATCGGGAATGCGCTCGATTACGATTTTGCAGTCCGTCACCAAAGCGGCAATGGCTCCGATTGCCGCCAGGGCCGGCGCAAACACCGCGCCGACGACGCCGACAGTGAGCGGGAATTCCGCGATGGTCCGGCCATCGTGCGCCACCGAAACCTTCCGGACGTTTCCCTCCGCGATCGCTTCTTCGACTTTCTTGATGAGATGTTCGCCCTCAGCCTCAATCGACTCTCTCCAGGCGCGATCGGTCATGATCCCATCCTCCAGCGACACTCCTGCACCCGAGATTCCGCGCGCGCCTGGCGTGAGCGGGCGCACATCGTGAGCGAGACGCATCCGCTGTGACAAACAGAGTTTTGAAATTGAATGAATCTGCGTCTCATATCCGAAATGTCCAAAATCTAAAACCTGGTAACTCCGCTGAGAAGTGGAAGGACTCGTGCACCGGTCGATTCAACGGAAGGAGCAATCGGACGCATAGAGCACCGCCATTTGCGTAATCCATTCAATCCGTGGTGGCTGTCGAAACATCACGGGATGGCGTATTGGGTTTTTGCGTGGCGTCATTGGAGGATTCCATGATTTTTGCGGATCGCACCGATGCCGGAAGGAAGCTCGCCGCGGCTCTCTACTCATTCAAAAGACAGGATGTCCTGGTTTATGCGCTTCCGCGCGGCGGCATTGTACTTGGTGTCGAGGTCGCGCGGGTCCTTCAGGCACCGCTGGATCTTATCGTCGTTCGGAAGGTCGGGCATCCGCAGTCCCCGGAATACGCCATCGCCGCTGTCGCCGAAGATGGCCACATGGTCACGGATGTTTTTGAAGTGAGCCGGGTCGATCGCGATTGGTTCGAGCGTGAAGTCGCAATTCAGCGTCAGGAGGCCCGCCGCCGGCGAGAGATGTTGGTTGGAGGCTGGAGACCGGCGTCCGCAAGAGGGAGGACCGCCATCATCGTCGATGATGGACTGGCAACGGGACTCACCATGATGGCGGCCGTTCAGGAAGTGCGTCACGACCAGCCGCAGTGCGTTGTCATCGCAGTTCCGGTGGCGGCAGCGGCGACGGTCCGCGAATTGAAATCGTCGGTCGATGAGATCGTCGCCCTTTATGTGGGCGACATGTTTGGAGCAATCAGCTCCTACTATTCGAAGTTCGATCAAGTGTCCGATGCCGAAGCCATCGATCTGCTGCGCGGGTTCACCGAGGAGGTGCATCATGCCCCTGAGACCTAGACAAAAGGAATTGCTGGCATCGTCGAGCGTGGACATTCCGTACGGAGAGTGGGCCGATTTCCTGCGCGACTTCAGCGGACGTTACCGGGGCTGTCCGGTCCGGCTGGACACCGATGACCTCCAGACCGGGGAACAAGTGAAGTCCGGATGGCTGCCTCTTCAGAAGATTGAGCTTGATCTGGAGGACGCCCAGAATCCCCGAATCAACGTCATCGTCGCGATGGACAACAAGACCATCAAACATATTCTCTACCGGCCAACCCGCCTGGTGCTCTATCTGTCGCCGGAAGGAAACGACGAGGCTGTCGGTATTGAGTCCCAAAATGTTTCAACCGTGGTTCGCGTGCGCGCCTGGGTGGAGCATGGCATCGGCTTCATGCCGAGCTTGATCTAAACCGCATGGCCAGGCGGATGATGCGGGTGTTCGGGTTTGCAGCAGGTTCAACCCGCCCGCGAATAGGCCAGGGCCGCCGATTTCCGGGCGATGGGAGTCCGGCTGATCACGACAATGCCGTCTTCAGTCACCGTGTGCTGCCTTCCGTCGTCCTCCAGATCGAAACCGGAGCGAAAGCCCGCGGGAACCTGCACTCCCTCCTCAACGATCGTCCGCCGGAGGCGCGCCCCGCTTCCAACATGTACTCCGGGCATGAGAACCGATTCCTCGACGAACGCGCCATCCTCCATGTCGACGTCCGGCGAAATGACCGTTCGCGTGATCCGGGAATGGTTCCCCAGAATCGGAAGGTGGTGCGATGGTGCGCCCGCACCGTGAAAGCAGGGATGACGCGTTGGCTCTGAGGGCCAGCCGTCATTGGCGAAAGGATCAAATGGCGGATCGGGTTGGACCAGGTCCATGCTCGCCTGATAGTAGGCGTCGATGGTGCCGATGTCGCGCCAATAACGGGGTTCATCCCGAAGGTTGTCATGAAAATCGTAAGCACATGCCCGCGCGGAGCGGATCAGAGCGGGAATGATGTCGCGACCGAAATCGAAGCCAAGGCCCGTGTCGCAGAACTCGTCGAGCGCGTCGAGCAAAACGCGCTTCTTGAAGACGTACACTCCCATACTCACCAGCGCCGTCGCCGGATCGTCCGGCAACGGGCGCGGATTGGAGGGCTTCTCCTGAAAACCGGTGATCCGGAAATCCCGGTCGACCTCAACGACTCCAAATTGAGCGGCGTCCGCAAGCGGATGCTCGACTGTGGCTGCGGTCAGGTCCGCATCGGTTTCCGCATGCCTTCTGAGAAGCTCACCATAGTCCATCTGGTAAATGTGGTCGCCGCCCAGCACGAGAACAAACTCGGCAGGATCGGAATGCAACAGGTCCCTGTTCTGAAAGATGGCGTCTGCGGTTCCGCGATACCTTTTCCCGCTGGAAGGGGGAAAGCACAATAGAGGGGATCGATCCGATTTCTCGTTCCAGATTTCCCACCAGCCCTTCCGGACATAGCGATGAATCTCTTCGGACCTGTATTGCGTGAGGACCGCTACTCGGTTCAGTCCCGAGTGCAGGCAGTTCGATAAGGTGAAATCGATGATTCGGAACATGCCGCCAAACGAGACCACCGGTTTCGGCCGCGACAGAGTCAGAGGATGCAGACGTTCTCCCTGGCCCCCGGCCAATATCCATGCCTGAGTTCGAGCCAGCTCCGGTGGTTTTCCGTTCATGACGTTCGTCTCCCCGCAACGGTTGTCGATTGGGGCTTGTTGGAATGTAGCAATATCAGGGCCAATCATGTCCGGAGTATTCAGGTCGATAGGATGGACTCACGACAACCATCTGCCCACGCGTCCGGGCGCCGAAACAACTCAACTCGATCGGATCGCCGTTGAGCCGCCGTGTCAGTTTGTCATCTCATTCGGTTCAGCAACGGATCGCTTCAGGCATTCCGTCAAGACCGCTCGAGCCGGCTGGCATAGCTGCCTGACTCAAAGAAACTGCCTGCCATTCCATCCATGGCAGCCGTCGTGCAAGCGGCAACGGGGACCTGCAGCCTATGGATGCACACGAAACCTATGAGGGCTTCATTCGTTTGGAGGACCGATCCGCCGAGATGTACCTGGAACTCTCCGTCCGGTGGGTCGACAATCCGGCCTTGCGATGGTTTTGGGTCGCGATGGCCATGGAAGAAAAACAGCATGCCGGAATGCTGCAACATTGCTGGGAGTTTGGTGTTTTCGCCGGTGAACTGCCATCCCGGGAACAGTTTGAACGCCTGGAGGCCTTGTGCTCCAGGCTGGAGAAAGAGATCGCCAATCCGGACCTGACACTGGACGACGCGTTCGATCTGGCGATTCGACTGGAAAGTTCGGAAATCAACGACGTGTACAGCAAACTCACCGCACCCATTGAAGGGCCGGCCCACGTGATGCGGAAGAAGATGGAACTGTCCGTCGCCTCCCATTTCGAGAAACTCCGCTCGGCCGCTCGAAAGTTTGGCGTGTCCGCTGAAGTCCAGGCTCGAATGACCCGGCTCTTAACGCCCGACGGCTCGCCTCACGATGCCCCCCGGTGAAGGGGAAGCCGGGCCTCCGCCGCCTGCCGCTCCGGACTGGTGCTGCTCTTTGGTGAATTCGAGTTGTTTCCCGTCCTCCGCCAGATCTACATTCACGAGATCCCCGCTCATCAGTTGTCCGGAAGCCATGAGGCTGGACAGCGGAAATACGAGATGTCTCTCGATCGCACGCTTCAGCGGCCGGGCTCCGTACTTCGGGTCGGTTCCCTCCACCAATAGAAAGTCCTTTGCTGCGTCGGTGCAATGAAACGCAAACAGGTGGCCGGAAGTTGTGGAGAGGATTCGAGTCTGAACCCGTTCGAGTTCGATATCGAGGATGTCGAGCAGCTGCGCCCGGTTCAACGTGTGAAACACAACCACCTTATCGATCCGGTTCATGAACTCGGGCGAGAATTTGCGTTTCGCCGCGTCCACCGCGACGCGGTAAATCCTGCGATCGATTTCCGGCATCTGCAGCACAGACGGTGTTGGGGCGAACCCGATCCCGCCGGTGGTGAGGCGCGTCATCTCAGTGGCCCCGAGGTTCGAGGTCATGAACACTATCGTGCGGGAGAAATCCACGCGGCGGTTGTCGCCAAGCGTGAGAGTCGCCTTGTCCAGAATGCCGAGCAACAACTGCCAAAGCGCGTCGCTGGCCTTTTCGATTTCGTCAAAAAGGACGAATGACAGCTTCAATTGGTCGGTATGCGAGGTGTTGATTCGCTCCTGAGTGAGCGCCGGAGATGTTTCGCGGTGTCCGATATAACCCGGGGGCGAGCCGATGAGCTTTGATATTTCGTGGCTTTGCTGGAATTCAGCGCAGTCGATCTTGACGACGGCTTCGGCGGCGCCGAACAGAACCTCGGCTGCGGCCTCGACGAGGCGCGTCTTGCCGGAGCCCGTCGGTCCCAGCAGCAGCAGGTTCGCGATCGGACGTCCGGGAATGGCCATTCCGGCAATGACGATCTGGTAGACGCTCACCAGTTGAGACACCGCCTCATCCTGGCCGATGATCTTCCGGCGCAGTTCTGCTTCAAACCGCTGAACCTCAACACTTTTCTTTTGAGGCTCTAACACAACCTGGCGGGATTCCTTTTGCGCATTCATACCTGCCCCCCGCCGGCTTATTGCAGTTTTCAGGCCACTTTATCGGGCGCGCTGCGAAAGCGGCGTTTCCGGCTACAGGCCGGCCTCAATGCGGTTGCAGATGGTTTTGAGCACCTTGATGCGGGCGAAGTATTTGTCGTTAGCCTCCACAAGCGTCCAGGGCGCGATCTCGGTGCTTGTGCGATCCACCATGTCGCAGACGGCGCGGGCGTAATCTTTCCAGCGCCTTCGGTTTCTCCAGTCTTCGTCGGTGAGTTTGAAACGCTTGAAGCCGGTCGCCTCGCGCTCCTTGAAGCGGCGCATTTGTTCACTTGCGCTGATCGCGAGCCAGAACTTCACCAGAAGGATGTGGTGGCGCGCCATCTCCTCCTCGAAATCGTTGATCTCGCTGTAGGCGCGCAGCCAGTCCTGCGTGGAGCAGAAGTTCTGAACGCGTTCGACAAGGACGCGGCCATACCAGGACCGGTCGAAAATCGCGATGTGGCCCAGACGAGGGAGGTGCCGCCAGAACCGCCACAGGTAGGGCTGCGCGCGCTCCTCGTCGGTCGGCGCCGCAACGGGAACGACCTGATAGATCCTCGCGTCGACGGCGCCGGTGACCCGGCGGATGGCTCCCCCTTTCCCGGCGGCATCATTGCCCTCGAAGACGACGAGCACCGACTTCTTCCTGAAACCCGGATCGCGTGTCAACAGGTTCAGGTGACCGGCCCATTTCTCGAGATCGGTCTTGTAGTCTTTTTCGGTGAGTTTCTGCGTGAGGTCGAGGGAGTTCAGCAGGTCCAGGTGGTCGACGGAAGGGGGCGGCGCCGGTTCGACCACAATGGATTTCGGGTGTTTGTTGTCGAGGCGCTTGCGCAATGCGTCCAGGATGGCCTTGCCGACGGTAAGATTCCGGTACGGCTCGTCCAATCCTTCGACCGCGAACCATGGCGCATGGGCGACACTCGTCTGCCGCAGCGTTCGCTCCGAAACCTCCCGGAACCGGTTGTAAACCTTAAACCGTTCCCAATCCGTATCGGTGACGCGCCAACGGGTCCTGGGGTCCTTCTCGAGCTTCTTGAGCCGCCGGGCCTGCTGCTGCCTGGACAGGTGAAACCAGAACTTCAGGATGAGCGCGCCTTCATCGGCCAGCATCTTCTCAAAGCGTTTGATTTCTTCGATACTCTTGGCCAACTGCGCGTCACGCGTCTTCTTCATCACCCGATCGACGATCGGCGCGGTGTACCAGGACCCGAAGAAAACTCCGATCGTGCCCCGCGGCGGAAGGGCCCTCCAGAACCGCCACATCGGTGGGCGTTCGCGCTCTTCGTCGGAGGGGTCGCCCATCGCATTGCTGCGGATGGCGCGAGGGTCCATCCAGGAGTTCAGGGTGTTGACCGTTTCCCCTTTTCCCGCTCCGTCCACTCCACCGATCAGGATGATGACCGGAAACGCCTTGGTGCGAGCGAGGTCGAATTGGGCATCGAGCAACGCTTCACGGAGCGCGGGGACTTCCTTGTCATAAGTCTTCTTGTCGATCTTATGACCGAGTTCGGCGGATTCGAACATGTCCGGATTCCTTTCGCAGGTGTCAGGCACCATGACACCAGTAAAAATACTTGCATATGAAGGTCCGCAACACGACGTGATTTGAAACGAGCGCCTTTTATTCAAAGTCTGCGGCATCCGGAGTGCAATGCCTCAGGGAAAGAGTAGGAAGGAGATCCTTAATGCCAATGCAGGAAGTTCCTTTGAAGGACTGGGGAGACTTTCTGGAGAGGTTCTCCAAAAGTCACGAAGGCTGTTTGATTCAACTGGAAATATACGATCGGAAAAACGTCTCTCAAATCAGTTCGCGGCCGTTGTTTTTGAAATCGATAACCGCCGAGCCCAGTAAAAACGGGCGAAGCCCCATCGTCATCATTGTCGGTGGGGACAAAACCACGGAAGTTGGGCAGCTTGTCCGGCATCCATCTCGACTTTTGCTCCGGCAGGACTCGGCTGGAGACGACGAAGAGGTTGAAATCTATTCGGATCAGTGGCTCTTTGTGGTTCGCTCGATGTGCTCGGTCCGGGAGCAGGCCGAGCGTCCCCGGACGGCATGAATCGAATGTTTGCGATTGAACGCGGGACCTGTTACGTCGTCTTCGCCTACGATGTCGGCCTGGCCATCGACTTGGACGAAGCCGAACGCCGGCTGAGTTCCGCCACGCGCGGACTCATCAGGCATAAACGCCGCGCACCTCAGTACTTCGCATACAAGCCCGCTCCGATTCGCATCGCACAGGGTGTTGAACCGGTCCAGATGGCCGGCATGTCGACCGAGCCGCAGATGGAACTCGTCGTCTACGATTTCGGCGCGATTAGCGTCATCTATCGGATATCCCTGAACAGCGAAAGCCGTCTGCTCTCAATGAGCGAAGGCCTGTATGAGAACGCGCAATTACTCACAGACTCGCTTCGCAGGGTCGAGGATCTGCTGCGGATCGTTGAGCCGGCCGTATCGAAGCCGAGCGTTTCCCCTGTCGTCGAGGACTACCTTATCTTCCACATCGAAACGTTGGCAGAACCACTTCCCATCGAGGAACTGACGGTTCGGCACGCTCCGCACATTGCTCAGGTCCTCAGGGCGGAAGCGTCTGAATTGTCGATGGATGAGGTCCGGGATGCGATGTCTCACCAAATCTCGTTCGGCAAGGATGACGTCGCAATTGTCGATTGGAACGCGTCGCTCGTCGTTGGGCACGACTCCGAAGATGTCCTGACCGTCCTGGAATTCGCCAACGTTCAACTGCTCGAGATGCGTTTTCTGGATCAGCGTCTCGACGAGGCGCTTGCCCTGGCATACAGCCGTTTATCGAAACGGTCGAAGAAGCGGTTTGCGCTCTATTCCGATCCCTCAGACCTGCGTGACATTTCGCAGTGGCAGGTGGACAGCGCCATCCTCTTCGAAGGCGTGAACAACGCGTTGAAGCTGCTTGGAGATCAGTATCTGGCGCGCCTTTCCCGTCTGGCGGCCCAACGGTTTCATCTCTCGGACTGGGACACCAGCATTTTGAGAAAGCTCCAAACCCTGGAAGGCATCTACGCAAAAATCTCGGACCGGCTGGTGAGCCGGCGAATGGAAGTTCTGGAATGGATCATTATTGTGCTGATCGCGACTGAGATCATCCTGCCGTTCCTGACCAATGGCCTTCATTAAATCGAACCGATCGCACCTTCCCGCGACTTTCGGCGGGGACGTCTGCGTGTTGTACGTCGCCCCGCCGTTGTTGCAAATGAGCCGGCACGGCAACCGGTCGACCACTTTGTTCAACCGCGTCGCGATATCGATGACAATAAGTCGGTCATTTCACTTCAACCGGCTCAGGAACCTGACACCTTGTGCGTCGTTACGCGGGTGGCCATCGAGGATGAAGCCATCTCTGCAATCCGGAAGCGAAATCCGGTTGTGAAGCAGCGTGTCCACGGTCGCATCATCCACCAGGAAGCCTGCCGACAGGCCTGCTCCCGCCTGTTTTCCCACTTCCGTTCCGTTCACGACCCCGGATCTGAGAATCTGGCCTGTCGATAATGCCAAACCGAACGCGATTTCATCCGGGCGGCATCGTTCGTGCAGCAAAGCAAAAGCGCTTTGGAGGTTCTTATGCTCGTACCACGCAGGATCAAGCAATACATGTTTCACAACGCGGTAGGCTATTCGACGAAGAGTCATCCGATCGCTTTCACCGCACAGGAGACTGCAGCCATGGAGCACGTCCCCGGGCACAAACTTGCAAAGACGGTTCTGCTCAAAGCCGACGACCGTCTCATCATGGCTGTGCTTCCGGCCGACCGGACCATCCGGCTCGATAAGCTGAAGTCGGCGATCGGATGTGTCTCATTGCGATTGGCTGAAGAAAAAGAATTCACGCCGTCATTCGAATACTGTGAGCGTGGCGCAATGCCGCCATTCGGAAGACTGTTCGGGCTTCCACTCTACTGCGACGAACTTCTGGCGGGAGAGCCGGAAATCGAGTTCAACGCCGGGACCCATACGATACTCATGAGCATGAAGTTCGAGGATTTTCGCCGCATCGAAAGCCCGGTCATGCTGGATTTTTCGGAAAAGTCGAAAGGCCAGCCCATGAGCCGCAGCGCTTGAATGGCAGCCGGCGCTCAGAGCGCGTGAGCAAACTGCCGTGGTGTCCGCCAATTCGCCCACACGTTCTGAGTTTGCAAGGCCGCCGCAAGGAGAAGGGTGATGAAGATCCTTGTCGCCTATGACGGCTCCATGTATGCGGACATCGCCATTGAAGACCTACGCCGGGCGGGTCTGTCTGCGGATACGGAAGCCCTCGTCCTGTGTGTCGCCGACAGGGATCAGCACGGCCAGTTCATGGAAGCCGAAGAACTGGCTATGCGTGCGGCCGACCGGTTGCAGGGCTGCTTCCGGCAGTGGAACCTGAAGGCGGAAGCGCTTCATGGATCGCCCGTCAATACACTCATCGATGCCGCCCGGAACGAGCGAGCGGATCTGATCGTCACGGGTTCTCACGGACGGACGCCGGTGGGACGCATGTTTCTCGGAAGTGTGTCGCTCGGATTGATTCATCGTGCCGCGTGCTCGGTCCGAGTGGCCCGGTTGGGAACATCCTGCGGGACGGGTCCGATCCGCATTGTGGTGGCCGATGACGGTTCCGCAGACGCGGAAGCCGTCATCCGTTCCGTGGCGGCCCGGCCTTGGCCGGAACAAACCGAGGCGCGCATCGTGTCCGTTGTCGAGACGTTCGTACCCACCCACTCCGGAGCTCTGGAGGCCAGTACCTATGCCCATGATCCCGCCTTCAAAGTCATCCGAAGCGCCGATGACGACCGGAGGGCGCGCCTCCAGGAGACCGTTGAAAAATCCGCGCATGCGCTTCGCCGCGGCGGCTTGACGGTCGCCGTCAGCGTCATCGACGGCGACCCCCGCCGCGAGATCGTCAACGAAGCGTTGCGGTTCAATGCCGATTGCGTTTTCGTGGGCACCCGCGGGCTGGGGAGTGTGGACCGGCTCTTACTCGGGAGTGTTTCTCACTACTTGATGACCCATGCCCCCTGCACCGTTGAAGTCGTCCGGTGCCATTAAAACCGCGAAGAACTGACGGTCATGGCCGCTCACTGCGGATACTGTCCAGCCGGAAGTCGGCAACAAGCGGCAAATGATCCGACGCAATCATGGCAGGCCGGGACCGGTGGAGTTGCAGCCGCTCGAGAGCGAGCATGTCGTCGAAATAAATGTGGTCCAGATGGAACACGGGCAGGACTCCCGGATAGGTTCTCGACTTGTTCAGATGGTGCCGGATGTCGGCGTGCGCCAGATGAGACTGGAGCGTCCGCGTGACGGCGCCGCGAAGCCACTCATTAAAATCCCCCAGAACAATGCGAGGCCCCTTCAACTCGCCATGACACACGATTTCCTCCTCGAACAGACGCCGGGCCTGCTGCCGATGTTCAAAAAATGCGGTTCCGAAATGCACGTTGAACAGGTGAAGTGTTGAGCCCGAGACATGAATATCGGTGCGCAGACAACCGCGCGGCTCTCGGCCGCGTCTCGAGAGGTCGTAGTGGCGGTGGGCATGAATCGGGAATCGGCTCAGCACCGCATTGCCGTAGCGTCCCCCTTTCAGGAGCCGGGTTTCGCCAAAGGCAAGATGACAATCCAAACCGGCGGCCAGAAATCGAAGCTGATCCCGCTCCTGATCGCTGCCTTCGACGCTCAGCACTTCCTGCAGCGCGATAATGTCCGCGTCGATATGCCGGAGCACATCGAGGATCCGGCCGGGGCGAACAAGACGGTCCAAACCACGGCACTTATGGATGTTGTAGGTGACGACCCTCAGGACATCATGGGACTTTTTCATTCGCGTTCCCGTTCCCGGTGAATTTCGCGGCACAGGCCCTTCCGCCCGCGGCCGTCACGTCCCGTCGGCCAGCGCGGGAAACTCAAGTGTTTCCAGCGTCGATGCCACTCCTTCCCGCTTAAATCGCCAAAACATGGAAATTTCGGGCGCTCATTAACCTATGTTGCATTTTTCATTCCCGACGTTTTCCCGCCTTGGCCAAGGGGCCAAGGCGGGAAAACGCGGAGCAGCGGGGCGGTTCGTTCAACAAAAGCCATTTCTTGAACAGCACCACCCCGGCGCTGCGCGCCACCCCCTCGTAATCCTCGTTGAGGAGGGGAAAACGCTTTTCCTCGATTTCGCTTCATTGGGACAGCAGTGCGTTTGATGCAGGCATTGACCGGAAATTGGTTTCGCAAAAACGGAAGGATGCGGCAGGATAGGCGAATGGAATTCGTCTACGAGACCATCGGCCTGATCGTGTTTATTATGATCAGTCTCGCCTTCATCAAGACTCCTGTCTGGTTGACGCGTTGCCTGAATGCGCTTCTCGCACGCGTCGACCGTTGGATGTAGCGGCCTATGGAAGAAGCGTCGCGAGTGTTTTTGCGCGACGACTACATTTGTGAATTTGGTTATAATGGTCGGGTTTCTTCGGGCGCCGTACCCAAGCGGTAAGGGAGAGGTCTGCAAAACCTTTATGCATCGGTTCGAATCCGATCGGCGCCTCT
>JAHFTY010000278.1 GCA_023265365.1 Acidobacteriota bacterium
CAATGTCGCCTTGACCGGCAACAACATCGACGCGACGGCCGGACAGGCGAAGGTGAAGCCGGTCCAGGAATTGAAAATGGTCGGCCAGTCGCCGCAGCGCTACGACATTCCGGCCAAGGTCGATGGCTCGCTGAAGTGGGCTGTCGACGTGAAGCTTCCCGGAATGGTCCACGCACGCAACGTGAGACCGCCGTTCGCCGGAGCGAAGCTGGTCAGCATCGACGAGTCTTCGGTAAAAGGCATTCCCGGCCTGATCAAAGTCGTGAGCAAGGGCAACTATGTCGCGGTCGTGTGCGAACGCGAAGAACATGCGGTCGCGGCGGCCCGGCAGCTCAAGGTCAATTGGGAGAAACCGGCAACCGCGCCGTTTCCCTCGTCCGAAGATCTCTATAAATACATGCGCGCCGCCACCCCGACATCGACGCAGCGTCCGAGCCCCACCGGAAATCCGGACGCGGCATTGGCCGGCGCGGCGAAAGTCGTCGAGGCGGAATACGATGTTCCTTTCCAGGGTCACACGGCCTTCGGTCCGGCGCACGCGACGGCGGATCCGTCCAACGGTCAGATGACCATCTATTCGAACGACATGAAATCCTACGGAATGCGCGGCGGCATTGCCGACTTCCTCGGAATGCCGCGCGATCAGGTACGTGTCGTCTGGATGGACGGTCCTCAAGGCTTCGGACGTACCGCCGCGGATGACGCGGGATTCGAAGCGGCCTACCTGGCGAAGGAACTCGGACGCCCGGTCCGTGTGCAATGGATGAGACACGAGGAGACGGCCTGGGATACGAAGGGCCCGGCATTCACATTCAATTTGCGGGGAGGCCTGGACGCCCAGGGCAATCTGATTGCGTTCGATTACACCGCGCGCGCCGCCGACTACAATCACCTCGGCTACAACGAAACGGACACGGTACTGATCGCGCAGCTCATGGGGAAACGGCGGGCCACCCCGTCGGGAGGAAGCTCGGCGGCTCCGACGGACATGTACGTCATTCCGAACCGCCGTCACACCACTCATGTCGTCAGCCTGCCGCTCATTTGGGAAACGCCTCTTCGCACCGGGAACCTCCGCGATCCCAACGGCCCTCAATCCACGTTCGCTTCCGAATCGTTCACCGATGAAATGGCCGCCGCCGCGAAGGCCGACCCCATCGAGTTTCGTTTGAAGCTGATCGCCGGCAGTTCCACCGACGACAGCGGATTCAAACGTGCCCGCTCCGTGGCCGTGATCAAGACGGCAGCGCAAACCTTCGGATGGGACACGCGTCCGTCGCCAAAAACGATTGGCAACGGAAACATCCTGACCGGCCGGGGAATTTCCTACACCTTCCGCAGCCAAACCGTCCTCGCGGTGATTGCCGAGGTCGAGGTGAATCGAAGAACGGGTCATGTCTGGGTAAAACGGCTCGTTTGCGCCCACGACTGCGGTCTCGTCATCAATCCGGAAGGGCTCCGCCGAAGCGTGGAGTGCGGCATGCTCCACTCCGTGAGCCGTGCGCTCCATGAAGAAGTGCAGTTCGACACGGAAAAGGTCACCAGCGTGGACTGGCGCACCCATCCCACTCTCAAACACGCGGACGCGCCCGCGAAAATCGACGTCGTGATCGTCAATGGCGATCCGAATCCGAACCGGCCGGACCTTCCGCACTATGGGGCCGGCGAAGCGTCATGCAAAGCCACGATCGCCGCGGTCGGCAATGCCATCTTCGACGCGACCGGCGTTCGACTCCGCCGCATTCCGTTCAGAGATGAGCGCGTCCTCGCCGCTCTGAAAGCTGAAGGGACCCAGGCATAACCCTGGCATCACCCGGATTTTCATCAGGGGTTACTCATATGACCGGGGGGTTGTCACGTCAGAACGGTTTCCCCGCCTTGGCCAAGGCGGGGTGCCGCGAAGCGGCGGGGCGGTTCGACCAACCGAATCAGTTTTTTGAACAACACCACCCCGGCGCTTCGCGCCACCCCTCCTCGTTCGAGGAGGGGAAAACGCTTTTCCTCGATTTCGTCCTATTGAGACAGCAATGCCTCGTCGAGGATTAATAACGGCTTTTCCTCGATTTCGCTTCATTGGAACAGCAGTGGTTGTCACGTGGGGTTGCCCGGACTGCTAAAATCTCGTAATCCCGGCATCGAGTCGGCACCGGAGGACGGATTGACTGTGTTGCGAGTTCCCGCAATGTTGCTGACGGTGGCGCTGATGGCCGTGTTGGCCGTGCCGTCATCCGCACAGTCCCCGAACACCGCAACGATTACCGTCATCGTCGAGGATCAGACGGGCGGCGCTCTCCCCGGCGCGGAAATCTCGCTCACGAATGCGATGACGGGCCTGTCGCGGAATGCCGTCTCCGCCAGCGACGGCAGCGCGACCATTCCGGCTCTTTCGCTCACCGGGACGTACGAACTCGCCGTGAGGCTTCCGGGATTCTCTGACGAACTCGTCAAAGATATCGGGCTTCGCGCCGGCGAAAACGCGGTCTTTCAGGTCCGGCTGAAGGTCGGCGCGGTGAGCAACGAAGTGAGCGTCTATGGAACCGTTGAAGGCGTTCGGAGCGACGCGGAACTCGGTACGCGCCTGGACAGCGACCGCATCGATGCAACCCCGGTCCTGGGCAGAAAAGTGACGGCACTGCCACTCCTCAATGCGGCATTCCGGTCCGCGAAAGGCACGGGCGACCTCTTCGTCAATTCGGTTTTCTTCGTGACCGGCGCCGGCGGCCGCCGGCAGCCTGATTTCGTGATCGACGGCGCCACCGCCAATGAACCGTGGGGCCGTCAGACGATGGTGACGACCGTGCCCGTCGCCGCAGTTCAGGAAATGAACGTCCAGTCCCGCGCGTTTTCGCCCGAGTTCGGATGGACATCGAGCGCAGCCGTGAATTTCGTGACGGAGGCCGGCACCAACGCCACGCACGCCGACTTTGTCTTTCTCGGAAGACCGGGACGGCTGCAGGCGAAGACGCTCGGAACCGGCGCGCACTGTCCTTCACAGATACCGGGCTGCGTTCGGCCGGCAACTCCGATTATCCCGGCGGACGTTCCGGACTCGCTCGGCCAGGGTTCATTCGCGGTGGGCGGACCGATCAGGAAGGACCGGACTCATTATTTTGTCGCGATGGATTACACCCATCAGGACCGGATCGCGCCCGTCACCACGCCTCTTGTCGCGGCGGGAACATCGTTCACGGGCAATTACCGGCAGGGTCTGGTGAACGCGCGGCTGGATCACCGGACCGGTGACCGGCACGCTGTGATGCTGCGCTTCAACCTGGACCGCTTCCACGACACCAACCCGCAGGATGCCGTCTCCGGAAATGTGCTTCCAAGCGCCGCACGCCGATACTCCCGGCGCACCTACTCGATACAGATCAACGAGACATCGGTTCTCTCAAAAGAAGTGCTCAACGAAGGGCGTTTCATATTTCTGAATGCCTCTCCGGTAACGGCATTCGATCCGCTGACCCCTTCGACACAATTCACCCGCGCCGGAAGCGTTCCATTCACTTCCGGCGAATCGCGCTTTTCCCATGTATTCAGCCGTCAGGGCCAGTTCTCCGACACCCTTTCGTGGACGAGGCGCCGGCATTACATCCGCGTCGGCGGCAGCATTGCGCACAACACATCGGGAGGCGATGGCACCGAATTTGGAAGCGCCTTTGTCCTCGGCCAGTACACCGTAAACACGGCAACGACCGCTCCGCCGGAACAACTGACGCTCGCGAACATGACGCGATATCAACAGAGCTTCAGCTTTGGGAAAAACAAGTATGTGCTGAAACAGTGGCTGCTGGCGGGTTTTGCCCAGGACCGGTATCGCGTTCGAAACGATCTCACCATCGACTTCGGACTCCGGTACGATCGGCAGACATTCAGCGACGGCAGGCTCAATTTCGCCCCCCGCATCGGTTTCGGTTGGCATCCGGCCGGAAGAGCGGAGTCGGCCGTGCGTGGCGGATACGGAATTTACTACACGCAACTGCGAGCCAACATCGATGCGAGTTTTGAACTCGGTGGGCCGGAAGGCGTCTTCACCTATCAGGCCGCTCCGGGACAGACGGGTTTTCCCGCCTGTCTGGCGTGTACGCCGGTCGCGTTCGATACCGCGGCGGCGGCGGCCACTCTTCCCGCGCGAAACATCACGATCCGGCCGGCGATGGCTTCGTTCTACTCAAGGTTTTTCAATGTTCTGTCGCTCCCCGGCTACGCGGCCACCACCTTTGTGAATCCCAGGAGCCAGGTCGCTTCCATCGGTGTGGACGAACGGATCAAAGGCCGGCTCTACGGGTCCGTGGATTACGTCAGGCAACACTGGACAGGTCTGGATCAGACCATCGACCTCAATGCCCCAACCCTCTTCGCACGCACAGCTCCGGGTCAAGTACGAACAACAGCCGCCGCCGACGCCACGCGACCGATCGTACCGGCTAACGGCGGATTTCGCGCAATCAATGTCGTGACGAACCGCGGAGTCGCGGACTACGACGGCCTGCAGACGAGTTTGCGTTGGCAGCATCGCCGCGCGTTTCTCTCGGTGAGCTATACGCTCTCGAAGGCCACGAACACCACCGAACCCGACGGAAACGGCGCGGGACAAAACGACTTCAACCAACTGGGACCTGCTTTCGAACGCGCGCCGAGCCTGCTCGATCAGCGCCATCGCGGCGTCATCAGCTTCAGCTATCGGCTGCCGTACAACATCACCGCCGGCACACTGACCCAGCTGGCATCGGCCCGCCCGTTCAATCCGACAACCGGTACCGACAACAACGGCGACGGCAACAACAACGACCGGCCGGTCATCAATGGCCAGATTGCCGGGCGCTATTCTCTTCGGGGCACTCCGACGAAAGACGTGTCCATCTTCGTCGAGCACCGCGTGATTGTTTCCGAACGAACGCTCCTGGTCCGGCTGGAAGGCTTCAACGTTTTGAATCACGCGAATATCCTCGCGCGAAACGGGACTTATGGCGACGGATCGGCGCCACTGACGACGTTCGGCCAGGCCAGTCCCGGGCTCGCCGCCGTCGACCCGGCCCGAATGTTTCAGGTTCAACTGCGATACAGTTTTTGAAGAGCCGCGCCTCACCAAAAGCCTTGACCCTGTCCAGCCGGAAACATAAGTTGTTCACGGGGGTAAGAACATGAGCCAGGAGCCGGAAGTACCGATCCGCGTCGCGGTCGTGGGAGCGGTGAAGGCTCCCGGCCTCTATGCGATTCACGGGCAGAAATCCCTGGCCGAAATACTGGCTCTCGCACAGGGCTTGAAC
>JAHFTY010000279.1 GCA_023265365.1 Acidobacteriota bacterium
CGTAGTTTTCCGTGAATCGCCGGTCATCCAGAAATCGTTTGGCCAGCAACTGTGCAATCACCGATTCGGGAACCTCGCCAAACTTCGCGGCGAGCTTTTCTCGAATGCGATTGATGCTGTAATCGCGTCCGCGGAGGAGTTTGATGGCGTAGTTGAAGATCTCGTTCACGATGCTATTCTAAGGCCCGTGCGTCGCCTGTTGATCCTCTCCATTCTTCTGCTTCCATCCTGTGGATACCGGCTTGCCGGAAAGCAATGGAACTCGGGCCGCGGTCTGACGATCGCGGTCCCTTCATTCGGCAATCGGACGACCGGGTATCGCATCGAACAGCGTCTGACCGACGCGGTCCGGCTGGAGCTGATTCGGCGTACCCGTTTTTCCGTTCAGCCGGCGGATGCAGGCGACCTGCTGCTGGCAGGCGAGGTGCAGACCATCACTTTGTCGCCCATCATCTTCAACCAGCAGGGACGCGGATCGTCCTACAGCATCATCGTGGACATGAAGGTCAGCTTGACGGACCGGCGAACCGGCACAATCGTCTTTCAAAACGATCACTGGACGTTCCGCGAGGTTTTCGAGCTCGCTCAGAACTCGGCGGAATTCGTTCCGGAGGACACGGTGGCGATGGATCGGCTGGGGCGGCGTTTCGCCGCCTCGTTGGTGGCGACCATTCTTCACGCGAAGCCATGAGATTTTCCGATTTCAAGCAATACGCACCGAAAGCCGAACACAACGTGTTCGTTTTTGTCTGCGACGACGACCTGCTTCTCGAAGAATCCCGCGATGTCTGGCGGACGGCTTTCGGCGGCGACTGGGTCTTCGAAAAAGTTGCGGTGAAGGAGTTCGACGATATCCCCGTCTCCCGGCTGATGGACGATGCGCTCACCCCATCGCTTTTCTCGCAAAGCCGCGCGTTGATGGTGACGAATGCCGAAAAACTGACGAAGAGCCGGTTCGAAATGCTCTCGGAACTTCACGCGATTCCCCGGTCCTCGCTCAAGATCGTTCTGGTCATCAGCAATTCGAAGAATGCGGAAGGAATGGGCTTCCCGGTCGTTGTCGTCGATCCGGTCCGGTCCGGCGATGCGGTGCGGTGGCTGACCGAACGTCACAAACTGGCGCCCGAGGTGGCCCGCTATCTGGTCGAGACGCTGGGCACCGATCTGCGGCAGCTTCATACCGAAGTCGAGAAACTCGAGACTTATGCGGGCATGCGTCCGGTCGAAGTCCGGGATGTGGATGTGCTGATCCTGAGGTCCGAGCAATTCGGCCCGTTCGAACTCGGCGACGCCATTCTCGACCGCAACTATCGCCGATCCGTGCAGGTTCTCGGCGCCATGCTCGACGACGGCGCGGACCCCTTGATGATCCTCGGAAGCGTCGTGAGGATCTGGCGCCAGCTTTTCGTCGGAAAAGCCCTGGTTGGCAAAAAGAGCGCGAAAGACGTCGCCATGGCGGCCGGAGCGCCGGTCTGGAAGGCGAACGAATTCGCCGCCGGTTGCCGGAAACACGAATGGAAACGTGTGGCGTCCGGGTTCCGGGAACTGCTCAATGCGGACAGAGCGTTCAAGACGTCGGCAGACCCGGAGGTCTACTTCGACGTCCTGCTCTGGAAACTGATTGGCTCTTAGGCGGCGAGCCCGTTGACGGATTTCGCCAGGCGGGACTTGTACCGGCGGGCGGTGTTTTCGGCGATGACACCCTTCTGCACCGACTTATCGATCAGTCCGAACGTGGCCGGCAGCATCTTGGAAGCGTCGTCTTTCTTGCCGGCATCGATTGCCGTCTTCAACTTTTTCATCTGGGTCTTGAGCTTGTGACGGTTCGTCTGGTTCAGTGCCCGTTTCTTCAGGCTCTGACGATGCCGCTTAAGCGAGGAAGCATGGTTAGCCATCGTATCTCCTTCAAAAAAGGGAAATCATAGCACTACGCCCGCGCGTCGAGAAGGATCGTTTTCCCTCTTTCCCCTCCTCGACGAGGAGGGGTGGCGCGAAGCGCCGGGGTGGTGTTGTTCAAGACATACATTCTTGTTGAACGAACCGCCCCGCCGCTGCTGCGGGGAAGTCTGCCGGAAATGCACGATGGGTCCAGGATTCCAGCGAAGTGACCAACATGAAACCGTGGGTCGCAGGACAAAAACTTTTCCCCGCCTTGGCGGCTTTGCACAAAAACGTTGGGCGATGCGGGTTATTACATGAAGCCAGGAAGTCGCAGGACGAGGACTTTTCCCCGCCTTGGCCAAGGCGGGGTGCCGCCGAGCGGCGGGGTGGTTCGTTCAACAAGATCGATTTCTTGAACAGCACCTCGTCGAGGAGGGGAAAACGCCTTTCCTCGATTTCGCTTCATTGGGACAGCAGTGCCTCGACGAGGAGGGGTGGTATAATCCCCGCTGAATGAGAAAGAGCATTCGTATTGGCGATGGAGTCGCCGATTTTTTCGGAACGCACGACCAAAACGTCAAGTACCTCGAATCCCTCCTCAAAGTTCAGGTCCATCTCGATCGCGATAACATCACCATCGACGGCGATGACGACCACGTTCAACTCGTCGAACGCCTGATCGAGGACTACGGCCAGTTGCGGTCGGAAGGCGTGAAGTTTTCCAACGGCGATCTGAAATCCGTCATTCGCATTATTTCTGAAGACACGTCGCAGAGTCTCAGGGGCGTGGTTTCCACGGTGATGCAGGTTCAGGCCGGAAAACGAAGTGTCACGCCGAAAACGCTGAACCAGAAGCTGTATATCGAGGCGATCGAGAAGCACGACATGGTTTTCGGCATCGGTCCCGCGGGAACCGGCAAAACCTACCTGGCCGTGAGCATGGCCGTTCGCGCGCTGTTGGAAAAGCGGGTCAATCGCATCGTCCTGACGCGGCCTGCCGTCGAAGCGGGCGAGCGTCTCGGCTTTCTCCCGGGAACGTTGCAGGAAAAGATCGACCCCTACCTGAAGCCCCTGTACGACGCGTTGTACGACATGCTTGACGTCGAGCGCGTCGATCGCAACCTCGAGCGAGGCGTGATCGAAATAGCGCCCATCGCGTTCATGCGCGGCCGGACCCTGAACGACGCGTTCGTGATCCTCGACGAAGCGCAGAACACCACGCCCGAGCAGATGAAAATGTTCCTGACGCGCATCGGGTATAACAGCAAG
Source organism: Acidobacteriota bacterium (assembly GCA_023265365.1). GTDB lineage: Bacteria > Acidobacteriota > Terriglobia > 20CM-2-55-15 > 20CM-2-55-15 > JAHFTY01. The sequence continues at coordinate 3,151 of JAHFTY010000279.1, forward strand.
GCCGTGATCACCGGCGACGTCACCCAGGTGGATCTTCCGTTCGGCAAGATGTCCGGCCTGGTCGAGGCCGAGCGGGTGATCAGCGGCGTGGAAGGCACCTCCTTTATCCATTTCAACGACCGCGACGTGGTGCGGCACCCCCTCGTGCAGCGCATCGTCCGCGCGTACGAGACGTACTCCAATCAAGCGGCAAAACAGCAGACGCTCCATTTCAACGAGCCTGTCAGGACTGAGCCGGCCGGCGATGCCTGAGTTTCTTGTTCTCAACAAGCAACGAAAGCATCCCATTGACCGCAAAGAGGTTGGAGTTTTTCTCCGGAGCATCGTTCCGGCCATGGGGATTGCCGGACGTGAGTTTGCGGTGGTTTTCATCACCGACGCGGCGATGCAGGCATACAATCGCGACTTCCGGGGCTACGACAAACCGACCGACGTTCTTTCATTTCGAGGAGAAGGCGGCGTCCTTGGCGATATTTTGATCTCGACGGAAACGGCTTATAATCAGGCTCGCCGATCCCGTACGCTCAGTTTCGAGAAGAATCTTCATCGTCTGACGCTGCACGGATTGTTGCACCTCATGGGCTACGACCACGAGACAGACGACGGCGAGATGCGAAGCATCGAGCGCCGTTTTCGCAGAAGGTTCCAATGTTGAGCAGTTCGGAACTGCTCATCGCCGGCCTGTTCGTTCTCGCGCTGACGCTGATGTCGATCGTCGACATCGCCTTGAGCGGCGTCAGCAAGTTGTCCGTCCGGCGGTTTCCGTCGCTGGTGGCGCTGGTCGAGAACCGGGAGCAGGCCCTTCTCTCCATTCACATCTTCATTCAACTGCTGATTGTCGCCGGCGCGGTCTTCCTGTTCGGCGCCTTTGGACGCCGGGAAATCCCGTACGTGGCCGGCATGCCCGGAACGATTGCGCTGATGTTCGTCATCATCCTCGTCTTCCGGCAGTTGATTCCGCGCCTGGCCGCCACGAGCCATCCGGAAAAGGCGCTGCTGATCCTTCTGCCATTGCTCGGCCTGGCCCACTTCGTGATGCGCCCGTTTTCGAGCGTTCTGGTCCGCGTGATGAATTACTTCCAGCGTTGGGAGGAAGAAGTCGAACCGGACAAGGAGGAGGAAACCTCCGAAGAAGAGATTCAGGCCTTCATCGATGCCGGGCAGGAAGAGGGAATACTCGAAAGCGACGAGGGAGAACTGATTCAGTCCATCGTCCATTTCGGCGACAAGGTGGCGCGGGAAGTGATGACCCCGAGAACGCAGATCGTGGCGATCGACATGAATTCGTCCGTCGACAAATTGCTGCAGCTGATCCTGTCGAAACGCCGAACCCGTATTCCGGTTTTTCGCGACGATCTCGACAACATCGAAGGCATCATTCACGAACGCGACCTTCTCCGGGTGATGCAGCGGGGCGAGAAGGCGGAAAACCTGCGATCTCTCGTCAAGCCCGTCAACTTCGTTCCGGAAACCAAACCCGTCGATGATCTCCTCCAGGAAATGAGAAACCGCGGCGATCACATGGTTCTGGTGATCGATGAATACGGCGGCGTTTCGGGACTGATCACGATGAAGGATCTCGTGGAGGAAATCGTCGGCGATATCCGCGACTCCTCGGAAGGAGACGGCGAGAAGATCGTCGAAGAAGGCGCCGGCGTCTATGTCGTTCCCGGCAGCCTCGATCTGGGCGCGCTGGAATCGAAGCTGGGCGTCCCGCTCGTCGACGAGACCGAATGCACCACCGTCGCGGGCGCCGTTGTGGAACTGTTCGGCAGGCTGCCGTCGGTCGGCGAAAAAATCGAACATGACGGCATCCAGATCGAAGTCCTCGACGCGGACCGTCGGCGTGTCCACCGGTTGCGCATGAGAGTCCTCGCTCCGCGACGTATGATTGGATAATGCAGGAAACTCCAATCAAGTCCGGCTTTGTCTCCATCGTCGGACGCCCCAACTCCGGGAAATCCACCTTATTGAACCGGCTCGTCGGCGAAAAGATCTCCATCGTCACCAACAAGCCGCAAACCACACGCAACATCATCAAGGGCATCGTCACGCGCGACGAAGGCCAGGTCGTTTTTCTGGACACGCCCGGCATTCACAAGC
>JAHFTY010000124.1 GCA_023265365.1 Acidobacteriota bacterium
GGAACTCGCGCACCGCATGCTGGCGCCGGCGGCGCGCATGCGTCTGCGAAGCGACACCTATGGAATGCCGCTGGAGCTCTGGGCGTTGAAATCCATGATTCGTCTGAAGTCCGCGATGGGGCTTTCCGTGCGGACCCACGTGGTGCAATCGTGATCGCGCTGCTGAATCCAAAGAGCGCCCGGTGGAAGCACCGCCTTCCGCTGTCGATACTCTCGCTGGGCGCGGCGCTGGAGGGCCGCTATCCGTATGAGCTCATCGACGGCAATCTCGACCGCGACGTCTCCAGGACTCTGCTGCGCACGATCCGCGATAAGAACTGCGAGTATCTCGGCGTCAGCGTCATGCCCGGGCCGCAGCTTGCCGAAGCGATTCGCCTGACGCAGGAAGTGAAAGCGGCCATGCCGCGCGTGAAGACGATCTGGGGAGGATACTTTCCGTCTCTTCACACGGAAGTGGCGCTGAACTCCGGTTTCGTCGATTACGTGATTCGCGGCGAGGGAGACCGGGCATTGCCCGAGCTTCTCTCCGGCAACCTGAACGCGCCGAACCTTTCGTTTCGCGATGGAAACCGAATCGTTCACAATCCGAAGGCATCCGCCACGGATACCAACCAGCTTCGTCCCTTGCCTTACCACCGGTTCGATGTGGAAAAGTATTTGAACAAGACATGCCTCGGCTCGCGCACGGCGGTGTACCACTCCAGCTTCGGCTGCCCGTTCCTGTGCGGCTTCTGCGCCGTCGCCAGCGTCTACAAAGGGAAATGGATGGGTCGCGATGCGCATTCCATCGTGAACGACGCGATCGCCATGCGCGATCGCTATCGAGTGAATGCGATCGAATTCGTCGACAACAATTTCTTCGTCTCCGAAAAGCGCACCGCCGAGGTCGCCGAAGGACTCCAGGGAAAGGGAATCGCGTGGTGGGGCGAAGCCAGGCCGGACACGCTGATGCACTACTCGGACTCCACGTGGCGCCAGATGGCGGCCGGCGGCTGCCGCATGATCTTCTTCGGAGTGGAGTCGAGTTCCGCCGAAGTTCTCGAGGCGATGGACAAAGGTGGAACGCAGACCCCCGGCATGGTCCTCGGCCTTGCGCACCGGATGAAACAGTTCGGCATCATTCCGGAGTTTTCCTTCGTTCTGGGCGCTCCAGGCGACGACGCCGGCCGCGACATCGACCGGGACATCCGCTACATCCGCCGCATCAAGGAAATCAACCCGTCGAGCGAGATCATCATTTATGTGTACTCGCCCGTTTCCTTCGATGACGCTCCGCTCTTCCAGAAGGCCCGGCAGTTCGGTTTCGAGTTTCCGAAACGGCTTGTGGACTGGCTCGAACCGGACTGGATGGATTTCGACCTTCGCAAGAACCCGCACACACCGTGGCTCCGCCCGGAACACATCGACCGGATCATGAACTTCGAGCGGGTTTTGAACGCGCGCTTCCCGACAGTGTCCGACATCCGCCTGCGGGCCTGGCAGGTGGCTGTTTTGAAGACGCTCGGCAGTTGGCGGTACCGGACGGGATTTTATCGCGCGCCTTATGAGATTCGATTTGTGGCAAACCGGCTGTTCAAGTACCGGCAGCCTGAGATTGAGGGATTTTGATGGCTGATATTCTCCTGACTCATGCGTACTTCCTGAAATACGACTTCATTGAAAGACGCGTCATGAAGCCGTATCCCCCGCTGGGCATCCTCTGTTTGTCCGCGTATTTGAAGCGCGCCGGCCTCTCCGTTGACGTGTTCGACTCGACCTTTCGCGATCCGGAAGATTTCAAGGAACTCGTTCGCCGGACGCGCCCGCGGATCGTGGGCATTTATGCAAACATCATCACGCGCGACAACGTGTTTCTGATGGCCCGTATTGCCAGGGACAATGGCGTCGCCTTCGTGGTTTGCGGCGGTCCGGACGCACCGGAGTGGAGCGACCTCTATCTGCAAAACGGAATCGACGCGATCGGAACGAACGAAGGCGAACGTACCCTCGAAGAACTGATTCCCCGGCTGCACGACAAGGGACTCCACGGCCTCGAGGAAATGCCCGGTCTCATCATCCGCCGCAACGGCCGCTCGTTCAGGACACCACCGCGGCCGGTCATCGCCGATCTCGACAGCCTGCCCTGGCCGGATCGCGATGTGCTGGCGATGGAAGATTATTTCAAGGCCTGGAAGTCGAAACACGGCGAGTCTTCCGTGTCTCTCATCACGGCGCGAGGATGTCCCTTCCATTGCGCCTGGTGCTCCAGCGAAGTCTTCGGACATTCTCACCGTCAACGCTCGCCGCAGAACGTTGTGGACGAAATGCTCATGATCAAGCAGAAGTACAACCCGGACATCCTCTGGATCTCGGACGACGTGCTCACCATCAATCGCAAATGGTCCATGGGTTTCTTCGATGAGGTGAAACGGCGCGGCGCGCAGCATCCTTACGAATGTTTGAGCCGGGTCGATCTGGTGGACCGGCCGATCCTGCAGGGATTGAAGGAGAGCGGATGCTTCCGCATCTGGTACGGCGCGGAATCCGGATCCCAGAAAGTGCTGGACAGCATGGAGAAGGGGACCACCGTCGAACAGGTTCGCGAGGCGTCGCGCATCACCCAGGAACTGGGAATCCAGTCGGGATTCTTCATCCTGCTCGGCTATCCGGAAGAAACCACGGCCGACATTCGAAAAACGATCGATCTGCTGAAGACGACGCGGCCGGACGTGTTCGGAACGTCGGTCGCGTTTCCAATGAAAGGGACGGAGTTCTACAAGCGCGTGAGCGATCGGATTGTTCCGAACGAAAACTGGTCGTCACGCAATCAGAACAAGCTTCTCTTCAAAGCCCGCTATCCGCGCCTTTATTACTGGTTCGCGGTTCGCTGGCTGGTGAAGGAAGTGAACGTCGACAAGATGTGGCGCCAGAAGAACCGGCCTTACCGCCGGATCGCTATCGAGGCGGTGAAGATCGCGGTCGCGCGCGCGGGCGTCTTCGCGATGGATATGGTGTCGTTGTTCCGATCGCAGCCGAGGCGTCCCGGTCCGGACCGGGTGTCCAGCCCCGGCCATGAGAACGTGTGAATGAACGGGCGGACACCACCCCGCCGCTTCGCGCCAGCCCTCCTCTGAAATGCACGATGGTCTTTGGATTCCAGCGAAGTGATCTGATGGAAGGTGTGGTATTTACATGAAACCGTGGGTCGTGGGAGAGAGATTTTTCCCCGCCTTGGCCAAGGCGGGGTGCCGCGGAGCGGCGGGGCGGTTCGTTCAACAAAATCGATTTCTTGAACAGCACCACCCCGGCGCTTCGCGCCACCCCTCCTCGTCGAGGAGGGGAAAAACGCTTTTTCTCGATTTCGCCTTAATTGGACGGCAGTGCCTGGCTCTATGACTTTTGCAACCCTGTTTCGCAAAGACGGCAAAGACCTCGCTTCCTGGTTGTCGCTCGCCCTGGTCGCCTGCGTTCCATTCGAGTTTCGCGCCACGCCTCCTTATCCCACTCAGCTTCAGATCGTTTTCCTCGCATTGATGGCCGTCAGTGCCCCGATGCTCGTTCGTGACCGGAGGATTCTGCTCGCCGGGAGAGTGATTCAGAGCGCACTGGTTTTTGTCGCGATTGCATGGATTGCGGCCTTCGCGTCGGACTCGAATGTTGCGAACGCTTTGAAAGCTGCCGCGCGTTTCAGTGCGGGAGCGGGGTTGATGTGTGTGTTGGCGCGGCAGCGGGACAGGAACGCCCTCAGGACGGTTTGGGCCGTCACCGCGGTGGCGGCCGCGGTGTATGGGCTCCTGGATTTCAACGGGTTGGGATTTCCGAGGCTCTTTCGTGAAGCCGAATTCTATTTCGAGGACACGCGCCGCCTCAGCGGATCGTTTGAATATCCGAATACCGCGGCGGCGTATTACGCGATGTCGCTTCCCCTGGTGTGGGGGTCGATCCGCAGCCGGCCGTACCGGTTTGGCGCCTGCGCCCTGCTCTGGGCCGCGCTGATCCTGACGTATTCCCGTGGCGCGTTCATCGCCGCCGTGGCCGTGTTCGCGGCCTGGGGCATTCTCCGCCGAACCTGGACGCCGCTGGCTCCCGTGGCGACGGCCCTGGCGGTCTATGCCGCCCTGTCTCCATGGAATCCGTTGCTGATCGAGCGCGTGACGCAGTTCGAAGCGCGGCCCGTGCGGAGCGCGAAATACGAAGCGCCATACAATCGCATTCGGGAAAAGCCGGGCACGATTTCCGAGATGCCGCTCACATTGCGCAATACGGGCCGCGAGACCTGGCAGAGCGGGGGCGATCGGAATGTCCGGCTCTCCTATTTCTGGTACGACACGGTGCGGAAGGAAATCGTCGGACTTTCCCCAATCGAGACCCCACTGCCCAACGATGTCCCGGCAGGCGGGTCCATCACTGTGAATGCGCGGTTTGAAACACCGGCGGTTCCCGGCTCTTATCTTCTCGACTGGGATTTGCGATACGGATCCCGCGGCGCCTTTACGCTGGACGGCATTCCACCCGCCGTCGTCGAGGCCGATATTCATGGAGAGGCGGCGCCGGCGCGCGAGAGTGCCGACGTCAGCCGCTGGTACAGGAAACCTCACGATCCCGGGCCGACAGCGCAGGCCGATCTGCAGCGCCGCGAACTGTGGCGGGCGGCCGGCCTGCTGGCGATGGCGCACCCGATTCTCGGGATCGGTCCGGACAACTACCGGCTGGTTTACGGCCGGATGTTGGGTTTCGCGCAATGGGATCGCAACATTCACAGCAACAGTCTGTACCTCGAGATTCTCGTGGGAACGGGAGCGGCCGGATTAATGGCGTTCCTGTTCATGATGCTGAATGCCGCCTGGCGGTGCACTCCCGCGATGCTCTCGCTCGGAGTGGCGATGATTCACGGCGTCGTTGATTTTTTTCTGATGACGACACCGGTTTACTTTGCGTTCTGGATATTGATGGGATCGGGGATCGCGGAGGCGCATGAAGATCGCATTTGACGCCACGGTGCTCCATGGCCGGAAATCCGGCGTCGGCTACTACTGTGAGGAGTTGCTCAAGGCACTGGCAGCCTCGGAACATGCCCCCGAGCTTTTTGTTTTCTCGCATCGGCCGCTCTCTGCCGGTCTGCCGTTATCGAATGGAAGGGTGCGTTTATCGGACTCGAAGTTTTGCCGTGTTCGAGCCTTCTACCTTCATGTTCTGCTGCCACGATTGTTGAGGCGCGAGAGGCCGGACCTCTGCCACTACACGAACTTTCTGGCTCCGCTTCAGGATGTGGCACCCTACGTCGTCACCATGCACGACATGACCCTCGAGCGTCTGGCCTCGACCCACCCACTCGCCAAGCGCCTGTACACGAAGCGGCTCATCCCACGCGTGGCCGAACGCGCCCGCCTGGTCATTACGGACTCCGAGTATTCCAAATGGGAGATCGTCCGGTATCTCTCGATTCCGGCGTCGCGGATACGGGTCACGCCGCTGGCCGCGTCTCCGGAGTTTCATCCGGTTCCGGAAACCGATCGTGCGGCGGCGCTTCAGCGGCATGAGTTGAGGCGTCCCTATGTGTTGTACGTCGGAAATCTCGAACCCCGGAAAAACCTTCAACGGCTCCTTCAAGCCTTCGCCCGGCTTCGAGACACGGATCATGAATTGGCGATCGTGGGCAATCGCTGGTATCGAGGAAGCGACGTGGACGCGGAGGTGGAGAGCCTCGGCATTCGCGGTCGGGTTCGCTTCCTGGGATATGTCCCACGCCAGGACCTGCCCGCCTTGTATAGCGGCGCGACCGTGTTTGTGTATCCGTCCCTGCTCGAGGGTTTCGGCCTTCCCGTCGTTGAGGCGATGGCGTGCGGAAGCCCCGTCATCACATCGGATAATTCGTCGCTGAAAGAACTCGCCGGAGACGCCGCCCGCCTGGTGGATCCGTTGCGTGTCGAGTCGATACGGGAGGCTCTGGAGGACGCCCTTGAGGATGCTTCTCTGCGTTCCACGCTTTCGCTCCGGGGCCTCGAACGGGCGCGGCACTATTCGTGGGAGTCGACGGCCGCGCTGACGCTGGATGCCTACCGTGAGGCGCTGGGCGGATCGGTTTCTCCGCGAGTGCGTCCGCGCAAAGATCTGTGCGACGCCGTTCAACGTTCCGTGGACTACGCCGCGGTATTCCAGTACCCGTTGCGGGTGGAAGAGTTGCGGCAGCGCCTGTTCGACGTCGAGGTAACGGCGGAAGATCTTGATCGGTGCTGCCATCGTCTGGGTTTGCGGCGGGTGGGCGAGTTCATCGCCGTCGACCCGGAATTCGTACCGCTTCGCGAGTTTCGAGAAGCCCTGAGCGACAGCGCGATCCGGGAGTCGTGGGCGTTGCTGCGGCAGCTGTCGAGTCTGCCATTCGTCCGGATGATCGCGTTCTCCGGCGCAACCGCCCATCGAAACATGTCGACCGCGGAAGACGTGGACCTGTTCATCGTCGTCGAAGACGGCAAGCTGTGGGCGGCCTTTCTGATCTCCATGATATGGGCCAAGCTCCTCGGCGTCCGGCGCCGCCTGTGCATGAACTATGTGATCAGCGATCGCGCGTTGCCGCTCTTCGACCACGATATGTTCACTGCGCAACAGGCGGCCTCGCTGAAACCCATCTTCGGCAAAGGCATGTACGACCGGCTGATCGCGGCAAACGATTTCATCAAAGAGTACTTTCCGAACTTTGTCTCCGCGACTCCACGCGAGGCATATCCGGAACTGCAGGCGAGTCCCGTCAAGAAAGTTCTCGAAGCCGTTCTCAAATGCGGACCAATTCAGATTCTTGAAAGGTTCAGCCGCGCCGTGCTTGGAAAATACCTGCGCCGCAAAATCGTCCGGAACGCCACTGAAGAAGGCGATGTCCTGCTCGAACCCCGGCGGCTCAAACTCCACATGAACAGTCACCGCCGCGCCATCCTCACGCATCGTGTGCAGACGGGAGAACGAACCGGCGCATCAAGCAAATAAAGATCCATTTCTTGAACAGCGCCACCCCTCTTCGCTGAGGCACTGCTGTCCAGGAAAGGCGTTTTCCCCTCCTCGATGAGGAGGGGTGGCGCGAAGCGCCGGGGTGGTGCTGTTCAAGAAACTGATTTTGTTGAACGAACCGCCCCGCCGCTACGCGGCACCCCGCCTTGGCCAAGGCGGGGAAAAGTCCTCGTCCTGCGACTCCAGGGCTTCATGTAAAAACCATACGCTTGAATCCAAGGACCATCGTGTATTTCAGGCAGAACCGAAACCGCAATTCGGACAGTTCTGTCCTCTTATAAATCTTTCAGGAATGCGATCAGCGTCCGTTTGTCCCCGGCGCTCAAATTCAGGCCGAAGGTATGTCCGGGAACTGCGCGCCTGGTCACACCGGGCGGATTCCAGCCGCGAGGGGCGTAGTCGTTGTGAAGGCGGGCGGCATCGAAGAACTCTTCGAGACTGGTGACCGATCCATCGTGCAGCAGGAAAGGACGGGACCACACGCCCCGAAGCGAAGGGACCTTGTAGAAACCGGTGCCCTTACGTGTCTTCATGGCGAGGCCCGGATCGGTGTCCAGGGACGCGGCCATAACGTCGACGAGATTCGGATGACTCGCAGGAACCTCGAATCCGGTGGCCGGGGTCAACTTTCCGTTCGTGTAGTTCGGCGGCGCGTGACAGTTTCCACAGCCTTCTCTTTCGAAGATGAGACGGCCGTTCTCGACCAGGGCTGGTTCGGCGGCAAATGGATTCTTCTCCGGTTCGAGAGACATCAGGTAGACGCCGATGGCATACAGCACCTCATCCGCGAATCGATAAGTCACGCGACGCTGTTTCGGGGCCAGCATAAGGTGAGGCCCGAACTCCATCGAATCTCCCGACGAAACCTGGGCAATGTAGCGCGCGATATCTTCGGGGCCGCGAAGCCGGTGCGTTCCGGTGGCGTCCAGATACCGGTAGTAACGCAACAGGTGAAGGTCCGGGACTTTCGAACCATAGAACGGACTGCCGTTGACGCGCGGCACGCCGCCGTTATTCCCGCCGAACAGGGGGCCGAGGTCGCGAGCGCTTTTCATATCGCGGAGATCGTCGATTCGAGTGTCGGGCGCCCATGGCGTTGCGGCGGTTCTCCAGAATGCGATGCCGAAGGGTTCGTCGGGAAACTGCCGCGAGACCATGCGTCCGAAGAAATCCGTGATCGGCAGCCCCGGCGGCCGGATGAACGGGTTGCTTTCGGGCCATGGGACGAGTGGTCCCGCCGGGACGATCGATCGCTCCGCTTCATTGAAACGCACGTGGCAACTCGAGCAATCCGAAGTGGTGAGCATCAATCCCTGATCGGTAATCACCCACCGCGGATCCGAAACGCTTCCGTCTCTCAGGAGGAAGCTGTTCCCGAAAGTGTCTTTCTCACGGGTACGGCCGATCGTTTGGGGATCGTTTGTTCGCGCGAGCACGAAATCGATTTCCCGGAACGCGCGTTCGCCGGCGGCGATCCAGTCTGCGGTGGTTTTCATCCTGGCGGCGTCGACGAGGGGCTCCGGCTTCTGGCGCTGAAGCCACTCCCAGTACCAGGACGGTTCGTGGTCCGGAGGGTAGACCGGGTAGGTGCGAAAGTTGTCGGCCGGCACGCTGTAGTACTCGGCGGAAGTGAAATGACCGGGGCGGACATTTAACCCGGCCACCGGCGTCGCCCAATCCGCGAGATCGACATCGTTCCAGATGCGGGGGACCGGCGTCTGCATCAGGAAAAGGGAACTCAGGAGGATGATTGCGGCAACTCGCATGCGGAACCGGGCTCATGGTAGCACGGAGCCCGGATCTGGCGGCGTTTTCCCGTCCTCGAGGGGCGATGCGGTCTGGTTATTACATGAAGCCATGGAGTCGCAGGACGAGGACTTTTCCCCGCCTTGGACAAGGCGGGGTGCCGCGGAGCGGCGGGGCGGTTCGTTCAACAAAATCGATTTCTTGAACAGCACCACCCCGGCGCTTCGCGCCACCCCTCCTCGTCGAGGAGGGGAAAACGCTTTTCTCGATTTCGCTTCTTTGGGACAGCAGTGCCTCAACGTGTCGAAATCGTCGCTCAGATTCCGCTGCGTGTGCGTTCGCTCCAGCCGTGGACCAGCGTGAGGGCGAGGATGCGGAGGTCGAGAAGGAGAGACCAGTTGCGAATGTAATATAGATCGTGGCGGAGCCGCTCTTCGAGGCTGGTGTCGCCGCGCCATCCGTGAACCTGGGCGTAGCCGGTGATGCCTGATCGAACGGTGTGACGGGAGTCGTATTCCGGATGGTCCTTCCGGAATTCACGCGTGAACTCGGGACGTTCCGGCCGCGGGCCGACCAGACTCATGTCGCCGCGCAGCACGTTCCAGAGTTGGGGCAACTCGTCGATGCCGTAGCGGCGGAGCGCCGCTCCGAGGCGGGTGCATCGCGGGTCGCGGCGCACCGACCAGACGGGGCCGAGGTAGAACTCGGCATCTTCGGTCATGGTTCTGAATTTCAGGATTTTGAAACGTTTTCCGCTCAGACCGATGCGGACCTGGCGATAAAGGACGGAGCCGCCGTCCGTGAATTTCACCAGCGAAGCGACGACCAGAAAAAGCGGCGTTAGAAGAACGATTCCGCAAAGGGACACGAAGACGTCGACGCTCCGCTTCAACAATCCCGGGACGCCTACCAGCGATTTATGCGGGACGGACGGCAAAGAGCTCGCGCGCGATTTCGGGCGCGACCTTCTCAAGGATCCTTCGGATCTCGGACTGAAATGTTTCACGAGAATACCTCTCCACGCCTTCACGAACCTGCGCCGCCGGCCACGATTGCCTTTCAAACCTCCCGACCGCTTCGGCGACCGCCTGCTCGCTCTGGTCCTCAAACAACAAACCGTTCACGCCATCGCGAACGATTTCCGGCAGCCCGCCCCGGCCATACGCGATCACCGGACATCCACAGGCCTGGGCTTCAACCGCCACCATTCCGAAATCTTCGCGAGCCGCGCAGACGATCGCTTTCGCCGTTCGGTAGAGCCGCCTCAGCTCTTCGTTCGAAACCCAGCCGCGAACATCCACGTTCGCGTTCGCGAGGCCGCGAAGCCGCCGGAGTCCGGGGCCGGAACCGGCCACCACCAGCCGTTTGCCAAGCGCATTGAACGCGCGGATAACGACGTCAAAACGCTTGTAAGGCACAAGCGCGCCGGCGGCGAGGTAAAACCCCTCGCGGGCGGAGTTCTGCGAGAGGCTGAAGAAATCGGTGTCGATCGGGGGAGGAACGACGTCGGATTCGCGGCCATAATACTTCCGGAGACGTCCCGCCACAAAGTGCGAATTCGCAATAAAGTGATCCACTCGTCCTGCCGTCTCGACGTCCCACCGCCGCAACCCGGGCCGGATGGCGCGGAAGACAAGGCGGGCGGCGAGGCTCATCCGGTAATCCTCCTCCGCGTCCCAGATGTATCGCATGGGCGTATGGCAATAACAGATGTGACGCGCGCCCGTTTTGCGGATGCCTTTGGCGGCCGCGTGGCTGGAACTGACGATGAGGTCGTATCCGCCGATGTCGAGACTTTCAATCGCCGCGGGAAAGAAGGGAAGCAGGTTGCGATAGAAACGAAACACGCCCGGCACGTTGTGAAGCCGCGAAGTGACGATGGGGTGCGATTCGATGACGGAAGATACTTTGCCGGGCTCGTGAAACAGCGTGAAGACCGGCGCCGACGGAAACATGTCGAGAAGGGCTTCCAGCACCTTTTCGCCTCCCCGCATTCCATTCAGCCAGTCGTGGACAATGGCGACGCGCATATAATCGGGCCGGAATATAACACGTGAGCGAAATCAGAACAGGGAAGGTGGCGCTGGGCCTGGCTTTGGCGGGATTCGTGTTGTTCGGCGCGTCGATCAACGATCCATTCCATTTCGACGATGTGCTGATCATCAACGACACGAACGTCGCCAATCCGGCGCAATGGGCGCATTTCCTCAATCCACTGTTGCTCCGGCAACTCACTTTTTTCTCGTTCTACTTGAATCATCTTTTTGCCGCGGACAACCCCGCGAGTTATCACCTTGTCAACGTTCTGCTGCACATCGGGAATTCGATTCTGCTGTTCGCGCTGCTGGCGGGGTGGCTGGATCGGCGGGTTGCGCTGATTGCATCCGCCGTGTTCCTTGCGCATCCAATTCAGACCGAAGCGGTGATGTATGTCTATCAACGATCGACAGTGCTGGCCTGCTTTTTCTCGCTACTGGCTCTGCTCGCGTGGCATCGGGACCGGCGCTGGGCGGCGGCCGTCCTTTTCTTTTGTGCGTTCGAATCGAAGGAGGCCGCTCTGGCCGTACCGCTGCTGCTGACGTGGAAGTCCGGCCGGCACTTGTTCGTGATTGTCGCGCTTGTGGCATCGCTGGCAACGGGGACTCTTTTGGTCCTGGACGCTCAGCAGGAGAAAACCGTGGGGATCGGCGCAAGTGACGAGATCCCGGCGTTGACGTACCTGCTGACGGAGTCGCGTGTGGCATACACGTATCTGCGGCTGCTCGTGTTCCCGTACCCGCAATCCATCGAGTACGACTTTGCTGTGACGCGTTCAATCAATCCGCAGGTTGCGGCCCAACTCATCGGTCTGGCGGCCATGTTTTCGATCGGCGTCTATCTCGCCCGATCGAAAGCCTGGCACGTTGAAGGATTCGCGATCGCTGCGTTCTTCGTTCTGCTGGCGCCGACGTCCAGCATCATTCCCAGTATTGATGTTGCGTTCGAACACCGCCTGTATTTGCCGATGCTCGCATTCTCGGTGCTCGTCGCGGCGATCCTCGCCAGATTCCCGGAGCCGGCGTGGCTGGCGGTTCCCCTCGTGGCATCTCTGGCGCTCGGAACGCTTTTCCGTGGAAACGTCTGGAACAACGACATTCTCCTTTGGGAGGACGCCGTGAAGCATGCGCCCGCGAAACCGCGAGCGTGGTTCAATCTGGGTGGGGCGTACATGGATTCGAACCCGGAACGGGCGGCGGCGGCTTACCGGAAGGCGATTGAATTGAAGCCCGATTACGGCGGGGCCTACTACAACCTGGGCGTCATCGACCAGGTGAAGAAGAACTACGCTCCGGCCGTCAATGCGTACAAGAAAGCCATTCGACAGGAGCCCGCGTACTGGCCGGCCTGGAACAATTTTGGGATTTCGCTGATGGGGATTGGAGAGAAGGAGCGGGCGAAACAGGCTTTCCAGCGGACGCTGAAACTGAATCCGGATCACTGGCCGGCCCGCTACAACATTGCGCTTGTCGATTTCGATGCCGGACGATTCGAGCAGACAATCCCCCTGCTGCGAAGCGTCCTGGAGTGGCGGCCCGACTTCCGCGACGCGCGTTTCCTGCTGGCCGAATCGCTGGCCCGCTCGGGTCACCCTCAAGAAGCGCAGCAGGAGCGCGCCAAAATCTCAAAATAGGCGCCGGGTTGCGCCGGCACCACCCCGGCGCTTCGCGCCACCAGGTCGTCTGAACTTTTCCCCGCCTTGGCGGCTTTGCACAAAAAGTCGGTTTGGGATCCAACATTCCCAAAGCGAGAAAAAACGTTGGGCGATGCGGTCTGGATATTACATGAAGCCGTGGAGTCGCAGGACGAGGACTTTTCCCCGCCTTGGCCAAGGCGGGGTGCCGCGGAGCGGCGGGGCGGTTCGTTCAACAAAATCGATTTCTTGAAAGCACCACCCCGGCGCTTCGCGCCACCCCTCGTCGAGGAGGGGAAAAACGCTTCTCTTCGATTTCGCTTTATGGGAACGGCAGTGCTTCGTCGAGGAGGCGAAACTTCCAATCGCCCGAACTTCGCGAGAAGGGGTGGTTAAAACGGTCGTTTCAGCATCACGCGGAGCTGTTTGGCCCGATCTTCCATGGCGGCGTGGTTCGAGTCGTTCGGGAACAGTTTCAGGAAGTCTTCAAGAACATCTAGGGCGAGCGGGCTGCGCATTTTCATGAAGACGTTGTGAAGTTGAAGGAACGGCGCCGGATCGGCGTCGTTGCCCTGGTTGATGGCGGCGGCCAGGTGTTCGCGGGACTCGTTCAACTTATCGAGCCGGTAGAAGGCCAGCCCGAGCTGATACTCATCCCGCGCGCTCATCTTTCCGATGGAAGCCAGTTTCGACAGAACTTCGACCGCTTTGTCGAACTTCTGCGTTTCGTTGTACACCTGGCCCAGCAGGCTCATTGGACGCGGTTCGGACGTTTTGATCGCAGCGGCCCGTTCGATGGATTGAGCCGCGTCGTCCTTATTGTTCTGGCGCAGTTGTTCGAGGCCGAGCTGCACATGGGCTTCATAAAAGCCCGGGGCCGCCGCGATGGCTTTCCTGAAGTGAGCGTCGGCCGGGTTCTTCTTGTCGCGATTGCGGATGGCGTCCACGCCCTTGTTGAATTCCTCCAACGCTTTCGCCGGGGTCTTCGCGACGGTTTCGGCGTCCAACGTGTAAAGCTCGATGTCGAGTGCATCGGCCGGGCTGTTTTCTTCTCCTCTCCGGACGAGACGGACGATCAGATCCTTTCCCGTGTCGGCCGCTTCCCGGAGCAGGAGCGGTTGTTCATAGAGGTTGAACCGCGAGTCGGTGACCTCGATCGCCCAGTTGCCGAGGGTCACGCCGTCGAAGCGGAAAACGCCATTCGCGAAGGACTCCACCTGACGCGATCCGTCGCCGAGCAGCGGTTTGAGAATGACCACCGTTCGAACGGGCTCGTCGCGTCCGGCGATCACCTTGCCGGTGATTCGAAATGTCTGAGGAATGGCCCGATCGGACGCAGTGCCGGTGAGCAGTTGCAACATCACAAGAAAGGTAAGCATTGGGGGTCCATTAGATCATAAATTCAGTGGTCACGTTCC
>JAHFTY010000280.1 GCA_023265365.1 Acidobacteriota bacterium
ATGGCTGATCCGCGATCGCGCGCGGACCGTACACAGGCAGCGGCCGGCCGAACTCCAGGGCGCCGAGGTCGGGCGCATTGCCGGCGTAGCCATCCGTAACTCCGGGAAGAACCGTCGCTGCATCGATTGCTGCGGAATTGGCGACGAGGCTGAAGTCGTAATCTTCGGGCCGATACAGTCGAGTGGGTTCGCCTCGCGCCGGCGGACTTGCCTTTCTAAAGATCGACCAATCGACGACGCGGCTATGAGAATCCTGCCCTGTTCGTTCTGAATAAGCGCGCAGCGTGGCAAAGGACTGCACGGGTCGCGCGGCCCTCGCATCGTAGTCCGCGGCGGCGCCGGCCGGACCGGCCCATGCGAATTGAGAAGTACCTGACCCTGCGGAAAATCCGTTGAAGTCGGACGTGGACCATGGCGTGAACGTCTCGACGGAAAATACTTCGGGCCACGCTCCCTGGCCAAGAATCAGGTTGTTGCGAAAATGCAGATTCGACGCGGGGCCCATCTGGTGGGCTTCGGTCAAGAGTGTGTTGTTGTAGACAAGCACCCCTGCCGAATTTGCCGTGATTTTCAGCGCTCCACCTTCAGGCGCGTGATAAACGATGTTGCGAATGAAATAAATCGGCCCACCTTGGGCCGGTTGCGTGGACAAGGCGCGATGCGCCATGTTGAAGCATCGATTCCCGATGACTCGAAAATTTTGGGCGCCGGCATCGGCTTCGATGCAGTTATCGTCAACGTTTCGGATGTCGTTGCCGATGATGTCCGTCGAAACAGGCATGACGGGATTGTCGGGCCAACCGTCGGGATCACCGTACGTCGCGTGATCGATTCCATCGTGAAAGTTCTCGACACGGTTGTGCGTGATCACGTGGCCCGAACCGTAGACCTTCACTCCGTACTCGGAAAGCAGCGGCTGAGGAAAGCCCGGCAGATCCTGCCAGGTGCGGCCGATCCAACCCATCAAACGCGTGGGATCGTTGCGCCCGATAAAAACGTTGTCCGCAATGTAGAAATCACGCGCCCCGCCCCAATCGGTGAAGACGCCGCGGCCGACATTTTCCAGCTTGGAGTTTTTCAGAGTGAAACCGACGGCGCCCAGGATTCGCTTGCGGCCGAGGAGGAAGGCGACGTCGGTATTCCGGACGGTGATCCCTTCGACGTACTGATAGTCGGCAGCGGTCAGGTCGAATAAAACGGCGTTGCCTCCTCCGTCAAAGACGACTTCGCCGTCGCCTGCAGCCTTGATCACGATGGGCTTTTCCGCAGTGCCATCGGCTGTGAGGTAGAAGGTTCCGTCGAAAAGCGTCGAGTTCGGCCCAGCATAACGACGCCGATCTTCACGATAGGTTCCGGCGTGAACCAGAATGGTGTCGCCGGGCTTTACTCGAGGTTGAAAGGAGTTGACGAAGTCGGCGCCATTTGCCCCGGTGTTGTACGCGGCCATCAGGCTGTTGAAATTCGGTTCGAGCTTCGCCCCGGAATAGTCGCGCGGATAAACATGATAGACAGCACCGCCTGTTGCCGGTTTCGGTACCGCTCTGGTCCGCGCCGTCAGAATGCGTTCGACGGCTTGGCTGGGCGCATCCGGATCGGAGAATCGCAGCCGGAGGTCGTATGAGGTTCCGGGCTCGAGCCCGAACACGCTGCCCGCAAACATATTCGGCGCGACATAGTGAAAGGACGCTCCCTGCTGCACCGCTTCGCCGTTTAGTCGAAGCAGCGGCAGACCGTCGCGCCAGGTGAGTTCGCCCGTCCGTCTCCATGCGAGAACCACTGTCGCATTGCGGTTGTCGTCACCTTGGATGCGCCACTCCACGCCCAGTGCGCCAATGGTCGGCGGTTCTACGATTACCGCGCCAGGCTGCGCTATCATCCTCGACGTTTGCGCGTAGGCTGCAACGAATGACAGCCCCACCCAAGCAAGCACTCCCAGTATCCGCATGTCCTTGACCAGCTATTTGCCGGCCGGCTTGTAACCTTTCCAAACCCACTCGAAAGCTTCGGGCATTGTCTGAAGCTGCACTCGCTGATCCACGTGACCCGCGGCCTCGGAAAAGACGAACTGGTGCGGGTATCCCTTCGCCTTCAACACTTCCGACATCCGGTTATTGGCGATCACCCAGTTGCGCATCTGTTCGGCCGGGGAAGTCGCCCCGAGATCGTTCTCGCTGACATGAAACCAGATCCGCAGCGGCTTGCGCTCGGAGTTCGGAATGAAGGTTTGGTGAAAGTCCCACGCTCCGTTCGGGGCGGTGGCGTTGCGTTGGAGGGCGACGAAGGTTCCCGAATAGCTGATGACCCGGCGGTACAGATTCGGGTGCAGCCACGCCATTGTGAGCGCGGCAGCGGCGCCGGAACTCATGCCGAACGTCGCACGGCCTTCGGGATCAGTTGTGAACGCCACTTGGTAGTCCTTGGCGATACGGGGCAGCAGTTCGGTTTCGACGAAGTTCGTGTAGCGATCGGAAACCGTGTCGTATTCGATTGATCGCTGGCCGCCGGGCCCTGGAGCGACCAGCACGGCGACGATCGAGGGAATACGTTTCTCATAGATCAGGTTGTCGAGCATTGGCGGTATGAAAGCTCGATCGGTCCGCGGAGTGCCATCGGCTCCTGCATCGCCGACGTAACCCTGCCCATCCTGCACGACGATGAACGGGGCCGGGGTGTTCGGTGTATACCCGGCTGGAATGTAGACGGCGACCTGACGTTGGAACGTCTGGTGTTGTGGCGGTTCGACCTGCGGGGCGCCGCGCGCGGCGCCTCCGGCGGGCGCGGTCGGGAAGATTTTGCTTTCAGCCGAGTTCATCGTGAAGCGGATCACGCGGCCTTTCGGCACGTTGGGCTTCTCAGTGAACGCAGGATCGTTCGCGTAAGGCGGCGCGATCCGGAAATTGCCGTCGACGTTCAGACGCACCGGGACCAGCGGTGGCGCCGTCGCGGGCCGCGGTCCGGATGGCTGCGCCGCGGGCGCCGGCACGCCGCGTTGCGCGTGGAGACCTACCGTCAGCGCGCCGCCCGCGAGAAGAACAACAACGACAAGAGTTGCACCTGTTCTGAGAATTGATTTCATGAACATGGATTATTCGCACTCCACAAAGGAAATCCAAGATGTTTCGATGTGGCTTAGAATAACCGCACCTCGGAGGAGAGCCTATGCGACGAATTTTCGTTATCGGCGTTTCTGCAGCGGCAATGCTCGGACTGCTCGCGACCATTTACGCTCAATCACAACCTCAGCGCGCATCGCAACAGCAGCAGCTTCGCGCGACTGCTCCCGGCGGCGGTGTCGTTCGGGACACCGTACTTCCTCCCTGGCCTGCTGCGCGAAATCCCCTGGATACGATTTCGCTTGTAACTGACGCTATGCTCGCTAGTCCGGCTCCCGGAGAGTGGTTGACATGGCGCCGGACATACGACGATCTCGGATTCAGCCCACTGAAACAAATCACCAAAGACAACGTGAAGAACTTACGAGTCGCATGGTCGTTGACCTTGCCGGCCGGAGCCAACGAAGCGACACCGCTCGTTCACGATGGTGTGATCTTCGTCCACAGTTTCGGTGACAACGTCCAGGCGCTCGATGCCGCCACAGGCGACGAACTCTGGCACTACTCGAGGAAACTCCCCGAAAACGTGCGTCCGGCTGTGAAAAAGAACATGGCGCTCTACAGCAACAAACTCTTTGTCGGCACCTCGGATATTCATGTCGTCGCGCTCGACGTGAAGACTGGCTCGGTTGTATGGGATCAGCCGATCGCCAATGCGACTGAGGGATGGCAGCTGACAGGCGGCCCACTGGTCGCGAAAGGCAAAGTCATGCAGGGCATCGGAGGTCGGGTCAAAGGCGGTGCCTACATCGTCGGCCTGGACTCCGAAACCGGCAAAGAGGCGTGGCGATTTCACAGCATCGCCCGGCCAGACGAACCTGGCGGAGATACCTGGAATGGCATACCGCTGAACCAGCGCAGCGGCGGCTCTATCTGGACTGCGCCAAGTTACGATCCCACTCTTAATCTCGTCTTCTTTGGTCCGGCTCCGACCTACGACACGGGGCCGTTGCGAAACCGCATCTCCGCGCCTGGTGTGACGAACGATGCTCTGTATACGAATTCCACGGTCGCTCTGAATCCCGACACCGGAAAGCTGGTTTGGTATTACCAACACATGCCGAACGACCAGTGGGATTTCGATTGGGCATTCGAGCGCCAAATCGTTCCGCTGCGCGCAGCCGGCGGGCAAACGAAGAAATTTGTGGTCACGTCGGGCAAACCCGGCATTTATGACGCTGTCGAAGCGGACACCGGCAAGTACGCCTTCTCCGTGGACATGGGACTTCAGAACTTCGTGACGTCGATCGATCCCGTGACGGGTGCGAAGCGCGTCGACCCGAATTTGATCCCGGGTACGGGTCAGGCAATCGTGGTGTGCCCGCACGCGGGCGGCGGACGCAGCTGGATTCCTGGAGCAATCAACCCAGACACGAAGATGTTATTCGTGCCGGCAGTGGAAACATGCATGAACCTGCTCCCGACTCCAGCAGGCGGCCGTGGTTTTCTGACAACAGGCGTCGCAGTCAATGTCCGGCCTCGCCCGGACAGCGACGGGCGCTACGGTCGATTGCAAGCAATCAATCTCGAAACCAAGAAAACGATCTGGACGGAACGGCAGCGGGCGCCTCAGTCCACCGGAGTCCTCGCGACCGCCGGCGGAGTCGTCTTTGCGGGGGCGCTGGATCGCTGGCTCACCGCATATGACGACGCGAATGGAAAGAATTTGTGGCGCGTTAGATTGAATGACGTTCCCAATTCGGTTCCGATCAGTTACACCGCTAACGGCAAGCAATACGTTGCCGTCGTAGTCGGATATGGAGGAGCCCAAGTTGCGTCATTTCCTCAGCTCACGCCGGAAATCCCGCTACCGGTGACCCGCAGCGCTGCGATCTGGGCTTTCGAATTACCGTAACCGCGAAATGCGTAATTTTGACTTGAGGCCTTGCGGACTGCGTTTCAGTTCTTCGGCCGGACCGCCTGAAGTCGTTGGTACGACTTCTCGTTTTCCAGGCATATCTCGTCGATCAACTCGGTATCGAGTTCGATTTTCTGGACCATTTTCACCGTCCATGGACGTGTGTATGTTTTGGGGTCGTTAATCGTGATCTCGAGTTCGAGGGTTCCGTAGTTGGGGCGGCGAATCCGTTCGGTCATTACAGCCTCTTCGCTCATCGGGCTT
>JAHFTY010000281.1 GCA_023265365.1 Acidobacteriota bacterium
GCATCATCGACGGCATTGAGCATCTCTCGCTTGCCGTGGCGCGCGCGGATCTTCCCGGGGCCTGTAAGCCTTCGCGGCCCTTCTGGTTCTGCGCGTCGGCGGATGAGGATCCGTTCCTTCTTTAAACGGCGCGTGACGTCCGGCTTGCCCTCGAAGCCCTGAACCTTCTGTCCTGGAGCCGTGACGCGATCCGGCCCGCGGACCGCTCCGTTCAGGGATGGCTGATCAGCCCGCTGCATCCACTGGCCGGATCGTGCAGGTGGACCGTGTCGAACTATCTTCTGGCGACGCCGGACTCCGTGCTGATGTTCATGAACCACATTGCCGCCATGAGCCGCGCGCCTCTGATGGTGATCGATCCGGAGGTTCAGAACCGTTTGCGGCTGTCGAGGATGAAGGTCACCGGCCCCTGATTCGTCAGTTCGACGTCCATCATTGCCTGGAAGACTCCCGTCGCCACCCGCACTCCCATTGCTTCGATATCGCTGACGAACCGCTCATACAGCTCGCGCGCCGCCTCCGGCCGCGCCGCCGGCTCGAAAGAAGGCCGGCGTCCCTTTCGGCAGTCTCCAAGAAGTGTGAATTGCGAGACCGAGAGGATTTCGCCCTGCGCCTCGGTGAGGGCGCGATTCATCTTCCCCTGCTCGTCCTCGAAAATGCGCAGTTCGACGATGCGGCGCGCAAGGGACTGGGCGTCACCGGCGGTGTCGTCCTTCTCCACGCCGATGAGGACGAGAATGCCCGTCCCGATGCGTGAATGTTCCCGGCCGCCGATCATGACGCGCGCCGACGACACGCGCTGAATCACGGCTCTCATGGGTTAACGGGTGTTGCGGAGACTGCACAGGAACTCGAGTTCGGCGCGGCGGTTCATCAAGCGGATATTGCGAGGATCGATGTCCCACTTTCCGCTGAACCGCGACAGCGGAATGATCGCTTTCGCCATCGATGCATGGCCTCCGGCCGAACCCACGTCGCCAAAGGCATCCTTCAACACGCGGCCGGCGGCCCGCACGTAGCCGACGTTGCGAACGGAGATGATGTAGTTCGCATCGTAAATGCCGCTGACGAACGCCCACTCGATGCCCTCGAACGAGAGACTGAAGTCGGCCATCTGCGGAATCAGATCATCGCGTTCGACCCGGCCCAGATGAACGAAAGCGACCTTGTCAATCACCCGCCGGTTGCGCAGCGCCGAGCCTAGCGCGTCCAGCGCGGCCGGCGGAAGTTCAGGCCGTTCGATGCGCCGCATCAGATTCTGATTGGCGAGCGGATAGAGATACGAGAAGGCCTCGACGTCCCACTCGTTCACTTCGCGGGCCAGCAGAAAGGTGTCGCTCTTGATGCCATACAACATCGCGGTCGCCAGGCGCGTGCCGACGTTGGATTCGGCGCACAACAGATACTCCAGAAGGATCGTCGACGTGGCGCCATAGCTCGGGCGAATGTCTTTGATGACGCTCTTGTAGGTGAACTGTTCCGGATGATGGTCGATCACGAGATCGATTTGCTCGGGCGGCTGTGACAAGTGGGGCGGCTGCAAATCGACGACGGCGATTCGGTCGAATCTCTTCAAGGTGTACGGCGTAACCTTTTCGATTTCGATTTCCAGCAGCTTGATCATCGCAAGATTTTCGGGCCGGCTGACTCTGCCGAAGGACCCGAGGCTCGCCGTCTGCCGGTTGCGGCCGAGAACCTGCCGCAGCGCCAGCCCGCTGGCAATGGCGTCCGGATCCGGATCGTCCTGAAGCAGAATCAGAACGGATTCGGCGTCCTCGAAATGGTCTCGGACTTCTTCGAGCCGCCGCATCGTTTTTGCAAGGCGAATGTGCCAGCGGATGTTCGACTCCAGCAGTTCCTGCAACGAGACGCAGTGCGCAAACGACCGGTATTCCGCGGGAATCCGGTCCGCATGGGAGGTCAGAACAAGGGTGGGCACTTTGCGCCCTTCCTGGCGAACCGTTTTCAGAACTCGGGCAAGACGTTCGGGATCCTCGGATTGGGCGATGAAGAAATCGATCGGGTCGCGGCTGAGTTCTTCGGCCAGGTGGCCGTTCGAGCCTCGCCTGAGAAAGTGGGTACTCTTGCGGTTGCCTAAGAAGTAATTCTTCAGAAGACCGGCAACGAAGTCTTCCTCGATATAAAAGACCGACCTCATATGGACGACAACCGTTGATTCTAGAGACGTGGCTCCCCGCCGTCAAAGCCCAAAACGGTTCGATCGATCAAACCCCTGACCAGGGCGGCGCGCGCCGGCAGAGAATCGATCTCGATGTATTCGGACGCCGCATGAGCCCCATCCCCGACCGGCCCGAGACCGTCCAGAGTCGGAACTCCGAGCGCCGATGTCAGATTCCCGTCGGACGCGCCGCCGGTAGATCCTTCTTCCAGGTCGATTCCGATTTCCGCGGCGACCGCCCGCGCGATTTCAAAGAGCCGGACGGTATCCGCGTTGCGCTCCATGGGCGGGCGGCTGACGCCGCCGCGGACTTCAAGTTGAGATCCGGGCAACACCGGTTTCAGCGAGCGGATGGCGTTGGCGATGCGTTCCGCTTCCAGCATCGACGTCATTCTGGTGTCCACTTCAACCGCCGCTTCGGCGGGCACCACGTTCGACCGGGTTCCACCCTGCACGACACCAACCGTGACCGTTGTTCCGCTCCCGGGGCCGGACATTTTTTGCAGCGTCAAAACCTGGTGCGCGATTTCTTCGATCGCATTGATGCCTTTCGACGGATCGATGCCGGCATGGGCTGCCCGCCCGATCGCTTTCACCGTGAATCGGCCGACTCCTTTTCTCGCAGTCTTTAACACGCCGCCCGGCAGCGAAGGTTCCAGAACGAAAACGGCCCGCGCATTCCGGACCTCTTTTTCGATGAGCGTCCGCGACGCATTGCTGCCGACCTCTTCGTCGCTCGTCAATAAAACCGTTACCGGATGCTCGTGGCCCAGAGTGCGCATGGCCATCCACATCAGAACGATGCCGCTCTTCATGTCGAAAACGCCCGGACCGGTTGCGCGATTGCCTTCGATGCGGAAGGGACGCTGCTGCGTTTCGCCGGAAGAGAAGACCGTATCGATGTGGCCCAGAAGAACAACGGGGCGGCCGCCGGCAGCGCCGAATCGGGCGATGACGTGGTCTCCGAACTTCCCCTCCGGCACGATCTCGGTTCGTCCGCCGATCGCTGCGAAACGTTGGGCGACAAGGGAACCGCATCTGTCGACGAGGGGTTTGTCAAAGCTCGGCGATTCCAGCATGACCAGTTGTTCGAGGAGTTGAAGCGCTTCCGGAAGCAGGTCCTTCATGGCCGTTGAGCATAGTCTATAATCCGCAGCGATGAAACTCGCCATCCTCGGCACGCGCGGCATCCCCGCAAATTACGGCGGATTCGAGACCTTTGCGGAGGAACTGGCCACGCGCCTCGTGGAGCGTGGCCACGATGTCACGGTCTATTGCCGGTCGAACAACATCACGGTGCGCGACCCTCTCTATAAAGGAGTGCGGCTGGCGATTCTCCCGACAATCGGAACGAAATATCTCGACACCGTCGCGCACACGTTTCTTTCGGTTCTGCATGCCATTCCCCGCCGTTTCGATTGCATTCTCATGTGCAATGCCGCAAATGCGCTGTTCGCCGCGGTGCCGCGGATTACCGGAACGCCGGTTGCCTTGAACGTCGACGGGATCGAGCGCAAACGCAGGAAGTGGAGTGCGATCGGACGCGCTTATTACCGGTTGTCGGAGATTCTGTCGACGTTCATCCCGAACGCGATCGTGACGGATGCGGCCGTGATTCAGGACTACTACCTGAAAACCTATCGGAAACCGTCCGTCATGATCGCGTATGGCGCGGACTGTTCCCGCGCCGGAACCGCCGCGGTTCTGAATCCGCTTGGTGTGAAGCCCCGAGACTACTTCCTTTATGTCAGCCGTCTGGAACCCGAGAACAACGCGCATCTTGTGGTGCGGGCGTTCGAACAGGTTCAAACGGAAAAGCGCCTTTTGATCGTCGGGGACGCGCCGTACGCCCGGGAGTACATTCAGGAACTCCGGTCCACCGGCAACCCTCGCATTCACTTTCCCGGAGCGATCTACGGGCCGGGCTACCGCGAACTTCAGTCTCATGCGTTCGCGTACATTCATGCGACCGAGGTTGGAGGAACGCATCCCGCGTTGATCGAGGCGATGGGCGCGGGCAACTGTGTCCTGGTTTACGACACACCGGAGAACCGGGAAGTCGCCGGCGACTGTGGAATCTACTTCTCGGATGTTTCCTCCCTCGCGGCCGCGATTCGCCGGACTCTCGACGACGCT
The DNA here is from genome assembly GCA_023265365.1 of Acidobacteriota bacterium. Taxonomy (GTDB): domain Bacteria; phylum Acidobacteriota; class Terriglobia; order 20CM-2-55-15; family 20CM-2-55-15; genus JAHFTY01. The sequence goes on from JAHFTY010000281.1 coordinate 4,316, forward strand.
CCATTTGTCGAATCCCTTCGAAGCCGTGCTCACGCTCGAGCGAGAGCCCTGTATTCCTGGGATGCGGTCACCGACGCCTACGAGAAACTGTTGCTCCGGCTCTCCCATTCATCGGCCTGAATCCGCCGTTCCCCAATGTGGTCGCGAAAAGCGTTTTCCCCTCCTCGGCGAGGCGGGGAAAAGTCCTCGTCCGGCGACTCCATGGCTTCATGTAATAACCGGACCGCAATGTTGGATCGATCCAAACCGACTCTTTGTGCAAAGCCGCCAAGGGGTGGCGCGCAGCCCCGAATTACCGGGGACCGCCGATCATGGTATAAAGAACGGCCATGAAAGGCATTGTTCTCGCAGGCGGGTTAGGCACCCGCCTTTCACCACTGACCAAAATCACCAACAAACACCTGCTGCCGGTGTACAACCGGCCGATGATCTACTACCCCATTCGAACCCTTGTCGATGCGGGCATCAGCGAAATCCTGGTGGTCACCGGCGGCAACAACGCGGGCGATTTTCTGAAGCTGCTGGGGAATGGAAAGGAATTCGGCCTCAAGCACCTCAACTACACGTACCAGGAAGGCGAGGGCGGTATTGCGGCTGCGCTCGATCTTGCGGAGTATTTTGCGGATCAGGACCTGATCTGCGTCATCCTCGGCGACAACGTGTACGAAAACAGCATCCGGCAGTCCGCTCAGGATTTCGTTCAGCGTGGACACGGCGCGAAGATCCATTTGAAGCAGGTGGAAAACCCCCAACGTTTCGGGGTGCCCGTGATCGACGGCAAGAACATCGTGAAGATCGAGGAAAAGCCGAAGAACCCGGCGTCGAATTATGCGGTCACCGGACTATATATGTACGATGCGCGGGTGTTCGAGATCATCAAGACGCTGAAACCTTCCGGGCGGGGCGAACTGGAAATCACG
>JAHFTY010000282.1 GCA_023265365.1 Acidobacteriota bacterium
CGGAGACGCAGGCGCGATGAGCGTATTCAGATACAAGGAGCTGACGAGCAGGAATACTCCGACGATGACGGCAACGGGATAGTGTTTGGTTTGCATAATAGTGTTTCAGGATTGACCGGGGATTTCCCAGTTTCGTCCGGTCATGATAGCGACAACGTCCCGGGCACGCAACTCAGACAGGCCGAGCGCGGCAATGGCTGCCGCGGACGAGGGCTCGATTACGCGCGATTCCATGCGAAGAACGAGCCGGACCGCATCCAGCATCTGCTCGTCGGAGACAAGAAACATCTCGTCAACGACCTTCACCATCAGCTCGACTGCTTCCGGAACGGCGACCCTGGAAGCCAGACCATCGGCGACCGTGGAGATTCTTTCCAGGCGGACCGGCCGTCTTTCTTTCCACGAGCGATACATGGTCGGCGCCTGCTCGGGTTGCACTCCGATAACCCGCGTGTGGGGCGACATCTGTTTGACGGCGCTTCCAATCCCCGAAATCAAAGCGCCATTCCCGACCGGGACAACCACGGCTTCCGGTGTCCGCGCCTGAAGAATCTCCAGGCCGATCGTGCCCGTTCCTTCCACGATTGGATGTTCCCCGCCGTCGTCGATGAAGTAATAGCCCTTCTTCCCGGCCAGCTCCCGCGCCAGCTCCTTCGCGGCGTCGAAGTCACAGTCGGTAAGGACCAGATGCGGCGTGTATTGGCCGATCAGGCCGATTTTGCGCGCGGATCCATCGCGAGGAACGAAGATGTGCGTTTCCAATCCCAGCGCATGTCCGGCATAGGCGACGGCCATTCCATGGTTTCCGGTCGACGCGGTGGTGAAGACCCGATGCCCCTCCTTCGACCTCTGCATCAGGCACCGCAACGCTCCGCGCGCCTTGAACGATCCGACGGGAGATTCGGTTTCGAGCTTCAGCCAGACGTCACGCTTGAAATGTCGAGAAAGCGGAAGCGATCGGACGAGCGGTGTGGGCGGAAGATAAGGGCGGATGGATTGAGCCGCTTCAAGAATGCTGGTCAGCAACAATGCCTTCCCTCTGGAACCCTTCGATCTCTTCAGGATGACTTGCCAGGAATTGACGAACCGCGCGGACCGCAAGAAAGCGCATGAAGAAACCGTAAGGAACCATGAACGCGAATACGATCAGGCTTAAACGATAGCGGTTCAGGAAAACGAGGCCGATCGGCACAAAGATGAACAGGAGCATCAACCGGTTCAGCAGAACTCCCGGAACGGTGTTTTTCTGCCACCAGCGGTTCGCTTCGACGGAGCTGACCTCAAACCCGGACATCGACCTGCGCCCCTTTACCCCAGAACGCCTTCAAGTCGTGGATGCAGGTCATCTGGTGCGGGCCATAATCGAGACTGTGGGGGCGTAGTTCCTTGAGGTTGGTGCGAATGAACGCGGCCAGTTCGCCGGCGCGTTTCTTGACGGTCCTTTCAATAGGCTTGTCGGCCTTGCCTTCGAACAGCAGATAATCCACCTGATCGCTGTCCTCGTTCCATTGCCACACGCCGATGACCTGACCGTCACGCACGATCGTGGCCAGAGGATCATTGATCAGCTTGCCTTTCCATCGCGAAAACGGCTTGTCCGCATGCTGAGCCGGAACGAACCGGTCGACGATTTCGCGCTGGCCCTTGAGGAAAGTGTCGCGGTACGGAATGAAATTGATGGCGTCGGTATGGGGGTCGAATCCGGCGAACTCTTCGAACTCCGCCTCTGAAATCAGAAACTCGTCTTTCGTGCCTTCAACCGGAATTGGAACCAGTTTCGGCTTGACCTCGTCCGCGGACTTCATCGCGTCCGTCACATTGATGCCTGCCCACCACGCAAAGTCCCTGATTCGCGCCGGGCCTTCCGCCCGGAAATACTGCGAGGCCAGCCGCGAACACGCCTCCTCGAATCGAAGATTGATGGGGTCGGCTTCAGGAAGGAGGTTGGCCATCAGAGCGTAGGAGTACTCGGTCGAATCCAGCCGCTTGCGGGTCTGAACCTTGAGAATCTTCCCGTCTTCCTTCAGAAGATTCACCGCCAGCGACAGGCTGTTCGTCAGCCCAATGCGCTTGAGATCCACCGGGAAATCCCGGATCAGCGCCGCAGGCGCCGCCGAGATAATCTGATCCATCGTCTTGGAGGTTCTTTCGAGGACCTTCAGGACCGCGGCCTTCAGTTTCTCCATTTCCGGTTCGGTGATCGGCATCTGCTGGCGCGCCTGCTTGGCGAGTTCGGTAAAGGTCCGGCTGCGAATTCGAAGCGCCACCACGGCCTGCTCGCGCGGTACCAGCATTGTCGTTCCGCGAAGGGTCTCCAGCTGAATCAGACTCTGATCATCGAAAACGAGCCGGTTCAGATCTTCGGTTTTGAAGTTCGACATGCGCGACCAAAGCGCAAGATATGGTGTGGAACAGCCCGGGGAGTATAACCAGCCAATGGATTTAACGACATCCAGAATCGACCTGGACGGGTAGGGACGATCCAGGTACTGGCGATGCATTCGCCAGGAGTTGATTTTTTCAAATGATATTGGTTTCTTGATTTTCAGGCTGGTCATACCTAATCGTGCGATGACCGAAATGTCCCGGGACTCTTGTTAGTTTCATTATTCAGACTCGCCTGGGACACGAGTCCTTGCATTGTAGTTAGGGTCTGGGTTTGAAGTCAATGGAGGTGCTGCGATTTAGTGACAGGTGAGCGATCCACGAGGCAGGTGCGCTTCAAACCTCGTTGCCGAAAAAAAATCAGGCCGCCTTCTTATCATAAATAAATCGCTGGACCTTCATCGCCGAGCCGTGTAAGTAAGTACTTACTCTTTGCAAGTGAGCACTTACTTATGAATCAAAAGGACCGCAGGCAGTACATTTTGAAGTCCGCGATGGAACTGTTCGCAAAGAAGGGTTTTCGCGGCACGACCACACGGGATCTGGCCACGCAGGCTGAGGTCAACGAGGCCATTATCTTTCGATACTTCCATAACAAGGAGGAGTTGTACCGGGCCATTCTCGAAGAGAAAATCAAGCATCCGCACCACAGGGACGGGATGCTCGAACATCTCGCCCGGCTTTGTGACAGCGGCGACGACAACCAGTTTCTTTCCGAAATCGGTCACATGTTTCTCGAACGTCATGAGCAGGACACGACGTTTCTCCGTCTCCTCATGTTCAGCGCGCTCGAAGGCCACGAGCTGTCCGACATGTTTCTGAACTCCATGCCCGAAAAAGATCCGCTCGCGCTCTACGTCCAGAAACGAATCGAGCAGGGCGTTTTCAAGAACGTCGACCCGAATCTGGCGGCCCGGGCCTTTGTGGGCATGTTTTTTAACTTCATTCAGGGCCAGGAAATCTTTGGTCTGAAGAAGAAGCAGTCCTTTCAGCGCGAAGAAGTCGTGCAAACTTTTGTCTCCATCTTTCTTACAGGAATGAAGCCATGATCATCCTCCTTCTCCTTTTCGTAATTGCAATTGTTCCGGGCTGCACCAGTTCGTCCCAACCGGCAGGGCAGGCCCAGGCGGCTGCGCCGGCGCCGGTGCTTTCCGTCCAGTCCGCCAGGGTTGAACAGCGGGAAATCGACCGGTTTGTGGAGTCGGTCGGGACTCTGGATCCGAATGAAGAAGTTGTGGTCAGCAACCAGGTCGAAGGGATCGTGCAGAAAGTGTTTGTCGATCTGGGCGACGCGGTTCGTTCCGGACAGGTGATTGCCGAACTGGACACGCGCGAGCTCGAGCTTGCGGTGCAGCAGCAGCAGGCGGCGCTTCAGCAGGAGCTGGCGAGACTTGGGATTTCCGAAGCCAACCCCAGCGTGGACGATGCCGCCACCAGCCAGGTGCGTCAGGCGGACGCGGCGTTTCTGGAGGCCCGGCTAAATCTGGAGCGGACGAAGAAGCTGTTCGAGGAGAAAGTGATTGCGAAGCAGACCCTCGATCAGGTGCAGGCCCGCTACGATATTGCCGACGCTGCCGTTCGATCCGCCCGCGAGAATGTGCGCAATATCCGCGCCACCATCAACGCGCGCCGCGCGTCGCTGGCCCTGTCCGAAAAGAAGCTTGCCGATGCGAAGGTGCTGGCCCCGATGACGGGATACATCAAGGACCGCGCGATTGTGGAAGGACAGTTCCTGAAGGCGAACTCTCCGGTGGTGACCGTCGTCCAGAGCAGTCCTCTCAAACTCCATGTGGAAGTTCCCGAGATGGCGATCACTTCGGTGAAGGCCGGCCGCCCCGTCCGGTTCCTGGTGGACGCTTACCCGGACCGCGCCTTTGAAGGCCGGGTCTCCCGAATGGCCCCGGCGATCAACCAGCAGTCCCGGACTCTGAAAGTCGAGGCCATCGTGAACAATGCCGACGGCGCGTTGAAGCCCGGGCTTTTCGCGCGGGTGACGATTCAAACCGACCGCCGGGAGAAGGCGCTGATCGTGCCTTCCGAAGCGGTTTTCACCTTTGCCGGACTCGAGAAAGCCTTCGTCATCGAAAATGGGAAAGTCTCGGAGCGCATTATTCGAACGGGAACCCGTCTCAAAGATGGAGTTGAAGTGATCGAAGGTTTGAAAGAGGGCGACGTGGTAGCGACGTCGAACCTCGGGAATCTCCAGCAGGGCCGCGAGGTGACCGTACGATGAAGCTCGCGGAAGTCTGTGTCAAACGTCCCGTCTTCGCCACGATGCTGATCATGGTTTTCGTCGTGTTGGGCGTCTTTTCCTACACGCAGCTCGGCATCGACCAGTTTCCGAAGATCGATCTGCCCACGGTCACGGTTCGAACGGCTCTGCCGGGCGCGAGCCCGGAAGAAATCGAATCGCAGATCACGAAGCCGATCGAGGAAGTGATCAATACGATCAGCGGCATTGACGAGCTTCGCTCGACAACGTCGGAAGGCCAGTCGCTGGTTGTCGCGCAGTTCCTTCTCGACAAGAACGGCGACGTGGCCGCACAGGAGGTTCGCGACAAGGTGGCCACGGTGATCGCGCAGCTGCCTCGCGACACGGATCCGCCGGTGATCGAACGCGTCGACTTCGACGCCGCGCCGGTTCTGGCGATCTCCATTTCCGGCGAGCGGCCGCTTCGGGAAATCACCGAGATTGCGGACAAGCAGATCAAGCAGCGCCTGGAGTCGGTCGAAGGCATCGGCTCGATCCAGATCGTCGGAGGGCGGAAGCGCGAGATCCAGCTCCGGCTGGATGCGGAAA
>JAHFTY010000125.1 GCA_023265365.1 Acidobacteriota bacterium
GGATGAACAAGTCCAGCACAGTTTCAAAGAAGCCGTTCAGCACTACGCATCGGTTGCGCAGCATTTCTTCTCCAAAACCGGTAGTGACTCATTTTGAATTCTGAACCCGGCTGAATCCGCTCCGATGAGCGGCGATCCTGACCACGACCATATCAGCACGAGCTACGTTGAACGTCAGAATCTCACGATGCGTATGAGCATGCGTCGTTTTACTCGACTGACAAACGGTTTTTCAAAGAAGCTCGCGAACCACGCGGCAGCGATCAGCCTGCACTATATGCACTATAATTTCTGCCGGATTCACAAGACACTGCGTGTCACACCGGCAATGGAAGCTGGTATTTCAGATCACGTGTGGACAGTAGAGGAAGTTGGAGCGCTCCTGGATGTGAAAGTGAAGCCGGTAAAGCGTGGGCCGTACAAGAAGAGGTCAGCATGAACGGAAAAACGAAGATAACAGTTGAGAGCGATTCAGGGCGTTTTAGGAGCTATCGCGTGTGTAGCGGTCTTCTTGATCGTATATTTCGTCTGGAATGTCTTTTGGAAATCGTTCTTTCTTGCCAATGATTTGCTTGGCCTACCAGTCGCGATCATGCTGACGTTGTTTGCCTATCGCGCACTGTTCGGGCGGAAAGAATCCGACAAGAATTCAAACTGAGTCACTACCCCAAAAACCCCAAAACCCGGTGGTTCCGAACCGGCGCGGTGTTGCGGTAGAATACTTCTTGCTGTCCGCGACAGGCGAGGGTTCTCCACATCCTTCCTGGTTTTGAGTCACTAACTAATTGATATTTATGCAGACCACAAACACGGGCCCATCTGCTGAGCTACGTCTGGGCGTCGCCGGCTTCACCTACCCCGACCTTTTCAAGTCGGACCGTTTGCGGGAACTTCTCGAAATCTTCGACAGCGAAGTGGCGGAAGCCAATCCCGAATTTTTTTCGAAATGGGAAGAGTATCGGAGGAATCCCTCCGAGCCGCGGACGCCCGTCGAGGTATCCGCTCTTCTTGTATCGATGGCGAGCCATGTAAGCCGGTTCCTGGCGCGTTTATTCGGCATTGGAGCCGAAGTGGACGCCCTGGCGGCTGCGACGGCCGATCAAAATCCGGTGTTCCGGTTCAAGATCGACTTCGTTCGCCGGCGTGTGCTGCCCGCACTGAAGAAGATCGTCATTCCCGCAGACACGGCCTGTCTTGAATCGCAGATCCGGGTGCTTCGAGAACTGGCGAGCGCGGAATCGGCGGACGTCGAGCTCGCGACCGGAATCGCCGGTTCGATGCTTGTGGACGCGGAGCGGGCTTTCGGACCCAAGGGAACCGAAGAGGATCGCGAGCGGTTCGATCCGTTCGTGCGGCGGCTGCGTGCGGCGCTGAATGCGGACGAATCCAAAGAGGCTGCGGAAGTGATTGCCGCCTGGTGCGAAGCGCTGATGCAATGGTGCGCGCTTCATCTTCATGACCGCGCTTGCCGAAGCTGGGTCAGTTTCCGATTTCCAGAAGCGGTGGACCATTTCAACCTGGTTCAGGTTCAAAAAAACGTGTCCGGACTGCCGGAGGCGATGATTGGACCGGACGAACGCCTGCGAAGGCGGGACGGTTTCGGGCTGACGGACCGGAGGATGAATCCTCGCGAAGTGCTCGGTGAGATTCATTACTGCATCCTTTGCCATGAGCGCGACAAAGACTCCTGCTCGAAGGGGATTCGCGCCACCGACGGAAAGATCGCCGTCAACCCCCTCGATATTCCTCTCACCGGCTGCCCGCTGGAGGAGAAGATTTCCGAGATGCATTTACTCCGCAAAGAAGGCGATACGCTGGGCGCGCTGGCGCTGGTGATGATCGGCAACCCGATGTGTCCGGGAACCGGGCACCGCATCTGCAACGATTGCATGAAGTCGTGCATTTACCAGAAACAGGACCCGGTCGACATTCCTCAGATCGAAAGCGGCGTTCTGACCGATGCGTTGAAGCTGCCGTGGGGAGTGGAGATCTATGGCCTGTTGACGCGCTGGAATCCGCTGAACATCGCCCGTCCCTATCCGCTTCCGTACAACGGCAAAAACGTTCTGGTGGTGGGCCTCGGTCCCGCGGGCTATACGCTGGCCCACTATCTGGTCAACGAGGGTTTCGGAGTGGCCGGCGTGGACGGCCTGAAGATCGAGCCGCTCGACGACGCGATCCTGAACCGTCCCATCCGCCATTGGACGGACATTTACAAGCCTCTCGAAGAGCGCATCCTCGAAGGGTTTGGCGGCGTGTCGGAATACGGGATCACCGTCCGGTGGGACAAGAACTTCCTCACGCTCCTTCACCTCACGCTCGCGCGCCGCGATCTGTTGAGGATCTTCGGCGGTGTGCGATTCGGGGGGACGCTGACGGTGGACGACGCCTGGGACTGGGGATTCGATCACGTCGCGATCGCGGCCGGCGCCGGCCGTCCAACGATCATCGACATGAAGAACAACCTCGCGAACGGCATCCGAAAGGCATCGGACTTTCTGATGGCCCTGCAACTCACCGGCGCGTTCAAACGGGCGGCCCTCCCGAACCTGCAGGTTCAACTTCCCGCGCTCGTGATCGGTGGCGGCCTCACAGCCATCGACACGGCCACCGAGTTATCCGCCTATTACCCCATTCAGGTCGAGAAGACACTACACCGGTACGAACAACTGGTGAGGGAGGCGGGCGAGCGGGAGGTTCTCTCGAACTTCAACAAACGCGAACTCGGCATCCTCCAGACGTTCCTCGAACACGGAGCGGCCGTTCGCGCGGAGCGTGCCAGGGCCCAAGCTGCGGGTGAAGAACCGAACTTTGTTCCGCTTGTTCGCGCCTGGGGCGGAGTGTCGATCGCGTATCGCAAGCGGATGAGCGATTCGCCGGCCTACCGGTTGAACCACGAGGAAGTGATCAAGGCGCTCGAAGAAGGAATCACGTTCATCGAGAATCTCAATCCGGAAGAAGCCGTCGTGGATGAGAACAACGCCGTGGTCGCGCTGCGGTTTCGCGGAGAAGGCCAGAAGTTGGTGGAACTTCCCGCGCGTTCCGTCCTCGTTGCGGCTGGGACGACGCCCAATATCACCTACGAGAAGGAATTTCCGGGAACCTTCAAGATGGACGGCCGGAAGAAGTTCTTTGCGGCTCATCACGCAACACGCTGCGATGATGGCTCGGTCACGCTGGAACCCGCCGGAGACGCCGGTTTCTTCACCTCGTATGCCAAAGGCGGTCATGTGGTGAGCTATTACGGCGACAACCATCCCCGGTACGCGGGCAACGTCGTGAAGGCGATGGCTTCCGCCCGCGATGGTTACCCACACGTCGTCGCCCTTTTCCGCGAGGAGCTTGACGGGCTCGATCCTCAACAACAGGAGCGGCGCGATCGCGAGTGGAACCGGCTGACACAAAAACTCGACCATGAGCTGATTGCGCGGGTTCATGCGGTTCACCGGCTGACGGACACGATCATCGAGGTCGTGGTGCATGCTCCCTCCGCTGCCAGGCACTTCAAGCCCGGACAGTTTTATCGTCTTCAGAACTTCGAAACCTCCGCGCGCACCTTGCGTGATACGCGTTTGCTGATGGAAGGCATTGCGCTCACGGGTGCGTGGGTGGACAAAGACAAGGGCCTGTTGTCGCTGATCGCGCTTGAACTCGGCGTTTCGTCCCGCCTTTGCGCTTACCTGCAGCCGGGGGAGCGCGTGGTGTTGATGGGGCCGACGGGCGCGCCAACCGAAATCGAAAAGGCGGAAAACGTTCTTCTTTTGGGCGGCGGCCTGGGCAATGCCGTCCTGTTTTCGATCGCCAAGGAGATGCGCGCGAAAGGGAATCGTGTGGTGTACTTCGCCGGATACAAGAAGGGAGAGGATCTCTTTAAACGCGAAGACATCGAGGAGGCCACCGATCAGGTGATCTGGAGCACGGACATGGGCGCCGCCATCGAACCGAAGCGTCCTCAGGACCGGCACTTCCGAGGCAACATCGTTCAGGCGGCCCTGGCTTACGGCAAAGGGGAACTGGGCGTGGCACTGGTCCCGCTTTCGTCAGTGCATCGGATCATCGCGATCGGGTCCGATCGAATGATGGCCGCTGTCAAGGATGCGCGTCATGGCGTTCTGCAACCGCTGTTGGATCCGGACCACATCGCGATTGCGAGCATCAACTCCCCGATGCAGTGCATGATGAAGGAAGTCTGCGCGCAGTGTCTGCAAAAGCACGTCGATCCAAAGACCGGAAAGGAAACGATCGTTTTCTCCTGCTTGAACCAGGATCAGCCGATGGATCGCGTCGACTTCACGAATCTCAACACACGTCTCCAGCAGAACACCGTACAGGAAAAAATTTCGAATCTCTGGCTCACCCGGTTGCTTCAAGAGGTCTAACCCGGCCCGGCCAATTCCTGGAATGCCGGCAGGCCGGCCACACCTTCTCGCAGAGGAGCGGAAAAAACGCTCCTCTGCTGCGCTTTCATTGGAGTCAGCAGTAACCGGGTCTGCCGATTACGTGCGGACCTTCACGCAATATTTGTCGAAGGCGGCGGTGATGTCGTGTGCGATTTCGTCAGCTTCCCGGCTTTCGATTTGATGTCGTTCCAGCATGAACACGATCTTTCCGTTCTGCAGGATTCCGAGCGACGGCGACGACGGAAAATACCCTTTGAAATATCCGCGGGCGCGCTGGGTCGCTTCAATGTCGGCTCCCGCAAACACGGTCACCACCTTGTCGGGCCGGACGGAATGCTTGAGCGCCATGCCAATGGCCGGTCGGGCGCGGCCGGCTGCGCAGCCGCAAACGGAGTTCACGACGACCATGACGGTTTCGTTTTCTCGGATGACGGCATCGAGTTCTTCAGGGGTACGGGTTTCCTGGACTCCCAAACGGGTCAGGTCTTCACGCATGGATTGGATCAGAGGTTCTGGATATGGCATGCAGGAATTCTATCAAAACTTGCAGTGATTGGACGCCAAGTTCCTCTTGCGGTCTGGCATTGTTACGCAATACCGGGAGGGAAAATGTCATCGAGACTGACCTCACTTTGCAGCCAGGTATCCCGTGCGCGCCCGGATCTGAAGCGGTTTGCCTTCCTTGTCCACGGCCGAGATCTTGACGTTCCGGAAAGATCCGTCGCGGTTTGGATTGGTGGAGATATAGCCCAGGGTGTACTGGCTGCGGATACCGCCCGCGATCCGTTGCCAGATCTTCTCGAGGCCTTCAACGTTGTGGACGACATAGGACTCCGCGCCGGTCAGTTTGGCGAGCTGACGCAGGACTTTCGGATGCGAGTCCGTCTGGTATGAATCGAAAAAGCCGATCGTATAGACCGTTGCCCGGGATTCTTCGGCCATATGCAGCACGTCCTTCAAGGTGCGGTGGCTGGCGTTGTCGCCTCCATCGCTGAGGACAACAAGCGCCTTCTTCTGGAGCGAGCCCTTTTCCAGGTGTCTGAGCGCCTGAGCGATCCCATCGTACAGCGCGGTTTTGCCGATTGCTTTGATCTGGAAGAGCGCGTCGCGAATCGCCGGTGAGTTGTTGGCAAAGGGCGTGGTTTCGGGCAAGCCCATCGAGACATGGTCATTGAAGTTCACCAGGAAAAGTTCGTCCTGCGGATTGCTGCCGCCCACGAATTCGAATGCCGCTTCGATGACATCCGATCGTTTGGAAACCATGCTTCCGCTGTTATCGATGACCAGACCCACCGTGGCCGGTGTGTCCTCCGCGTAGAACTGCCGGATCTCCTGGGGCGTGCCGTCCTCGGTCACCGTGAAGTTGCCGCGGCTCAGGCCTGGCGCCACTCTCCCTTTTTTGTCCGTGACGCTGACGTTGAAGAGCACCAGATCGACATTGACGGAGAGCGTAAAGTCACCGGGGGAAACGGTGGGAGCGGGCCGCTGGGCCAGAAAACTCAAGCCGCACAGAGCAATCGCACAAACTGAGGCGGTGCTGTTCATAAGATTCCCCCGAGGAATTAGACGCTAACGAAACAAGTGCGTCTTATCCGAGTTTATGTGAAGATCCCTTGACATCCTTCTGTGGCGACGACTATAAACGCGGCTCCGATCCAATGGCGGATCCAAAGCGAAGGCGCACCCACAACGAATGTGGGGCGCCTTTTTGCTTTACAGGGAGTGGTGTGGAACCCGGCGCTATTGACGGTTTTTCTGGAGGTCCCATGAATCTGGTGAGAGGAAAATGTTGGTTCACAATCGCAGTTCTGATGCTGGTCCTCGCGATCCCCTCGTTTGCCCAATCCCCCACGGGAACAATCACGGGAAGAGCGCTGGACGGCAGCGGCGGCCTGATCCCCGGCGTGGATGTCAGCATCACAAGTCTGGCGATGATCGGCGGCGCCCGCAGTGCCCCAACCGATGAGCAGGGGAATTATCGATTTACCCTGTTGCCGCCGGGTGTTTATCGCGTGTCGTTTACCCTTCCGGGTTTCAAGACACTGAACATCGACGGCGTTGCCGTGGCAGCCGGTTCGACGATGACGATCAACGGCACGATGGAAGTGGCAGCCGTCGCCGAAGAAGTGACGGTCACCAGCCAGGCGCCGACCATCGATCTGGAAGCCGCGACGGTGGGAGTCAACTGGAGCAAGAACAACCTGGACAACCTTCCGTGGGGCCGCAGCGTGGTTGCGCTGGCGGGCATGGTTCCCGGAATGTTCGTTACCACCTACGACGTCGGCGGAAATCAGATGGGCGGCTCCTCCACTCTCGGCGGCCGCGTCTATGGCCGAAGCGGCGGCGAAGTGCGCACGTATGACGGTATCGCCTGGTGCATGGGTTTTGACGACTTCGGCTCGTACGAGGAAATCCAGCTCTCGGCGGCGGCAAAGGGCGCTGACAGCATGAATACAGGCGTCACGGCGAACTACGTGATCAAGTCCGGCGGCAACGCCTTTCACGGAAGCGTGTACGCGGCGTGGGAGGACAGCAGCTTCCAGAGCAACAACGTCGACAAGAAGCTGATCGACAAAGGCTTTCCCACCACCGGAAACAATTTCACGCGGTACAACGACTTTGATTTCGACATCGGTGGCCCGATTCGTCACAACAGGCTATGGTTCTACACGGCATACAACGACACGTACACCGGCCAGTTGATCCCCGGTTTCATCGAAGAGAAAACCGGCAAAGCCGCAACCTACCTCGTGCGTCTTCAAATTCCGACGCTGAAGCTCACCTACCAGCTGAACGAAAAAATGAAGCTGGAGTTCACCGACCAGGTCTCGCTGAAGAAGGCCCCTTATCGAACGGGAAGTCAATTCGTCCCGCTCGAGGCCACCCAGAATCAGAGGACTCTCACCTCTCTCGGACCTCAGTTGAAGTGGACCGACATCATCAGCCCGAAAATGACTCTCGACTTCTCCGCCTCTCGCGCGGGGTACTGGTGGCCCACGATTCCGCACACGAACGATATCCGCAAGCTCGATCTCACAACCACTCAGACCCGCGGCGCCTACCTGGCGAACTATCGCCGGCCGATACGATGGCAATGGAACGGCAACTGGAGTTTCTTCCCGGAAATCGCCGGAAAGAGCAATGAATTCCGTACCGGTTTCATGGGCTGGTGGGACAAGAACTACACGTTCAACACCGGTTATCCCAATCAGCAGCTCTATCAATATCGAAGCACCACCGCGGAAGCAGCCGCCAGACAGTATTTCCTGCACCCGGATTCGGTCATGGTATTCGATTATCCGAACTACACCGCGAGTATCGTGAACTTCCAGTCGTGGTATGCCAACGACAAGCTCAAGCTGAGCCGTAAGCTCACCTTGAACCTCGGCGTCCGTTACGACCACTACACTTCGAAACTTCCCGAACAGGGCAATCCGGGAACCGGCCCATTCGCAGTTCGGAATCTGTATCCGGAGCAGTCGAATTTCCCCGTCTACACGAAAATCACGCCCCGTTTCTCCCTCGCCTATGACGTGCGAGGAGACGGAAAACTCGCGCTGAAGGCCAGCTACGGGCGCTACGCCGGCGCCGGCACCTCGCCGGGCGCCAGTCCGGGACCCAGCGGCAGCAATGTGAATCAGGCGGCCACGATCACCAGAACGTACAGCAACTGGGATGGACGTATTCCCTACGTCCCGGTGGTTGCGAACCTTTCGAGCACCACAGGCGGAGGCGGTACTCAAAAGCTGGATTCAAATCTAAAGAGTCCCTATCTGGATGAATACACCGCCGGAATCCAGTGGGGCATCACCAAGGATTACCTGCTCGGATTTACAACCGTCCGCAAGTTCGACAAGGGCGGAAGCAAGGCGCTGGACCTGGCCCAGCCCTATTCGGCTTACACGGATATTCGATGCGCGGTGGATCCCGGCCGGGACAACACGACAGGAACCAGTGACGACGGCCAGATGTGTACGTGGTCGGTTCCGCGAAACTATCCGACCTTCGGGCAGGTCAACCAGCTCACCACCCAGTATGAGAAGGGCGAAGGAACGAGGAACTACACCGCCTTCGAGTTCACCTTCCAGAAGCAGTATTCGAACAAGTGGTCGATGCTGGCCGGCTACACCGCCGATTTCAACCACATCAACAACGCGCGGCCCATCAACCCGAATCTTGCCGCCTACAACTGGCAGATTCCGGAATGGAACCAGTCCATCAAGATCAACGGCATGTACGAACTCCCGTTCGGCGTTAAATTCGCCTCCGTGTACAACGTGCAAAGCGGCGCCTGGTACCCCCGCTCGGCACAGATGCGAAACGCGTTGAACGCGAACGTCACGATCCGTGTTGAAGGCCACATGGGACGGTATCCTTTTGTGAAACTCTGGGATAACCGGCTCTCGAAGACTTTCAAATTCGGTGATAAGCAGACGCTCGAAGGCATGTTCGATCTCTACAACACACTGAACGCCAACACGCTGCTGTCGCAGGTGACCGTCAACGGCCCGACATTCCTGCAACCCACGGCGGCGGCCAGCGGCGCCACATCGGCAACGCCCATTCTTCCGGCGCGAATCTTCAAACTGGGAATTCGTTACCGGTTCTGAAAACGTTCATGAAACTGGTGTCAGGCATCACTGACACCAGTTTCATCGGAAAAACCTCTATGAAAACACTGATCCTTTTCCTGGTTCTGTTTCTCTGCGCGCTTCCCTCCTTTGCTCAAAGGGTCGACCCGTTCGAAGGACGGGTCCCCGGCGCGGAAGTGGAGTTCTCCACTTTTTCGATCATCGCCTGGGATCCCGCCACGAAGGAACTCGGCGTCGGTGTCCAGTCCCGCGCCTTCAGCGCCGGCGGCGCGGTTCCGTGGGCGGAAGCCGGTGTCGGCGCGGTAGCCACTCAGGCAGCCACCAATCGAACCTACGGTCCCAAAGCGATTGCCCTGCTCAAACAGGGTCTGAGTCCGGCGGAAGTGGTGAAGAAAATCACCGATGACGATCCGGGCCGCGATACGCGACAGGTCGCCGTGATAGACGTGCAGGGGCGCATGGCCGCCTACACCGGCAAGCGCGTCATCGATCGAAACTACGATCCCAAGGACCACGTGCACATCGGCGGATGGGCCGGCGCCTTTCCGGGCAAGAATTACAACGTGCAGGGAAACACACTGGCCAGCGAAGAAGTCCTCAAGGCGATGGCGCACGCCTACGAGACGTCCGAAGGCGAGATGGCCGAACGCCTCATGAATGCTCTGGACGCGGGTCAATCCAAAGGCGGCGATATTCGCGGCATGCAATCCGCCGGGATCCTGGTCGTGCGGCCGATTACGGACCCGAACACCACCACCGACCGTTATATGGATATCCGCGTCGATGATTCGCCGAATCCGTTCAAGGAACTCCGGCGTGTCCTGAACGTCCGCCTCAGCGGACAGCACACCACCAAATCGAACGATCTCTCCAAACAGGGCAAGTTCAGCGAAGCGCTCGCCGAGGCAAAGAAGGCGCTCGAAATGAATCCGGCGAACGAACAGATCCATTACATCCTCTCGCAACGCTACATTCAGGTCGGCGAATACTTGAACGCTCTCCAGGCATTAGGCGAGGCAATCCATATGCAGCCCCGCTTGAAGATGGACGTCGTGGAAGATCCGATCTTCGATAAGGTGAAAGAATTCGTCGAATTTAAGCGGCTTATCGGAAAATGAAGGACCACCCCGGCGCTTCTTCTCGATTTCGCTTTATCGGGACAGCAGTGCCTCGATCAGAGGGCATGGAGAAATCGTGAGTCTTCATCGAATCGTATGCGCATTCATCGCCGCCGCGATACTTCTCGCGTGCACCGCTGCAGGAGCAGCGGCGGTCAAACTTCCGGACCCGGCGACCGACGAGCCGGCGGCCAATGTGAAAGGCGAGCGGACGGCCGTTCTGGCGGGCGGTTGTTTCTGGGGAGTGGAAGCGGTTTTCGAACACGTCAGAGGTGTGAAGGGCGTTTGGTCCGGATACTCCGGCGGCACTTCCAGCACGGCTCAATACGAAATGGTGGGGACCGGGCGCACCGGTCATGCGGAGTCCGTGCAGATTGTCTACGACCCTTCCCAAATCACCTACGGCCAGCTGCTCAAGATCTTTTTTTCTGTCGCGCACGATCCGACCGAACTGAACCGGCAAGGGCCGGACGAAGGAACGCAATACCGGTCCGCAATCTTTTTTGCCAATGAAGAACAACGCCGCGTCGCCCAGGCCTATGTCGACCAGCTCAACGGCGCGAAGGTTTTCAAGCACAAGATCGTGACGGAGATTGCGCCGCTGAAGGGTTTTTACAGGGCCGAGGACTACCATCAGGACTTCGTCGCCCATAACCCAACCCATCCCTACGTTGCATACAACGACCTTCCCAAGATCTCGAGTCTCCGTAAACAGTTTCCAGAGATCTTCATCAACAAGTAAAGTTGGAAGAGCCGAACAGGTTTGCCGGCGCCGTTCAAGGACGGCGCCTTCACCAATGTTCTTTTGCTGGAGGGACGATGAGATTCTTCGTGTGGATTTCGATGGCGCTGACATTCCAATCCGCCCTTCTTACAGCGCAGCCGCGGAAACTCAGCCTGTCGAACGCGATTCAGGCAGCGCTCGAGAACAATGCCGGCGTTCAGATTTCCGATGAACAGAGGTTACAGGCCGACGCCCGGACCGAGGAACAGCGTGCCGTGCTGCTGCCGGGCATCAACGCTTCGGCCGCATACACGAATCAAACGATCAATCTGGGCGCTCGTGGAATCCGATTCCCCGGCATTCCGGCGACCGTGGGGCCATTCGGCACAAGCGATGTTCGTCTGCAATACACCGAACCCCTTCTCGATCTGTCTCTGCTCCGGCGATACCAGTCGGTGCGCCGCGCTGCGGACGCTGCGGGTTTCGAATCGCAGGCGGTGAAGAACCGTGTCGCGGCGATGGTCGCGCGGCTGTATTTCAATGTGCAGCGGGCGCGTGCCACCGTGGAATCGGTCAGGGCGCAGATCGATCTCGACAACAGCCTGTTGAAACTGGCGCGCGACCGGCAGGAACTCGGCGCGGGCACCGGATTGGACGTCACCCGGTCACAGAGCCGTCTGGCGGCAGACCGGCATCGCCTGCTGCAAACCGAGAACGAAGCGCGTAACGCGGAGCTTCAACTCCTGCGAGCCATGGGTGAGCGTCCGAACATTCCGGTCGATCTTGCCGATTCGCTGGCGTCGACGTTCAGCGCAACGGAGACCGCCGACGCCGCTGTTGCAACGGCATTGCGGGATCGTCCGGAAATGAAGGCGGAAGAGAAGAAAATCGAGTCCGCCCGGCTGGCCTTGAAAGGCGCGGAATCGGAAAGGCTGCCTGCCGTTCACGCTTTTGCGGATTACGGCGACAGCGGGAATCGCCAGGTCTTCGTTCCAACCAGCACTGCCGGCGTGCAATTGCAGGTTCCGCTGTTTGACGGCGGCCGGCGGTCCGCTCACCGGAAGACGGCGGAGAGCCAGCTTCGACAGGCGGAGGTGCGTGCCAGGGACATCCGCGACGAGATCGAATTCGACGTGCGCGTCGCCGCGGACAACCTCGCATCGGCACGCGAGCAGCTGCGGGCTGCGGAGGAGGCGTTGGTCCTGGCCGGTGAGGAACTGGACCTTTCGAGACTGCGTTTCGAAGCCCAGGTCAGCACGCAGATCGACGTGGTGAACGCCCAGGCACAGATCGCCGAGGCGCGCAGCCGGCGAATCCACGCGCTGTTTGCGCTGAAGAGCGCCGAGTTGGAGTATCGTCGGGCGACGGGCGTCGAGATCCGTTAGAAGTTCTTCTTCAGATCCATTCCCGCGTACATCGAGGCGACCTGATCGCCGTATCCGTTGAACATGAGCGTGCGTTTGACGGCGGCTTCGCCTTTCGCGATCTGAATCAGGCTCAACCGCTGGCCGATGATCTTTTCGGACTTCTGGCTCCAGCGCGGATGGTCCACGGTCGGATTGACGTTGGCGTAGAAGCCGTATTCGACAGGGTTCGCGATCTGCCAGGTGTTCTTCGGCTGCCTGTCCGTGAAGTTGATGCTGACGATGGACTTGATTCCTTTGAATCCGTACTTCCACGGGGTGACCAGCCGCAGCGGAGCGCCGTTCTGGTTGGGGAGAGGTTTGCCATAGATCCCTGTTGCAAACAGAGTCAGCGGGTTCATGGCTTCGTCCAGGCGGAGTCCTTCAACGTAAGGCCACGGCAAGGCGTCCCCACGCTGTTCGGGCATTTGATCCGGCGCCAGGATTGTTTTCATTTCAATGAATTTTGCGGATGGCAATGGATCGAGTTTTTTGATGATGCTTGCCAGGGGAATGCCCTGCCACGGAATGACCATGGACCAGCCTTCGACGCAACGCATACGGTAGATGCGATCTTCGACCGTGAGACCGGCCAGTAGGTCGTCCAGGCTATAGTCCGCAGGCTTCTTCACGAAGCCCATGATTTTGACGGTCCAGGGTTTGGGGCGGAACTTACCTGAATTGCGCGCAGGATTAGCTTTATCCAGGCCGAACTCATAGTAGTTGTTGTAGGTCGTGATGGCTTCGTAAGGCGTCGGCGTTTCGCTGGCGTCAAATGGGCCTTTTCTTGACGGCGGCGCCTGCTCCTCGGGAGCTGCCGAAGTCACGCATCCGGGAAGAACGGAAGCGGCCGCCCCCGCGCCGAGCGCAAGAGCCCCGCCTTTGAGGAATTCGCGACGGCCGTAGTAGGCCTGTTCATTTGTGATTTCCGAGGACCGGAGATCAGACCCTTTTCCAATCAACATTGAATCCTCCCGAATCGATCTACGCGCAGATTTGTTCGTTAGACGGCAAATTCTACATTAGTTGGCGACCGGTTGGGGAAACTGGGAGAAACGGGCGGAGGACCGAGGCGCTCCGTTCAGCAGAGCGCCAGTAAAATGAACGAGTTACGGCTTCTTGGCAGGAGCTTTCTTGTCGTCCTTCTTCTCGTCTTTCTTCTCAGTCTTGGCGTCCGCCTTCTTTTCACTAGGGGAGAACGGAGCTGCTGAAGCGTTCGATGGACTCGAACAGGTCTCGCGAGCGGATGGGTTTGGAAAGATATCCGTCCATGCCGGCGTCGAGGCATCTTTGCATGTCCCCTTCCATGGCGTGGCCGGTGATGGCGATGATCGGTATATGACGGCCGGAGTTCTTCTCGGCGTTTCGAATGGACGCCGTCGCCTGCAGGCCGTCC
>JAHFTY010000283.1 GCA_023265365.1 Acidobacteriota bacterium
GCACAAGTTCTACTTCACAAAACGGCGATTCAAGGATCACTTCGCCAATCTGCCCGTCGAAATTGTCCGGATTTCCACGTTCCTGATGGAAAT
Organism: Acidobacteriota bacterium; assembly: GCA_023265365.1. Classification (GTDB taxonomy): domain Bacteria; phylum Acidobacteriota; class Terriglobia; order 20CM-2-55-15; family 20CM-2-55-15; genus JAHFTY01. The sequence goes on from JAHFTY010000283.1 coordinate 94, forward strand.
CACATTAAGCGGCAATGCCTTCCTCGCCCGGATGGAACGCGCGGCGCTGGCCCCACTAAAGGCGCTTGTGCCGTGGGGAGGAAGCCACCTGGTGGTTGTTCTTCGAAAGGCTCAGGTCACCCGCTGAATATGCTGACGATCTTCACCACGGCGAAGCCGTTCACGGGCCACACCGGGGTCATTCAAAGAAATGCGCTGCGGAGCTGGAGTCTTCTGGAGCCGCGCTGCCAGATTATCCTGCTCGGCGACGATCCGGGAACCGCGGAAGCGGCGCGTGAGTTTGGCGCGCTCCACATTGCGGATGTCCAGCGGAGCGATTACGGATTGCCGCTCATCAGCGACATGTTTGACATCGCTCAGGCTCGAGCGGACAACGCGCTCATGTGCTTTGCCAACGCGGATATCATCCTGATGCAGGATTTCATGCGCGCCGCCGGCAGCGCGGCGCGTTCGCGAAGCCGTTTTCTCGGTGTCGGGCGGCGGTGGAATCTCGACGTAACCGGTCCTCTCGACTTTGCCGGAACGGACTGGCCCGAGAGACTGCGCCAGGAGGTTCGGCAGCGCGGTGAATTGTTCTTGATGGATGCGATGGACTATTTTGTCTTTCCCCGCGGCTTTTACTCCCGAATTCCGCCGTTTGCCGTCGGGCGCGAAGGCTGGGATAACTGGATGATCTATCAGGCCCGGCGACAACTCGCTCCGGTGCTGGATATCACGCGGGCCGCCGTCGTTGTGCACCAGAACCACGATTTCGGAAAGTTCAAAGACGCCGGGCAGCGCCGCACCAGTGACGAGACCGCGCGGAATAAGGAATTCGTCGGCACGGGCTTCTTCGACCTGCGCGACGCCACGCATGAAGTTTCGGCGGATGGAGCCGTTCGCCAGACGTGGCGCCGGAACTTCCGCTGGCATCTGTGGCGCGCCTGTCTACTGTTCCCGGGCCTGCGTCACATTCTGGCGCCGCTGTCGAGAATCAAACGAACGTTCAAGAGTTCGATTTGAGCGATAATCCACAACCAGTGCTGAAGAGACTCCTGCGCCCACTACTACCGGAGCGGCTGAGAGACCGTTATCGCGAGACGAAGATGTTCCTCGGACGTTTTCGCGCGGACTGGAAATTGTCGAGTTTTCGTCGCGACGTCTGGGATCTTCAAACCAACGCTTTGGTTCGCTTTCTCAACTTTGAACTCGCGATCACGGATGGTCCGAATTTCTACATGCAGTTCAAGGATGAGTTTGTCCGGGGCATCTACCGCTTCGAAGCCCATCGGAACGACCCTCTGATCATCGATGGCGGAAGCAATATCGGGATGTCGATCCTTGCATTTAAGGCGAACTATCCCTCGGCAAGGATCATCGCGTTCGAGCCGGATCCTTCGATCTGCCGGCTGCTCCACGAGAATCTCGTCCGGAACAACATTTCGGGAGTCACTGTCGTTGAGGCGGGCCTGGGGGGGGAACAGGGAACAATGAGTTTCCTGCCGGACGCATCGGCAGGCGGGCAGGTCTCATCGACACAGCAGGGGATCCCGGTTCGAATCGAGGTTCTTTCGAAGTACCTGAACAAGCCTGTCGATTTCCTCAAGCTCAACATCGAGGGGCAGGAGCTCCCCGTGCTACGCGAAGTGGAGCGGGCTGGACTCCTGAACAACGTGCGCGAAATGGTGATCGAGTATCACGGGTTTCCGGAATCGCCGCAGAACCTCGGTGAGATCCTCGGCATCCTGGACCGGGCGGGCTTTCGATATCTGCTCCATGATTTCGACGAGGAGACCTGCCGCGCGACGAAGCCCCCGTTTCTGCTGGAGCGGGACACCACCTGGTTCTGTCTCATTTACGCGAAGCAATTATGAGCTTGCGAGGAACACTCCGTTCGATCCGATCGGCTGTCCGCCGAAAACTGAGAAGAACCCGGCTGTTTCCGTTGAACCGCCTGGCTCCGGTCAGCCGCAAGTTCGGGACGGAATATGGACAACCGATCGACCGCTATTACATCGAGCAGTTCCTGGAGCGGCATCGTGCGGACATTCAAGGCCGGGTCCTCGAGGCCGGAGACGACGGCTATACGAGACGCTTCGGTGGAAATCGCGTCCTGCGCAGCGACACCCTTCACGTCGAGAAGGGATGTCCGGAAGCGACAATTGTAGGCAACCTCGAAACGGGCGACGGGATTCCGAAGGAAGATTTCGATTGCCTGATCCTGACGCAGACCTTTCAGTTTATCGACGACTTCGAATCTGCCATCGTCAACGCCCATGCCGCTCTTCGGCCGGGGGGCGTGCTTCTGGCGACAGTGTCGGGCATCAGCCAGATCAGCGCCTACGACATGGAGCGATGGGGCGAATACTGGCGCTTCACCCATCTTTCGGCCAGGCGGGTTTTTGAAAGAGTGTTTGGCGCCGCAAATGTCGATGTCGAGGTTTATGGGAATGTTTTGGCGGCATCCGCGTTTCTATATGGTTTGACCGTTCAGGATCTGACCGCGAAGGAACTGAACACCCGCGACGCGGATTACCAGTTGGTCATAACGATCCGCGGAGTGCGAAAATAGGCGCGCATGACTTCCCTGAAACGCAAGCTGCGCCAGCGCATCATGCCCGGAGCGTTGATTCTGCTGTATCACAGAGTGATCGATCTGCGCGCCGATCCGCAGTTGCTCACGGTGAAGCCTTCCACATTCCGGACCCACCTCGAGATCATCCGGAAAAAGACGCAACCGGTTTCCATGCAGCGCGTCTCCCGCGCGATGGCCGAACGGCGGCCTCTTCGCCGCGCCGTGGCGGTCACTTTCGACGATGGCTATGGCGACAACCTGGAAATTGCCAAACCCCTGTTACAACGGTACGAGGTTCCTGCGACGGTTCACGTTTCCACGGGCTACGCCGGCGGAAACTCCGAATTCTGGTGGGACGAATTGGAGCGTCTGCTTCTCCTGCCCGGCGACCTGCCGTCCGAGTTGGATATTCAGGTTGAAGGACGCCACCTCCGCTTTGATCTGGGTGAGGCCGCCCGTTTCACCGACGCCGATGCCGCCCGCTACACCGCGTGGAATGTGCAGCAACCGGATTGTCCAACGCCGCGCCACCAGGCTTACGTGAAAATCGGCGCGGAACTCCGGAATCTGGGAGTCCGTGATCGTGATGAGGTTCTCAATGGCCTGCGCGCCCAGTGCGGGGTCACCGCCGCCGGCCGCCGTTCGCATTTGCCGATGGACCGGCCGGGAATCGTCGAACTTGCGTCCGGCGGCCTTGTGGACGTCGCCGCGCACACGGTCAACCATCCGCGGCTGTCGTGTCTGTCGCGAACGGAACAAGAGTACGAAACGCTCACCGGCAAGAAGGATCTCGAAGGGATTCTTGGAACGGATGTTCCCGGCTTTGCCTATCCTTTCGGCGCTTCCGATGACTACGATGCGCAGAGCGTCGAAATTGCGAGGCAGTGTGGATTCGAATGGGCTCTTGCCAACACGCCCGGTACGGCGTGGCACGGCTCGGACCGCTTTCAATTGCCGCGCGTTCTCGTACGCGACTGGGATGCGGCTGCATTCGAGCGGCTCATCGACCGATGGCTTTAGCGGTGTCCAAACGGCGTTTGAACATCCTTCAGGTCAACCATCTGGACGTCGCCGGCGGCGCCGAAACGATCGCCCGTTTGCTGCATCGAGGTTTTTCCCAACACGGACACTCCAGCACGTTCGCCGTCGGACAGAAACGGTCCGGCGATCCGGATATCGTTCGCATCCCCGATGAAAAGTATCGAAGCGCGTGGGCCCGGGCTTGTCTCGGAATCGCACGCCCGCTGGATCCGCTTCGAAAGACAGTGCGGGGTGCGGACCGGTTTTTCAGGACGATCGGCGGGCCGGTTGCCGAACCGCTGCGATACCGGAATAAGGCGCGCGGCGAAGAAGATTTCGATTTTCCGTCGACGCGGCGCCTGCTGGAATTGACCAAAACGAAACCGGACATTCTCCAGCTTCACAATCTGCACGGCGGTTATTTCGATCTGCGCGCGCTGCCGGAGTTGAGCGCGCAACTGCCCGTGTTCCTGACGCTTCATGATGCCTGGCTGTTCAGCGGTCACTGCGCCCACTCGCTCGAATGCGAACGCTGGCGAACCGGCTGCGGCATGTGTCCCGACCTGGATCTCTATCCGTCGATTCCCAGGGACGCCACCGCATTCAATTGGAAACGCAAAGCCCGCATTTTCCGGGAAACCCGGCTGCGCATCGTCACTCCTTCCCGATGGCTCATGCAGAGAGCGGAGGAGTCGATCTTGTTTCCAGCGATGGTGGAGGGCCGCGTCATACCCAACGGAATCGATTTGTCCATCTTCCAGCCCGGCAGCAGGGAAAAGGCGCGCCAGGCTTTAGGCATACCGATGAACTCCCGCGTCCTGCTTTTCACCGCAGCCGAAGCGGGCGGCAACCGGTACAAGGACTATCCCACGCTCAAGGCGGCCGTCGATCGCGTGACCGGAATGTCGAAGGAGTTGAATGTCGTCTTTCTCGTGTTGGGCGAAGACCGCGAAGGGAATACTCCGGCGCTGCGCTTCGTTCCATTCCAATCCAACGCATCGGACGTCGTTCGTTATTACCAGGCGTCGGACATCTATTTGCACGCTTCTCGAGCGGATACTTTTCCGACCACGGTCCTCGAAGCGATGGCTTGTGGAGTTCCAGTCGTAGCCACGGCGGTGGGAGGAATTCCCGAACAGGTATCCCACGGCGTCGAAGGATTTCTCGTTCCCCCTGGAGACAGCGCCGCCATGTCGGAAGCAATCCTGACGCTTTTGAGAGACGACGCGATGCGCCGGTCCGCCGGCATTCAGGCGGCCGAAAGGGCGCGGTCCGAATTCGGGTCCGAACGGATGATGCGCAGTTACCTGGATTGGTACGCCGAGGTTTTGGCGCAGTCCGGGCCGGGGTAGCAGGACGGGACTTTTCCCCGCCTTGGCCAAGGCCATTCCCTAAGCGAGAAAAAACGTTGGGCGATGCGGTCTGGTTTTGACATGAAGCCATGGAGTCGCAGGACGAGGAATTTTCCCCGCCTTGGCGGGGTGCCGCGAAGC
>JAHFTY010000284.1 GCA_023265365.1 Acidobacteriota bacterium
GATGTGACCGTCTCGTCCATCGGCGACGCAACGAGCTTGCAGGGCGGAATCCTCCTTCAGACTCCGCTACTGGGTCCCGATGGAGTCGTTTACGCGGTCGCACAGGGCCCATTGGTGTTGGGCGGATTCGCGGCCGGTTCGAGTGGAACCAGCGTCACTGTCAACCATCCGACAGTCGGACGAGTCCCCAACGGCGGTACCGTTGAACGGGAAATCCCCAACGGTTTGCCGCAATCTGTTGAAACTCTGGAACTTGTTCTCGATCGACTGGACTTCACCAACGTTAAACGCGTGGCGGACGCGCTCAATACCAGCTTTGGCCGGGCGATTGCTTCTCCTGTCGACGGCCGATCCGTTCGATTGAGTGTCCCTATGGATTATCGGCAGAGACCGGTGGACTTTATAGCGACAGTTGAAGCGGTGACGATCGACACGGATGCGAAGGCCAAAGTGGTTGTGAATGAAAGGACGGGCACAGTGATCATTGGGGGCGACGTCGTCATCTCTCCGGTTTCCATCGCACACGGAAACCTGAGCATCCAGATCGAGACGGAAACGCATGTGTCGCAGCCGGCGCCGTTGTCGCCGGGGCAGACCGCCATCACGCAAGACCCGAAGGTCACCGCCCAGGAACAGAAGAGCAACTTCGTCACGCTCAACAAAGGCGCCACGGTCGAAGACCTGATTCGTGCGCTGAACTCTCTCGGTGTAACGCCGCGCGACACGATCGCGATTCTCGAAGCGCTGAAGACTGCAGGAGCCCTGCAGGCTGAACTGGAGATCATGTAAATGGTTCCCAACATTTCCAACACGCCGGTCCAGGCCACGCTGCCGAATGGCGAAAAAGCCGATCCCAAAACGATCGCGGCCAAGGTCTCGGGTATGTTCATGGAAATGATGATCAAGACCATGGAAGAAAGCGTCGAGGCCGAAGACGGCCTGTTCGGCAAAAGCTCAAGCTCGGAAATCTACCGGGGTCTTTTCCGCGAGCAGCTCGGCAAAGCGCTGACCGATCAGTTGCGCTCGCCGTTCGAGCGGCAACTGGAGCAGAAGCTGGATGACGCCATGCCCGTCAAAGGCGTCGTGACCTCGCCGGTCGGCTGGCGCCACGATCCGATCAGCGGCGAACTGAAGTTTCACAAGGGCACCGATATCGCCGCGGCCTACGGATCGGAAGTGAAGGCGGTTGCAGGCGGACTTGTTGTCGAGAGCGGCGAGAAGGGCGGCTACGGGAACGCGGTCGTGATACAGACCGACGACGGCCGCAAGATGCTTTACGGCCATAACGCCGCCAACCTTGTTCGTGCCGGAGACCGGGTGGAGAGCGGCGCAACGATCGCGCAGGTCGGATCGACCGGCCGCGCCACCGGGCCGCACGTGCATTTCGAGGTTATGGATTGAGCCCCCGTCAACGAGAAGGGGTAGGCGCGAAGCGCCGGAGTGGTGAGGAATGAAGAAAATTCCTCTAAAGTTCACAAGCGGACCGTCCGATAAGTCACACAGGATGGTCCAGGAGCTCTGAATGAGTAGCATTGATCGAGTCAATATCAGCAACCCGAGCCTTGACCAGACCTATGGGATCCAGGGAAAGGACCAGGTGCGCGTGAGCCAGAACGGGCAGTCCTCTTCGGCAAAAGGCGACTCCTTCGCATTGTCATCCACCGCGAAGGAGATCGACCGGCTTTCCGGTATGGTCGGACAGTCGCGAGAGGAACGCATCGAACAGGTTCGCCAGATGCTCGAAGCCGGAACCTACAAGGTGTCCGGCGAAGACGTGGCGCGTAAGCTGATCGAATCGAACTGGAAATAAATTCGGGTGGAGTTTCCCATGGACGGGATCGTACAGGAACTTCTGCGCCTTGAAAGCGCGAAGAAAACAGCTCTGATCGAAGGCAACGCGCCGGCTTATGACGAGTCCGTGCGCGCGCAGTTGCATTTGCTGGATGCTCCCAACCATCTTGAATCCGCTGCACGCACTTCTCCGGAGGATCTCGCCGCTCTCGCAAGCCTGCTACGTTTCAACACGTCGCTTTTTCTCAATCTGGTCTCTACATCGGCAGTTTTCGCCCACAACATTACCGGTTATTCGGCGGGCGGAAAGATCGAGGCGCGAATCGAGGCCCGGATCGCGGTGGAGGCCTGACGATGTCTTCACTGGGCGCCATCCTGAACAGTGCCGTGACGTCGATGCAGGCGAGCCAACTCGGCATCGCGATCGGGTCGAACAACATTTCGAATGCCCAGAATCCCGAGTACACGCGCCAACGCCTCATCACCGCTCCCGGCGCCAGCCTGGAAAGCCGGATCAGCATCGGCAGCGGAGTGGACGTCGTTCGCATCGAGGCGCTGCGCAACCGGATGATCGAGTCGCGGCGGCTCCAGGAAACGTCGAGCCAGGCGGGGGCGGACCTGCTTCACCGCACGTTGAGCGATATCGAAGTGCAGTTCAGCGATACGGACACTTCGGGTTTGATGCAGAGCCTGTCGAAGTTCTTCAACAGTTTTCAGACCCTCTCGACGGATCCCGCATCGCCGAACTTCCGGCAGCAGGTGCGCACCAACGCACAGTCCCTGATGACCCAGTTCCGGACGCTCCACGACAACCTGGCCAACGCGAAGACGCTGCTCGACCGTTCGATCGCCGAAAAGGTGTCCACGGTCAACAGCCTCGCCCGGCAGATCGCGCACGTCTCCGGCCAGATCGCCGACCAGGAAACCAACGGCCCGGCCAACGATCTGCGCGATCAGCGCGCGGAGCTGGTGAAACAGCTTTCCGGGATCGTCGATGTGAATGAGCTGGAGACGGACGACAAGTTCTACCAGTTGACGATCGGCAACAACCGCCTGCTGGTGTTCGGCACGGACACGGCGCCGCTCGGCACGCAGGAGGACCTGCCGGCGATGTTCAACAGTGGAGAAATCCATTCCGCCATCGATGCGCGGGATAACTACATTCCGCGCTACATGGACGCGCTGGACGAGATGGCCTACGAGATCGTCCGGCAGGTGAACTCGAAGCACTCGGCCGGTTACGACCTCAACGGCAACAAGGGAATCGATTTCTTTCAACCGATGGGCGGCTCCGCGGACGCATCGGCCCTGATGTCGCTGAGCAGCGCTGTAGCCGGCAGCGCGTCGAAGATTGCGGCCAGCGGGGCTTCGGATGGAAACGACAATCGGGTGGCGGCGCAGATCGGCAATCTCTTGTTCCAGCCGGTCTTCACGGGCGGATCCGTGTCCGATCAGTACCGCAACCTCGTATTCAACGTCGGTTCGGATGTCTCGAACGCCCAACTGAACTTGAACCAGCACGAGGCCATGGCCCGGCAGCTCGAACTGCGGCGCCAGTCGATGAGCGGTGTGTCGATCGATGAAGAGACGGTTCAGATCCTGCAGTTTCAACGGGCGTATCAGGCTTCTGCGCGGCTGATCAAAACCGTAGACGAATTGACGCAGACGATACTGGGTATTTGACGATGAGGATTCCGGATAACGCTTCCTATATGAACTTCCTGTACGACCTGCAGAAGACGCAGGAGCAATTCCTCGACGCGCAATCGCAGGTCACGTCGGGCAGGAAAGTGCAGAAGCCCTCGGACGATCCCGGCGCAGCGTCCGACATCGTTCGTTTGTCCGGCGAAAAGTCGGAGGACGAACAGTTTCTGAAGAACATCGAGTCCGCCAGATCGCGGCTTTCCGCCACCGACGTCATGCTCGACGGCGTGGAAATCATGGTGGAGCGGGCCCGGCAGCTCGGCCTGTCGTCGCTGGGGAGTCTTTCGAACGCCTCTGCCTATAAGGCCGAGATCGAAGGATTGCGCGATCAACTGATTCAGTCGGCCAACGCGACTCACCAGGGCCGGTACCTTTTCGGCGGAAGCGTGACCACCGCCGCTCCGTTCGTGAAACAGAACGACTCGAGCGTTACTTATGGGGGAAACTCCACAGCCATCGAGCTTCAGGTGGGCCGGAATGCAACGCTTCAGGCCCAGCTTCCCGGAGACGAAGTCTTCGCAGGCTCCGTCGACATTTTTTCGACGATGAAAGATCTCCTTGCGGCCCTCGACGCCAGGAACCATGACGGCGTCGCCGCACAGGTGAAGAAACTGGAACAGTTTTCAGAGACGGTCTCGACCGCGCGAAGCCGCGTTGGTGGTTTCATCAACGTGGCGGATGCGATGTCGAGCCAGCTATCGGCGGCCGGGCTCTCGCGGGCGAAAGAACTGAACGATGTTCAGTCCGCAGACACGGCTCAGGCAATAACCCAACTCACACTGAGTCAGACGAGTTTGCAGGCCACACTCGCCGTCGGAGCCCGTATCGCTCAGCGGAGTCTTCTCGATTACCTCTAAACCAGGAAGGTTTTTATGAAAATGCTAGAAGTCGCAGAGCCACAGCTCGAAAAGACGACCCACTTCAGCAGCGACACCATTGTTCATTTCGACGAAGGACTGATTGGCTTCTCGGAATGCAAGGAGTTCGTGCTGGTTGAGAACGAGGCTCTCAAACCGTTCCGCCTTCTGCAGAGCGCCGACACCGCCGATCTCGGCTTCGTCGTTCTGGATCCCACGGTCCGGATCGCCGATTATCACCAGCAGATTCCCGAGCGCGAGTGGGAAGCGATCGGCGTGACGGATCCGCACAAGCGATTGGCATTCGTCATCGTGAACATCGGACTGAACCCGAAGGAAAGCACCGGAAACTTCCAGGCGCCGCTGTTGATCAACTACGAGAAGATGACGGGCCGCCAGGTCATTCTGACGGACTCCGGTTTCTGCCTGCGCACCCCGTTGATCGCGTGATCTGACCAGGCTCTGCTGTCCCACCGAGCGAAATCGAGCAAAAGCGCCGGGGTGGTGTTGTTCAGGAAATGGGTTTTTTTGAACGAACCGCCCCGCCGCTGCGCTCCTCAATCCCGCCTTAGGGAAAACTATGATGTGCGCCTCCCCGTTTTTTCCTCCTCGACGAGGAGGGGTGGCACGAAGCGCCGGGGTGGTGTCCGCCAAAGCTGTGCCGAACTGGACGGCGTCGTTATAGTATATCGTTTCATTAAACTATTTACAGATCAAGGGCTCAAGAGATCGAACTTTTTCCAACGATGCACGACCGGAGCGGCATTCATC
>JAHFTY010000126.1 GCA_023265365.1 Acidobacteriota bacterium
TATACCGCGACAGCGCGGCAAACGTGTAGTAGGTCATACAGGTCACCGGAAGGATCAGGTGCCACACCTGATCCACAAACTGCGACCAGGCGGACCAGTTTTCCGAACCCATCGTCTTCAGACCGAACACCGGAAACACATCCCAGAAGTCGCCGCCGCCCAGATACACAATGGCCATCGTTGCGACCCAGAAGTTCGGAAGCGAATACAGTGTGAAGAGCGCGATCGTGGTGACTCTCTCGCCTGCTTTGTACTGATGAGTCGCGGAGTAGACGCCGATCGGAATCGAGATCAAATAGGCAAACAACAGCGCGAGGCCGCTGAGCCGGATCGACACCGGAACGCGCTCCTTCAACTTGTCGATGATCGGCCGGTGATCGAGCAGCGACTCCCCGAAATCGAGCGTCACGATGCGTTTCAGCCACCTCAGGTACTGCACGTAGAGCGGCTGATCCAGCCCGTACAGAGCCCGCGTCTCCTCAATGATCTTCTCGGCGACGGCGGAGTCGCGCATGGCCCCCTCGCTTCCGAGTTTCAGCGTAGCCGGGTCACCGGGGGCGAGTTGGATGATCAGGAACGAGATGATCGAAATCCCCAGCAATGTGGGAATCATCAGCAACAGTCGTTTGATGAAATAGCTGTGCATCCGACCTAGTTCATGCTGGTGTTCGTGTACTTCTGCGAACCGGCCGGAACAAACCAGGTCCGAAGGTCGTAGCCGGGACGAGCCGGAGTCCAGGTGAGGCCCTGGAAGCGCTTGCTGTACGCGCCGGATTCGACCAGCCAGAAAAGGAACGTGTAAGGCTGCTCGTCATGAATAATTTCGGAAAGCTTCCAATAGATCTGTTTGCGTTTCTCGTTATCGAACTCCATCCGGGCCGCTTCAATCAGCTTGTCGGCATCGGGACTCCTGAAGCTGCCATAGTTTGAACCGCGTTTCTGAGCGGAACCGGAATGCAGAATCTGGTAGGGATCGCTCACCAGATCCGACGCCCAAGCGGACGCTGCGGCATCGAACTTCTTGTCCTTCAGGCTTTCGACGAAGATTGTGAAATCGAGCTTTCGTTCGTTCATGTCGATTCCGGCTTTGCGATAGCTCTCTTTCAGGTACGGGAGCAACTGATCCGTGAACGTGCTGCTGCTGCTTCCCAGAAATTCAAAACGGAACGGAATCCCATCTTTGTCGCGAACGCCGTCGCCGTTCGTGTCTTTCCAACCCGCTTCGTCGAGCAATTCGGCCGCGCGTTTGGGATCGTAGGGCCAGGGCTTGACGTTCGGATTGTAGTCGGGACTACTCGGATTGAAGAGCGACTCTATGGGTTTGGCCAGACCGTACCGCATGGTTTTGACGATCTGGTCGCGGTCGATCAGCATGGTCATCGCCTGCCGCACGCGCTTGTCCTTGAACCATGGCTTTGCTTCGTTCCACACCATGAAGTAGTAGACCGGGACGTCGTACGTGTGTTTTTCGAACTGATTATCGAAGGTGGGACCGCTGGTCTGCTCGGCAAACTGCACCGCCGCAAGACGCGGATTGAAATCGACATCTCCCGCCTTGAGCGCCGTCAGAGCGGGCGGGTTCTCTTTGATGATCCGATAGACAATCCTGTCGAGATAGGGCTTCGCGCCCCAATAGTCCGGATTGCGAACGACGGACGCTTCCTTCCCCGATTCCCACTTCTCGAATTTGTACGGACCCGTTCCGTAGCCGGACCGGTTCAAGGGATTTGAATTGAAGTCTTCGGCGAATTTCTTCAGTTTCGCATCCGAGCTCGCCTTCGGGCCGAGAATATCCTTCATGGAAAAAACATCCAGAACGCCGCCGGGATCGTAAACGTGTTTCGGCAACACCGGAATCGACCCGATGAAAAAGGTGTTCATCACGTTGGGCCTTGCCAGCGTGTAGCGGATCCTGCTGCCTTCAACCGCTTCGACATTCACCAGATCGCTGACCGTGCTGCGAAGCGCCGGGCCGTCGACCAGCGGGCACATGACCGCCTTTGCCGAAAACACGAAGTCGGCGACCGTCAGAGGTTGTCCATCGTGCCACCTGACGCCGTTTCGAAGCGTGTACGTGTAAGTCAGATGATCTTCGGAGATCTCGGGAGGCGCCGCGGCCAGCGACGGTTTTGTGAAGGACCAGTCTTTCGGGTCGTACTGCATGAGCGTTTCGCCGATCATCGAAAAGTTGGGTCCGAAGAAAACACGGCTCGAAACGTCGCTCGTCGAGATGATCTGATTGAGATTGTCCAGATCGGATTCCAAACGAACGATCGCCCAGTCGCCCGTGACCGGAGAACTGCTCGCGTCTGCCCTGGTGTTTGCGGCCTTGTCGGGGCGGGAACAGGCAGTCACCATGCACAGGGCCACCGCGGTAATCAAAAAGATCGGACGTTTCATGTTTTCCTCCCGGAAGCTCGATGGGCGTTCCGCATTATGTCACTCCCAGCGAAGGACGTCGCCGCTGTACACTTCCGTCACCCGGCCGTTCTTCTCTTCGACCCGCAAAGCTCCCAGCGGATTCAATCCCCGCGTGACGCCTGAGATGTGGCGGACGCCATCATTGATTTCGATTGCCCGTCCATTCGCGAAGCTGGAATGCGTCGTCCACTGCTCGACAATCAACGACGGCCCGGCTTTCTCAAACTGCCGGTACAGGCCTTCAAACTCTTCGAGAAACTCCGCAAGTATCTCCAGGCGCGACTGGATCCGCCCTGACGCGATGCGCAGCGACGTCGCGCGGCCGGCGATATCGTCCGGCAGTTTGGAATGATTCACATTCAGCCCGGCGCCGATGATCAGCGTGCGGACCATGTCCACCTCGGCCTGGATCTCGGCAAGAATGCCGCAGACTTTCTTTCCGCCGACAAGCAGGTCGTTGGGCCACTTGATGTCGACGTCGATGCGCGTGTCCCGCTCGATGGCGTTGTGCATCGCGACCGCGGTCGCCAGCGTGAACAGGGGCGCAAGGCTGGGTGGGACTTTTGGACGAAGAATCATGGACAGATACAGGCCCGCTTCGGGTTCGGAATGCCAGCTCCGTCCAAGACGGCCCCTACCTGCGCTTTGGGATTCGGCCAGGATCACCGTTCCGTCGGGAACCTTGTGGCCGTGATTCACAAGCCGCGAAGCGAACGCGTTGGTCGAATCGACCTTGTAAAAATGATAGAGATTGCGGCCCAGAGTCTGGGTTCGGAGCCGGGGACGAATCAACTGCGGAAGCATCACATCGGGAAGCCGGACCAGCCGGAATCCCGTGAACAGTTCTCCCCGGATCTCCACGCCGGCCTCGCGCAGCTTGTCGATCCATCGAACCAGCGTCGAGTGAGAAACGCCGAGATCGCGAGCCAGCTTCTCGCCGGACACGGCGATGGTCATGTTTTGCATGAGCGAGAAGAGGAGTTCGTCGATCTTTCGATCCATGTTAATCCGGCGTGATCCGCATATGAATGTCCACAGCAGGCACCGAGTGAGTGAGGGCCCCGATCGAAATGTAATCGACGCCGGCTTCGGCATAGGCTCGCACGTTTTCGATCGTGATTCCTCCGGAACTTTCCAGCGGAACGCGTCCCGCCGCGAGTTCCACGGCTTTCCTGGTCTGTTCGGGCGTGAAGTTATCCAGCAGCACCACATCGGCTCCGGCCTCGATCGCCTCGATCAGTTCGTCGAGGTGATGCACCTCGATCTCGATCTTGACCAGGTGCCCAAGATGCTGCCGGGCGGCGCGAATCGCATGCGCGGGACCGGAATGGAAGGCAAGATGGTTGTTCTTGATGAGGACGCCGTCGAACAAGCCGGCCCGGTGGTTCATCGCGCCTCCGCAGCCGACCGCGTACTTGTCGATCGTTCTCAGGCCAGGGGCCGTTTTGCGCGTATCGACGATTCGCGCCGCGGTTCCCTGAACCTGTTCGACGTATTTTCGCGTTTGCGTGGCGATGCCGGACATTCTCTGGAGCAGGTTCAGGGCGGTGCGCTCGGCAGTGAGCAGCGACCGGGCCGGCCCTCGCACTTCAGCGAGAACGGTCTTCGCGTTCACCGAATCCCCGTCTTTCACGAGCGCATTGAAACGAAGCCCCGGATCCACAAGATGCATGATCTCCGCCGCGACCTGCAGCCCGCTGACGGTGAGCGGCTCCTTCGCGGCAATCCTGGCGAGCCCGGTCGCGTCCTCCGGAATCGTCGCACGCGAGGTGATGTCACCTGAACCGACGTCTTCCCGCAACGCCGCACGTAATGTGTCCCGTAAGAGTTCCAGGTCAATCGGTGTCATAGCGTCCAAGTCAAGTTCACACCCGGATTTCCCCTCCTCAACGAGGAGGGGTGGCGCGAAGCGCCGGGGTGGTTGTTGTTCAAGATACTGGTTTTATTGACCGAACCACCCCGCCGCTCCGCGGCACCCCGCCTTGGCCAAGGCGGCCAAGGCGGGGAAAAATGCGAGTCCGACTCCTCCACGGCTTTCTCACAGCCGATTCAAACTGTCCGTCAACTTCGAGGCCTGGTCCTGATACTCGGCCAGTCTCGCGCGAATCCCTTCAACCACGTCTTTGGGGGCACGCTCGATGAAACTGTTGTTTCCGAGTTGCCGCTCCACCTTCTGGATTTCCTGCCGGGCCTTTTCCCATTCCTTTGTCAGCCGCGCGCGTTCGGCGGCCGTGTCGATCAGGCCTGCCAGCGGGACCTCAATCGCCAGTCCGGCAGCCACCGCGCGCACGGCCAGTTTGTCTTCGCCGAGGGACGGCACAACTTCCAGGTTGTTTACCGTTGCGAGCTTGAACACGTAGTCGCGCGCCCCGAGAAGAAGCGCGCGCGTGGCATCGTCGGTTGTGGCGACGCGGACGGCCACCGCCTGTTTGCTGCCGACGTTCATTTCCGCCCGAATGTTGCGGACTTTCACGATGATTTCCTGAATCATCTCCGTCTGCCGTTCCGCCTCCACATCGACAGACTCGGCTTCAAACTCCGGATATGCCGCGATCACGATCGATTCTCCGCGGTGCGGGATGTTCTGCCACAGCTCTTCGGTAATGAACGGCATGAACGGATGCAGAAGACGCAGCGAGGTTTCGAAAACGTACAGGAGCGCCGGCTTTGATTTGTCCGGATGCAGCTTGATCATCTCCAGGTACCAGTCGCAGAACTCGCCCCAGAAGAACGCGTAGATGTTTCGGGCCGCTTCGTGGAGGTTGTACTTCTCGAGCGACGTGTTCGTCGTCTCGACAGCGCGAGCGAGCCTTGAAAGAATCCATCGATCGGCCATCGACAGGTCCGACCGGCGCAGTTCCTGGGTTGTCGCAAGTCGATCGGACTCGTCGATGTACCGGAAGATGAATCGCGCGGCATTCCAGATCTTCGTGGAGAATGCGCGATAGCCCTCGAGCAGCTCGTCCGATACCGCAATGTCGGCGCCCGGCGCGCCCATCCGT
Source organism: Acidobacteriota bacterium (assembly GCA_023265365.1). Taxonomy (GTDB): domain Bacteria; phylum Acidobacteriota; class Terriglobia; order 20CM-2-55-15; family 20CM-2-55-15; genus JAHFTY01. Next base: position 5,424 of record JAHFTY010000126.1, read on the forward strand.
GCGAGAGCGAAACGGACGGCGTCGGTGCCGTACTTGTCGCAGATCTCGAGCGGATCCACGACATTTCCTTTCGACTTCGACATTTTCTGTTTTTCCGCATCGCGGATGAGGCCGGTGATGTAGACCTCGCGGAAAGGGACGTCGCCCATGAATTTCAGACCGGACATCATCATGCGCGCCACCCAGAAAAAGATAATGTCGTAGGCGGTAACGAGAAGGTTTCCCGGATAGAACGCCTTCAGATCGTCCGTCTCCGCCGGCCAGCCCAGCGTGGAAAACGGCCAGAGTTGCGAACTGAACCACGTATCGAGCACGTCGGGATCCTGGCGGACGTTCGTGGACCTGCATTGAGGACACTCCACGATGTCGGTTCGCGAAACGGCCATGGCGCCGCACCCGGCGCAGTACCAGGCGGGAATGCGGTGGCCCCACCACAACTGGCGCGAGATGCACCAGTCCCGAATGTTGTACATCCACTCGAAATACGTCTTCGCCCAGTTCGACGGAACAAACTTCGTGCGTCCGTCTTCGACCGCCGCGATGGCAGGGCCGGCGAGGGGCTTCATCCTGACGAACCATTGTTCCGACAGCAGCGGTTCGACCACCGTCGAACAGCGCTGGCATTCTCCGACGCTGTGAAGCAGCGATTCCGTCTTCTCGAGCAGGCCCAGCCCTGTCAGTTCCGCGAGGATGTTGTCCCGGGCCTCCATTCGGTCCTGCCCCACGAACTTTCCGCCTTCCACGGTGATGCGCGCGTCCTCGCCGATGACGCTGATCTGCGCCAGATTGTGCCGGACGCCCATATCGAAGTCGGCGGGATCGTGAGCCGGAGTAACTTTCACAACGCCTGTTCCAAACTGCGGATCGACCACACTGTCCTGAATGAAAGGCAATTCGCGCTCAACGATCGGCAAAATGGCCGACATCTTCGCGTGATCCCGGTACCGCTTGTCGTCCGGATGCACGGCCACCGCAGTGTCGCCGAGCATCGTTTCCGGACGGGTGGTCGCCACGGTGACGAATTCCCCGGGCCGATCCTTCAACGGATACTTGATGTGATAGAGCTTCGATTCCCTGGATTCGTGTTTGACCTCGAGATCGGAAAGGGCGGTCAGGCACCGCGGGCACCAGTTGATCAGCCGTTTGCCGCGATAGATCAATCCTTCGTCGTAAAGACGCACGAAGACTTCGCGCACGGCGCGCGACAGACCCTCGTCGAACGTAAACCGCTCGCGCGACCAGTCGCAGGAGGCGCCGATGCGGCGAAGCTGTTTCAGGATCATTCCGCCGTACTGCTGCTTCCATTCCCAGACCCGCTCGACGAATTTTTCGCGGCCGAGATCGTGCCGGGTGAGCCCTTCTTTCGCGATCTCCTTTTCCACCACGTTCTGGGTGGCGATTCCCGCGTGGTCCATTCCGGGAAGCCAGAGCGCGTTGTAGCCGAGCATCCGCTTTCGCCGGATCACGGCATCCTGAACGGTGGTGTTGAGCATGTGGCCCATGTGCAGCGCGCCGGTGACGTTCGGCGGCGGCATCATGATCACGAAGGGCGGCTTGGTGGACCGGTTGTCGGCTTTAAAATACCCTTTCGCCTCCCACACGCCATACCAGCGGCCCTCGACTTCATGAGGGTCGTACGTCTTCGAAATGTCACCTTTCATTAGTGCGCTTGATTTCCTCTCGAACGATCTTTTCGGTAATGTCGGGCACGATCTCCCACGCAATGCTTTCGATGACCTGCGCGGAGAGCCGCTGGATGACGCGGTCGGCGATGCGGTCGATGTCCTGTTCGGTGACGGCGGCGGCGGCAGACTGCGGCTCCGGAACCGGCTCGGGGAACAAGGATTCCAGACCGAGGAGGTCGTCTTCATGGTGCACCGGCTCCCTCCGATCGGCTGCCGGTGAGAGGGCGGGTGCGGGAGCGGACTCCGGAATCGCGGCGGGAGGGACGATGATTGTCTTCTCCTCGGCAACGAGGTCATCGCTTTCCGGCGGCGGAAGAACCGACTCGACAAGCGTGATGAGCGCCTGCGGCTCGAATGGCTTGGTGATGTGCGCGTTGGCGCCAATGGTTCTGGCGCGCTCTTCATCGAACGCGTCGAAAGCGCCAACCAGAAGGACCACCGGGATGTCGGACAGGACGTCGTGTTCGCGGACGTAGGAACACACTTCGTATCCGTTCTTCCCCGGCATGTAGATGTCCGCCAGGACAACGTGAGGATGGATTTCTTCGATTTTCCGGACAGCCGCCTCACCGTTACTGACGGAAACGATTTCGTAATCTCCGTCCGCAAAAGTGCTGGTAACCAGGCGCTGAATCGTCGGGCTGTCGTCTGCCAGCAGAATCGTTCGTCGCATAGTGTCGTCCAAAATAGCAAAACGCAGGGTCAGAAAGTGTGAATGAAATTGGCGGACACCGCACCGCCGCTCGGCGGCACCCCGCCTCGTTGAGGCACTGCTGTCCCAATAAGGCGAGTCGGGGAAGGCGTTTTCCCCTCCGACCATGCCGCCTGTTGCTTCCGCAAGCTAAAGTCCCAATAAAGCGAGAGCGAGGAAGGCGTTTTCCCCTCCTCGACGAGGAGGGGTGGCGTGAAGCGCCGGGGTGGTGCTGTTCAAGAAATTGGTTTTGTTGAACGAACCGCCCCGCCGCTCCGCGGCACCCCGCCTTGGCCAAGGCGGGGAAAAAATCTTTGTCCTGCCACTCCACGGTTTCATGTCAAAACCACACCTTCCGGCAGATCCGGGGTGGTGTCCGCCAATTCCTAGCGGGGTTTCCTCTTGCCGTCTACCGTGAAGGAACTGCCGTCGTCATCCTTCTTGTCGATTTTCTTTTCGTCCTTGGGCTGCACCGATGAAGCGTTGGTTTCCGTCGAAACGCCCGGTCCGCGGCCCAGCACGCCAAACATGCTTCCGAACCGGCTCCGCTTGACCTTGGGCGGCTCGCCCCGGGCCACGGCGGCCGGATTGGGTTCCGGAATGGGCATTTTCAATTCGGTCAAATGAGTCTTGGCCTCGTTCGTGAAGTCGGAGAACGGATAGTCCCGGACGATGCGCGCGTAGTAGATGGCCGATTCGGGATTGTCGCTGTGGCGCAGCGATTCGGCCATGTTGAACAGGACCTCGGACGTCCTGGAGTAATCCGGATACTTCTCCAGCACCGACCTGTAGCGCCCCATCGCCGCCCGATAGGATCGACGGATGAAGTACGTGTTTCCGACCTTGAACTCTCCTTCCGCGAGAACCTCCTGAACGGCCCGCAGTTTCTCCTTCGCTTCGTCCAGAAGCGGGCTGTCCGGATAGCTTTCGATCATCCGCGTGAGTTCGGTTTCGGCCAGAGTCGCCTGGCTCGGATCGCGATCCGCCTTCTGCATCTGGCGAACGTGCGTCAACGCCACCATCAACTGAGCGTCGTCGGCACGCTCGCTGATTGGGAAGAAGGTGATGAAGTCCTTGAACTCGGCTTCGGCCTGATTCAGGTTGGACGTGGCGCCCTCCCGATAAAACGATTCGGCAAGCGCGTATTTGGCTTCCGGGAGGAACTCGCTATCCGGATAGGTGTTGATCAGGGTTTGAAGGGTCAGACGCGCAACGTTGTACCGGCTTTTGCCGAGATCTTTGATGGCCCGGTCATAAAGGACCTTGTCCGGCTCGTTAATACCGCCCGGGACGTTGACCTCAACGTCCTTCTTACCGCCGCAGCCCCAGGTCAGGAGAAACAGGGCCACGATCCAGAGTCTTCGCATCCAAAATCCTTCCTCACACAAAATTCGAATGATAGCTAAGGGGTGCCGCTATATCCAGCATTTCCTTGATTTTCCGGGCAGGATCGGGGTCTCCGAAGATGGCGGATCCCGCGACCACGACCTGCGCTCCGGCCCGAACCACTCCGGGAAGCGTCTCCAGATCGATGCCGCCATCGACTTCAATCACACACCTCAGATTCCGGTTATCAATCATTTGACGGGCCTGGCGGATTTTGTCTAGGGCATATCCGATAAATTTCTGCCCGCCGAAACCGGGATTCACGCTCATGATGAGCAACAGATCCGCAAGCCCCAGAACGTGCTCGACCACCGACAATGGCGTCGCCGGGTTGATGGACACACCGGCCAGGACATTCATCGATCGAATAAGATTCAGCGTTCGATCCAGATGGACCGTGGCCTCGGCATGAACGGTCAGGATGCTGGCTCCGGCGTCGACGAAGGCCGCAATGTATTGGTCCGGGTCGGAAATCATCAGATGGACGTCCAGAGGGAGCTTCGTCGCCTTGTTCAACGATTTCACGACGGGCGGTCCGATCGTGATGTTGGGGACAAAATGACCGTCCATCACGTCGACGTGCAGCAGATGGGCGCCCGCATCTTCGACCTTGCGGATGTCTTCGGAAAGATTGGCGAAGTTGGCGGACAGGATCGACGGCGCAATGCGTATGCTCATTGGCTCACGTCCAGAAGAATGGTGTCGTTCTTCGACAGCCGGTAGCCGGCCTGCGGCTTCTGCTGAATGACAACACCGGGTTCGATGCCGGGATACTTCCTGAAATTCAATTTGCCGATCCTGAAACCTTCCGCCCGCGCCTTCGAGGCCACCAGTTCTGCCGGCTGGCCGATGAGGTCGGGCATGACGAAGAACTGCTCGGCGGCTCCGAGCGAAATCAGCACGTTCACGCTCGGATCGCTGCCTTCGCGAGCGCCCGGGCTCGGAGTCTGGTAAACCACCGTCGACGGTTCGCCCTCGGGCGTATGCGCATACAGCGTGTTGCCGAGCGTCAGGTGCCGCTGCCCCAGCGTGAGTTGCGCGGCGCGCAGGCTCGTCCCGATCAGGTTAGGAACGGCGAACTTGCGATCCCCGAGGGAAACCAGAACTTTGACGCTCCGATTGATCTTCAGACGGGTCCCGATGCCCGGGATCTGGTCCACCACATGGCCCTCCGGAATGTCCGAACTGAAGCGTTTGCTCGAGACTTTCAGGATCAGCCCCTTTTCCGCCAGCAGCTTTTCCGCTTCCGCCTGAGTCTTCCCGACGACGGAAGGAACCACCACCTCCCGGCCCCGAATCGCAAACCGCATGGCGGTCAGCGCGCTGAGAATACCGGCGACGCCCAGAATCGCAATCATGAAGACGATTCCCGACCACCGGGACAAGGCGGTCTGCCTGCGTTCAATTTCCCGGGTTTCACTCATTGGCGTCAATTATCCGCTACACATTCGAATTTTTCATCCGGCCGCAGCCGGGCGCCATTCGCGAAATCGGCGCCCGAGACCGGTTTCCGGTTTTCCGGTTGAAGTTCCAGGACCTCCAGCGCCGTTCCGGGCGCACAGGTCACCCGAAGCACGCGCTTCTCCACGACGATCGCGCCGGGTTCGGATTGGCGATCGTCGAGGGTCACGGGCCGGGTCCGGAGAATCTTGCACACGCCGCCACGAAACAACGCCACGGTTCCCGGCCACGGGTTGAACGCACGGACCTTGTTATGAATCCGTTGAGCCGGTTCCTGCCAGTCAATGATCCCATGGCGTTTCTTCAACATTGGCGCCGGCGTTGCCAGGGAGTGGTCCTGAGGGATCGCTTTCAAACTCCCCTGCCGCACGCCGGCCACAGTGTCGATGACCAGGCGCGCCCCCATTATCGCCAGACGTTCGGACAGTTGGGGGACTGTTTCGTCGGGCTCAATGGAAGTCTTCTCGCACCGATAAACGGGGCCGGTATCGAGCCCCTCGTCGACCTGCATCGTGCATACACCTGTTTCGGCCTCTCCATTGGCCACAGCCCAATGGATCGGCGCGGCGCCTCGATATTTGGGAAGCAGCGAGCCATGGAGGTTCATGGCCCCGAGCGGTGGCAGTCGCAGCAGCCATGGCGGCAGGATTTTGCCATAGGCAACCACCACAATCAGGTCGGGAGCGAGTGCCTGAAACAAAGAGCGCGCATCGTCGTTTTTCAGACTGGCCGGTTGATAAATCGGGAGCTGAAGTTCGAATGCCTTCCGTTTCACCGGGGAAGACTGAACGGCTTGTCCCCTGCCGCTGGGTTTGTCGGGCTGGGTCACGACGCCGGCGATTTCAAAACCTGTTTCGAAAAGCCGGGTCAGCGTGGGAACCGCGAAAGCGGACGTCCCCATATAAACGATTCTGGGCTCAGACACCGGCTTCACCCGCACGCCGGCGCCGGACACCGGAGTGTTATTCCCACTTTCCATCACGCATCATTTTCTTGATGCGGCGTCTGATGATGTCGCGCTTGATGAAACTCAGGTGGTCGAGAAAGAACTTGCCGTTGAGGTGATCCATCTCGTGGCAGAATGCCCTGGCCAGCAGGTCCGCCCCCTCGACGACGACTTCCTTTCCGTTGAGATCGACTCCACGAATGACTATTTTCCTTGGGCGGACGACTTCGGCCGAGAACCCCGGCACGCTCAGGCAGCCTTCTTCTTCGTATTGCTCGCCATCAACCGCAACGATCTCCGGGTTCACCACGGTGATGAGCTGGTTCTTTCTTTCCCCGGCGCTCGGGTCAGTCACCATGATGCGTTTGGCGACCCCGACCTGGTTTGCGGCCAGACCGACACCGGGCGCTTTGTACATGGTCTCGATCATGTCGCGGACGAGGTTGATCTCTTCCTCGGTGATGTTGGTCACTGTTTCAGCGGGCTTTTCGAGGACTTCGTCCCCCCACAGTACGATCGGCCGAATCATAAGCTTTCATTGTACCTTTCAGAAGTTCCGGAGCTGTTCGCGATAACCGTGAAAGTTGCGAAGCATCTCCGCCATGGAGTCGCCCCCGAATTTTTCGATCATGGCCTGGGCGAGAACCAGCGCAACCATCGACTCGCCGATCACGCCGGCGGCGGGGACGGTACAAGTGTCGGACCGTTCGTGCTGGGCGACAAACGGTTCCTTGGTGATCATGTCGACGGACTGAAGGGCTTTCTTCAAGGTGGGGATGGGCTTCAGGTATCCGACCACGCGAATGTCTTCACCGTTGGATATGCCTCCCTCGATGCCGCCGGCATGATTGGTGTGACGGAAGAACTGCCGATCCTGTTCGTTATAGCCGATTTCATCGTGCGCTTTGGATCCGAGCCGATGAGCGACGCTGACCCCCTCGCCGATTTCGACCGCCTTCACGGCATTCACCGACATCATCGCTTGCGCCAGTTTTCCATCCAGCCGTGTGTCCCACGCCGTGTGCGAGCCCAGACCGGCCGGGACATGCCGGGCAATCACCTCGAATGTCCCTCCGAGGGTGTCCCCTTCACGCTGGGCAATCTGGATGGCTTCCACCATTTTCCTGGCCAGTTCCGGGACAACGCAGCGCACAACGTCATCGTTGCGTATCGCTTCCAGTTGCGCCCAGGTGACACGAAATTTCGGGTCGAGCCCGACCTGGCCGATCGAGGTGGTATGGCTGAGGATTTCGATGTCAAAGGCCTTCAGGAACACTTTCGCCAATGCGCCGGCCCCGACCCGTGCGGCGGTTTCGCGCGCGCTGGACCGCTCGAGGATGTTCCGGGCGTCGATGTGGTCGTACTTCAGCGAACCCGCCAGATCGGTGTGACCCGGACGGGGACGCGTGATCCGTTTCCTGGCCGAGGCATCCTCCGCCGGTTCGCGGACGGACATGACGTCGGCCCAGTTCTCCCAGTCTTTGTTTTCGATGAGGATAGCGATCGGACTGCCGAGGGTCTGGCCGTGCCGGACACCCGACAGGATCTGAATCTCGTCCCGCTCGATCTTCATCCGGCCCCCGCGGCCATACCCGCCCTGGCGGCGCCGCAGCTCGTTGTCGATAAACTCAAAATCGATCAGCAGATGCGCCGGCAGTCCTTCGATAAGCGCGATCAGTCCCTGACCATGAGATTCGCCCGCTGTCCTGAAGGTGAACATCAGGCGAGTATAAGGGCGGATTCTTGGATTTCGAATTGCGAATTACGAATTGCCGGGAAATCTCCATTTCGAAATTCGAAATACGGAAGGCCCGATCCCCGTAACTCGTTGACCCTAAGAAAACTTTTCCGATACGATGGCGGG
>JAHFTY010000285.1:0-4578 GCA_023265365.1 Acidobacteriota bacterium
GGAGTCGCAGGATAAGTGCTTTTCCCCGCCTTGGCCAAGGCGGGGTGCCGCCGAGCGGCGGGGCGGTTCGACCAACAAAATCAATTTATTGAAAGCACCACCCCGGCGCTTCGCGCCACCACTCCTCGTCGAGGAGGGGAAAACGCTTTTCCCTGATTTCGCCTTATTGGGACAGCAGTGCGACGAGGGGTGGCGCGAAGCGCCGGGGTGGTGCTGTTCAATAAACAAAGTCTTCGTCCGGCGACTCCGCGGCTGCATGTTAGAACCACACCTTCAGACATGTCACATCGCTGAAATCCAGGACCATCGTAGCCTTGGGAACGAACCGAAATCGCAATTTGGGCAACATTCTTCACGTACGGCCGATCACCAGCACGTTTAACGGAGATAGCGCAGGGCGAAGGACCCGGATACTGCGGAAACCGGCTTCCTTCAGCCAGCGCGAGTATTCCCTGCCGCTGTAGCAAAGGGCGGTCGACGTGAGGCGGAAGTACAAAGCGGCTCCATCTCCTTCGCCCGCTTTGGACTCCGGGTCCGGCGTTTCCAGTTCCCAGATCGCCACGGTGGCGTTGGAACTCATCGAGGCGTGCACTCTCTTCAACAACGCGATGTTCTGTTCCGGCATGAAGTGATGGACGATGTTGGCGAGCAGCGCGACGTCGTTATTGGATCCAAGATCCGCCGTCATGACGTCACCCGCCCGGTGCTCGACGATATCCGAAATGCCGGCGGACTCGGCCAGGGCCTTTGCATGCTCGATCGCGTTGGGCAGGTCAATCACAACCGATCGCATCGGCGGATGTCGCCGGCAGATGGCGGCGCCAAGCAGTCCGTGAGACCCCGCCACGTCGAGCAATGTCCGGGCGCCGCGCTTCACCGGGACGGATTTCGCCAGAACGGGCGCGTCGAATCGGGCGACTTCCATCATTCCCTTCTGGTACCAGCGCCATTCCTCCGGATCGGTCATCGTCCGGTGAAAGTCCACGCCGCAGCCGGTCTTGAGAAGAGTTTCCATTTGTTCGACCATGCGCCACTGCACATAATTCCATTGGACGAAGCCCGTGAGTTCCATTTCGGCGCCGGTCACCATCGTTTTCCTGGCGAGGCTGGAAAGCGCATAGCGATTCCCGGACTGGTCGGCGTATCCCGCCCAGACCAGACTTCTCAGCAGCAGTTCCAGACTCTGTGGATCCAGTTCTAATTCCCGCGCTGCGTCCGCGGCGGTCCTGGGACCTTTGGCCAGCGCGTCGAAGACGCCCAGACTGACGGCAGCCATCAGGCCGCGCGCCTTCATGATGGAGAAAAGGGCGTCCATGAGGGGGATAGGAACCCTGCCGGCCCACATGGCGATGCGTTCCGCCAGGTTGGTGGGAATCGGACCGTACTGCATCAGCCGGTTTCGGGGCTGTTTCTCTGGACGCGCACGCCGGATTGCGGATCGAGAATGAATTCGCCGAGGGTCATGGTATTCATGACGTGATCCCAGACCGGAATGACTTTTTCGGAATCTTCCTGCCAGAACTCGAAAGTCACCAGAGCGTAAACGCCGGCACCCCGCGCGAAGCAGAACCGGGATCGGGCTTCGTGCTTCAGTTCGGGATCGGTGAATTGAAACTCCACCCACGCCAGTTCCATGCTGTGACGCCGAACATGGACGACCTCGGCGGTTTGCTGAAGTCCGCGAGAGTCGCCGCGGGCGGCGCCGGTCACAAGGTCATCGAGCGAGATGCGGTTCGCCGCCTCCGGCAAACGCTGGCGGGATGCCGCAAGCCTGCAACTGTCGGCAGGAGGCTCCTTGTCGTAGAACTTCACGGAGTCTTCATCGGGAACGCAGATCCAGTCCTGCGGAAACTCAAACCGAATCGCGCCGCGGTCGAGCGCGGCAATGCGGAAGCCCGGGGTGGCCGTCCACTGGTGGTCTTTCCGGAGTGGAAGGTCGGTCTTGTAGAACTTTGGATCGAATTCAGACACGGTTCACTTCTTGAAATACGACTCGTCGATCGTGACGCCCGCTTCCTTGATCATGGCCGCGATGGAGTCGTTCAGTTTTGACGCCGTCATCTTCTCACGGATCTCCGTTTTCACTTCCGCCAGATCCTGAAGGTGCCGGTCGGTGACCTTCAAAATGTGGAACGCGACGGGACTTTCGACGATCGCGCTGGTCTCTCCGGGCTTCAGCGCAAACGCCGCCTTGTCCATTGCCGGAACAAGCACGCCCTGCCCGATCGGACCGATGTCGCCGCCCTTTTCGGCGGAAGACTTGTCCTGAGAAAACTCCTTCGCCAGCGCGGCGAAGTCGGCGCCGCCCTGGATTCTGGTGCGAATGTCTTCGAGTTTCTTTTTGGCTTCAGCGGAGGGCAGGGCGCCTTCCATCTGGCGTTCTTTGACCTGAGGGCTGTCGCCATTGAGGATCATGATGTGCGACAGATTCAGTTCGGCGTAGTTCCCTTCGTTTGCTTTGTAGTAGGCGGCGATCTCGGCGTCGGAAGGATGGCTGTTGTCCGCCAGGAAGTCCTTGTAGTCGCTGGCCACGATATTGTTCGAGTAGAAACTGATCACCGCTTTGCGGGCCGCGGCCTGATCGAAGCCCTTGGTGCGCGCTTCATCCGCGAGAACCCACATCTGGACGAGATCGTCGAGGAACTTCCGTTTGTTCTCCGGCGTGGCGAACAGTTCTTTCGCCTGGTCGGGAAGCGCGTTCAGAATGGCTTCGAACTGCTGTTCGGTTATGGACCATGTCTTCGTCGACGCGATGACGCGGGTCCCCGTTTGAGGCAATGCCACGGCGGATAAACCTAAGAGTATTAAGGCGGACAGGACAAACGTTTTCATGGTTTGAAAGCATATACCGTGAGCCCTCTGGACCGGCCGGAATTTCTGGCTGCGCCACCACTCCGGCGGGGGTCGAATGCCGGCGTCACGGCTGGATTTTCCACGATCCGTCTTCCAAATGCAAAGAGACCCGGGGGTATTCCTGCAACTTGTAATCGGACGGATCGCCATCCCAGCGGAACACGATTTCGGCCGACTCCAATTCGGACGCCCACCACTGGCCGGCCTCTCTCGAAAACCGGATCTCGAAGGCCAGCGCGGACTCGTGATCCCTGACGATCTCTGTCAACGCTTCGATGCCGGCCTTTGGGTTTCGGAGCAGCCGCTCCGCAATCGATCGCAGTTGCCGCACCCGCTGCTGGATGACCGTTGCGCGCGACGGCGACACCGTATCCAGGGGCAGGCTGACATCCACAATACGCCACGATCCGCCGATCTTCGCGAGAGCAAACTGGGTGAAGTCCCGCAGTCCATACGCCATTGGATCGCGCTTCCAGAAAATCACGAGGGTCGCGGCATCCTCCTGGTTCGTTCCTTTCGGGCGGTCGAGAAGAGTTGTCGCGACACTTCCCGTTTCCGCCTGAAGGATGTCGCGGACGGACCGGAAACGGGACGGCTCGGACGAGCCATGCATCGCCATCAGCGTTTTCAGACGATTCGTGTCGTAAAGGCGCGCCAGAACGCCTTCACGGTCCTGCAGCGACGGCTGTCCTCCGGCGAGAAGCCGCGTGCCGTCGATCGTGAAATCGTTTCCGGAAAGAAGCCCATCGAACGCCTGCGCCTGGTTGGTTTGCAGTAACCGCAGAATCTGCGATGCCATCTCAGCCAGTTCAGAAGAAGCCGCTTTCGGCGGCGCCCCCTTCACCAGCGAGACCGGGACCCGCGGCGACGCACCTGCGGAATCCTCGAGTCCCGCCCCATCCTTTTCGAACAGGAATACGTGCTCTGCATCCCGTTCGGGCGCGACCAGGCGCGCGGTCACTTTCCAGTCCGGCACGCGAAAAGCCCGGACCGTGTTGTCCGCCGCGCCCGTGAGAAGTTCCGAGCCGGCTTCCGTAAACGCAACCGCGAATACGGGCCGCGGATGCGAAATCACACTCTTCAACAGGCCCGCGGAATCCCAGATCCGCACCGTTTTGTCGACGGAAGCCGTAGCGGCCAGATTCCCGTCGGGCGAAAAGGCGAGACTTCGCACCGGACCCGCATGCCCCTTCATTTCGGCGATGGACTCCCCGGATTCACTCCGCCACAGATGCGCCGTTCCATCCTCCGCGGCAGTCGCCAGAGTGGAGCCGTCCGGCGAGAAGGCAATCGCGTTAATGCGGGAATCGTGTGCGTGAATCGTCCGAACGATAGTGGCCCAATCGCTGGCCTTCATGAGCCGGACCTCGCCGCCGGTAGCCAAGGCGAGAATGTCGCCATCGGGGGAAAATGAGAGCGCCGTTACTTCCTCAACTCCATCAAGAGCGATCGGTGTAATCAGAGAGCCGGTCTCCGCGTCCCACACTTTGACCGCCGGTATATCGGCGCCGGCGCTGACCACCACGTTTCCGTCCGGTGAATAGGCCAGGGCATTGGCACGACTGCCGAAGTGCGCCTTGTTTTTTCCCGTCGCAGCGGCCTTCGACCGGTCGATGAAACTCGCCTTGAACCGCAGCGGTCCCACTCCCCAGGCATTCATTTCGCCTTCGCGCGAAAGCCCGACGATCGATGTGCCGTCCGGAGAGAAAGCGGCCGACGAAAAAG
>JAHFTY010000285.1:4588-5083 GCA_023265365.1 Acidobacteriota bacterium
GGCAAGAGCCACGAGGGGCGTGCCGTTAATGCCATCCCAGATACGAAGCCCGTCGCCGGCCACCGCCAGAATTCCGTCGGGCGCGATCGCAATCGCATTAACAGCTCCGTGCTGTGTGATGCGATGAAGCAGTTCCTCCCGCTTTTCCGGTTCCGCTTCGCGGATGTCCTGCCCAAACGTCAGAAGCACAGCCAGACCGATGATCCGACTAAGCATTGCGGCGAGAGTCTATCACTTGCGCGAACGAGGCAAGGCTGTCCCAATAAGGCGAAATCAGGGAAAAGCGTTTTCCCCTCCTCGACGAGGAGGGGTGGCGCGAAGCGCCGGGGTGGTGCTTTCAATAAATTGATTCTGTTGGTCGAACCACCCCGCCGCTGCGCGGCACCCCGCCTTGGCCAAGGCACATGCTCCCCGTCGTCTTGCGTATATTCATCTCATGGCACTCATTCGGGTTATGTTTCGACACGGTGTTCCGGTCAATCCCACAGAGTGGTG
>JAHFTY010000127.1 GCA_023265365.1 Acidobacteriota bacterium
AAACGAACCGCCCCGCCGCTTCGCGGCACCCCGCCTTGGCCAAGGCGGGGAAAAGTCCTCGTCCTGCGACTCCATGGCTTCATGTCATAACCAGACCGCATCGCCCAACGTTTTTTCTCGCTTAGGGAAAGTCGGATCCAAACCGATTTTTGTGCAAAGCCTCGAGGAGGGGTGGTCTCCATCGAAACTATTCGCAGTCTGGATAAAAACCGCAGGCAATCGGACTATAATGCCGCAGCAACAAACCGTTGAGAGGAGGCTGCAATGTCACGGCAATTGAAATCAACGGCGATCCTCATTGTATTTGTGTTGGGTATCGCTATGCATGCTCACGGACAGGTCAGTTCGGGAGCCATTCTGGGAAGCGTCACGGATTCATCCGGGGCCCTCATCCCCGGCGTCAGCATCACGGTGACGCATCAGGGGACCAATCAGACTCGAACCGCAATCACGAACGAGTCCGGAACGTACCGCGTGGAGCCGCTTCAGTCCGGCGTCTACACCATCAGCGCCGAACTGTCCGGTTTCAAGAAAGAAGTACGCAATGGCGTGAGGGTCGAAGTCGACGCCCGCGTCCGCATGGATTTTGCATTACAGGTTGGAGCGGTCAGCGAACAGATCGAAGTCCAGGCATCCGCTCCTCTGGTTCAGACGGACGATTCGCAGGTGAATCAGGTGATGGACCAGCGGAAGATCGTCGAACTGCCTCTGAACGGCCGTAACTTTTCGCAGCTCGCTTATCTGACTCCCGGCACGTTCGCCCCGCGGCCCGGCTCGCACCTGAGCGACCGCGGCGGTTTTGTCGCGGCGGGCCTGGCGGAGAAGACGAATCAGTTCTTCATCGATGGCGTGAACAACAACGGCGCCGGCACGATGGAAGCGGCATACCGGATCAATATCGACACGGTTGCCGAATTCAAGATCCAGGTGCAGAACTACAACGCCGAGTACGGACGTTTTGCCGGGGCACAGGTGGACACGGTTCTGAAGGCCGGCACGAACGAGTTTCACGGCAGCGCGTTCGCGTTCACGCGTAACGACAATCTCGACGCCCGCAATTTCTTCGATCCGTATCCGTTGCCCAAGGTTGAAGTGTTCCGCCGGCACCAGTACGGCGCCACGCTGGGCGGACCGATCGTGAAGAACAAGTTTTTCTTCTTTACAGGCTTCCAGGGCCAGCGCCAGTTCTACAAACGCCGGGCGAACCCCACCGTTCCGTTCCCGGAATTCTGGAGCGGCGATCTGTCGCGCTACACGACCCCGATTCGGGATCCGTTGCTCACTGCTGCGGGCCTGCCTTGCACAGCCGCGGATCAGCGCGGATGTTTCCCGGGGAACCGGATTCCGGCGAACCGGATCGATCCGATCGCGTTGAAGTTCCGCCCGTTCTGGTTTGGCGTCGAGCCCACGCAGAGCACGTTTTCACAGAACTCCACCACCTTGATGGACGAGCCGGAACACTTCTGGCAGCCGGACATCAAGCTGAATTACAACTTCGGTTCGAACCACCAGTTGATCGGACACTGGGGCCTCTACGATTCCGACCTGCTCGAATGGCGGATTGCCAACCAGCCGGAACTTCCGAACTACCACGAGTTCGCGAAGGTGAAGAACCAGCACATCGGCATCCAGGAAATCTGGACGATTTCCTCCACCATGGTGAACGAGCTTCGCGGCGGGCTGAGCCGTGTGGGACGCGTTCGTCTGCCGTTCCTGCACGACAAAAACTACGCACGGGACATTTTCGGCATCACGGGAACGGTCGGCGATGTCGACCCGGTCGGGTACAGCGTTCCACAACTTCAGATCAGCGGGTTCTCGACCCTGAACCCTGCCGGACCGCAGCCGCGGACCGACGGCAACTGGATGATTGTGGATACCATTGCGCTTCAAAAACGGAACCACGCCATCAAGTTCGGCGGCGATATTTTCCGGCAATACATGAACCTCATCGTGATCAGCGCGCAGGCGGGAACCTTCCAGTTCACCGGCTTCAACTCCGGAAACGCGTTCGCGGATTTTCTGCTGGGCACGCCGTTTACCGCGACCAGAGCGTTTCCGCTCGGCCCCATCAGCATGCATCCGAACAAGTGGTCGTCCGACTGGTTCGTCCAGGACAGCTGGAAAGCCACGCGCACTCTGACTCTCGACTACGGTTTGCGATTTGAATTCACGCGGCCGATGGACGAAAAGTGGGCGCGATGGTCGTCGTTCGATCCGACGCTTGGAGGAGGTAAAGGCGGACTGCGGCTGGGACTTGGCGTGGACCAGAAATACAAGGAGGCCGTCGACCGGTTTCAGGCCTACTATCCGAGCCTGATCATCCAGCGCGACAGCGGACCGTTGTACAAGACGGCGAAGCAGTGGGCTCCGCGTTTCGGATTCGCATGGACGCCGCACGGCAACACCAACATGGTGATCCGCGGCGGTTACGGAATGTTCTACACGCTCGATTCCATGAATCTGACCGGACTCTACAGTCTGGCGCCCTTCTTCCTCACGCAGCGTTTTGCGTCGACAGACCGGCCGACGTTACAGAATCCGTGGCCGGGCGGCGTGGGCGTCAGCGGCACGATCAACTCGGTGGGCATCAACAAGGAGTACGTGAATGCCCGCATCCAGCACTTCAACCTGAACATCCAGCGGCAGTTGCCGGGCGGTTTTGTGGCTGACGCAGCGTATGTCGGCAAGAAGGGCAACCATATCGACACCACGCGCGATGTCAACCAGCCGATCAACGGTGTGAAACCCTTCCCGCTGTTTGGACCCGTCACTTACACGGAGGACCGAGGCAACTCGTGGTACCACGGTCTGCAGACGCGCGTTGAGCGCCGATCCGCCACGGGACTGAACATGCTGTTCGACTATTCGTGGAGCAAACTGTTGGATGATATCGCCGCGAACGGCGCTGTCCGTGACGCCTACAACCTGAAGCAGGAAAAGGGTCCCGGACAGGAGGACATGCGTCATCGTGTTTCAACCAGCGTCGTTTATTCCATGCCGTTCGGAAAGGGACGGAAGTTCCTCACGAACATGTCGACCGTCGCCAACGGTTTTATCGGCGGCTGGGAAATGTCGGGTATCTATCGCGCCAATTCCGGCCCTGCGCTGACGCCGACGCTGAGCGCCAACATCAGCGGATACGGCCGGTCCTCGGATCGACCGAACCTGATCGGCGACTGGAGATCCTCCAATCCGCATCCGAAGCTCGGGTGGTTCAACCGCTCGGCTTTCGTCGCACCGGCGGCGGGAGTGGGAGTGGTCGGCAATGCGGGCAAGGGGATACTCACCGGCCCCGGCTATTCCGGCATGGACATTTCTTTGATGAAGCGGTTCTACATCAGCGAAAACAAGAACGTCCAATTCCGCGTGGAGGTATTCAACGCGCTGAACCACGCGAACTTCTTCCCGGTAACGTCGGTCTTCGACACCGCGACCTTCGGCACCACCGGGACCGCGCTGGACAGCCGCCAGATCCAGCTTGGTCTGAAATTCAATTACTAGGCTCCGCTTCGCGCCGGCCCTGGCCGGCGCGTGTTTCTTATTTGCTCTGGCCGCTGCGCTCTCCCGGGCGCAGCGGCCAAGCAACCCTTCCGCCGAATACGCGGGCGACGCTGCCTGCCGTTCCTGTCATTCGGAAATCGCGGATCGCTATCGGAGCGTGAGCATGTCCCGCTCGTTCCAGCCGATCGATGAGAGTTCTCCGATCGAAGACTGGACGGCGAACAATCACTTCTTTCACAAACCATCGAACCAGCATTTCGTCATGACGCGCAGGGACGGCCGTTACTTCCAGCGGCGGTATCAGCTCGATGCGAACGGAAAAGAGGTGAACCGCTTCGAGCAGGAAATCCAGTTTGCGATCGGTTCGGGAAATCACGAGCGCGACTACATCCATCGATCGGAATCGGGAGAATTCCTCCAGTTGCCCGTCGTCTGGTACTCGCGCGAAAAAGCGTGGGGAATGGCGCCGGGATACGACCGGCCGGATCACGATGGGTTCACGCGCAGGGTCAGCTACCGGTGCGTCTTCTGCCATGTGTCCTACCCGGACGTGCGGCCCGGAGAAGATCGCTCGGAGTCCCAGCTTCCGCTGTTTCCCCCGCACATGCCTTCCGGAATCGGCTGCGAACGATGCCATGGCCCCGGCGCGCGTCACGCCGGGACGGGCGACCCGGGGAAAATCGTGAATCCACTGAAACTCGATCGCAAACTCCAGATGGACGTCTGCATGCAATGCCATCTGGAAACAACGAGCGCGACTCTTCCGAATTCCGTATTGAAGCTGGAGCGGAGCGCTTTCTCATTCAAACCGGGAGAACCGCTCGAAGACTACGCCGCCTTCTTCGACTATCCCGCCGGCTCGGACCAATTCAATATCGTGCATCAGGCCTACAGGTTGAGAAAGTCGCTGTGCTTCGTGAAGTCTGAAATGACATGCCTCACCTGCCACAATCCGCACCAGACCACCACGGATTACAACGCGACGTGCGCCGGCTGTCACAAACCCGGCGAACTCAAACACGGTGGCGACTGCGTGGGTTGTCACATGCCGAAGCGCCGGACCGACGACGTGATTCACGTCGTCATGACCGACCACGACATTCAACGCCGGCCCCCGAAAGATCCCCTTCGAACGAAGGTGGAACCGCGCCACAGCCCTTATCGGGGCCCGCTGCGCTTCTACCTTCCTGGCGGGGACGAGAATCTTTACATGGGACTCGCGCTCGTACGCGGGGCAAACGTTTCTCGCGGCGTGGTGTTGCTGGAACAAACCGGGCCGGACAACGCCGAAGCGCTCTTTCAACTGGCAGCCGGTTACTCGAAGTCGGGACAGAACGACCGAGCGGTACGGGCCTACCAGCGCGGACTGGCTCTCGACCCGGCGCATGCCGAAGCCCGAGTCAATATGGCGCTCGCTTCATTGGAACTTGGCAGGCTGGATGCGGCGGCTGAAGCCCTTCGTGAAGCGATCCGCCTGAAGCCCGGGCTTGCGGATGCGCATGTCGCGCTGGGCACGGTGGAAATTCGATTGGGAAACCGGGAAGGAGCGCGTTCAGAATTCCTGGAAGCGCTGAAACAAGATCCGCTGAATACACTCGCCTTGAACAATCTCGGATTGATCACCGGTCAGCGGTCTTTTTTCGAACAGGTTCTTCGCATCAACCCGCAGGACAAAACCGCGCTCCAGGCTCTGGCCCGGCGGCAATAAGACGAACCTCAGTGGTTGTGCTCCTTGTGATAGGCCTCGTGCTCCGCGTGTGCCATCTCTTTGCCGAGCTTCTTGTTTCGCTTCTGTGCCGCTTTCAGGGCGTTCTGGCGGGTCCCCTCGGAACTGACGGCGCAGATCGAGATCTGCTGATTCAGTTTCTTGCTTTTGCAGGACGGGCATTTGGGAGCGGGTAAAGTCGGGAGGACGAGCGCCTCGAATGGGTGTCCGCATTTCCCACACTCGTATTCGAAAATCGGCATTTGTTGAGGCTCCTTTCGACGGACATTATATAATTCGCCGAAAAATCCCAGCCTGAGATTCTTAAACCCAATGAAGTGAGGGAAAGGTATGAAGTCAGCTGCCGCCGTTGTTCTGATCACGCTCGGTCTCGCCATCTGCCTGATTGCCCAGGAACCAGCGCCTCC
Source organism: Acidobacteriota bacterium (assembly GCA_023265365.1). GTDB lineage: Bacteria > Acidobacteriota > Terriglobia > 20CM-2-55-15 > 20CM-2-55-15 > JAHFTY01. The sequence continues at coordinate 5,638 of JAHFTY010000127.1, forward strand.
GGCGCGAGGCCAGCGTGCCGGAAGAGGAAACCAGCCGCCGGGCCCTCCGCAGAACCTGGCGTGGGTGGACCGCACCGGGAAAGTCCTGGGCAAGATCGGTCAACCTCAGGCGGCGATCCTGGATCCCGCCATCTCGCCCGACGGCAAGAAGGTGGCGGTACGCGGACGCGACACGCAACAGGAAGTCGAGCACATTTACATTTACGAAGGCGAGACCAGGCACCGGCTCACGAACAACGAAGGATCCGAGCGGCACAACTACTGGTCGCCGAAAGGCGACAGACTCGTGTACTCCATGCAGACTGCCGGGCAGGGTCAGGTCTCCAACCTTTTTATCCGGAATGCGGACGGCAGCGGGAAAGACATGCCGCTGGTCGTCAGCGAAGGCATTCACAAATGGTCACCCAGTTGGTCGCCGGATGGAAAAACGGTGGTGTACCACACGAATCAACTGAGCAACAACGCGCGCGACATCTGGGTGGTTGACGTGGCGAGCGGCAAGGCCTCCGCGCTTGTCGAAACTCCCGCGGTCGAAGCGCTCCCCCGCTTTTCGATGGACGGAAAGTTCGTCGCGTACCAGGCCGACGAAAAGAATGACGGCAAGTTCGAAGTCTGGGTCACCACTTTTCCGAAATCCGACTCGAAATGGAAAGTCTCGCCGGCCGGCGGCAATTGGCCGAGATGGGATAAGGACCAGGTCTACTACTGGGAGGGCAACAACCTGATGTCCGCGAAGTTCAAAGTGAACGGAAAGAATTTCACGGTAAGCCCGCCGCAAAAGCTCTTCGCGTCACAGGACGTCGGTATGGGGCCCGGAAACGTGAGCGGCTATAACTATTTTTACGATTTCCGCGACGGCAAATTCGTCGTTGTTCAGCGCCCGGCCGCAACGGCGCAGGATTAGCGTTGAAGGCGCCGGCTGAAGCCTGGCTTTACCGGCAGCTTACGTGAGTCCTTCGGTAAAGTGAGAAGGGCCTGCGGTGTCTTCCTTCTTGCCGTGGGCGCGTTCGACATGGAGGTCGGTCCACTTGATCTGTTCGTCGATCACGCTGCCGATGGCTTTCAGGAACTCTTTCTGGGCATTGGCCAGGTGCTGGGCCGTTTCGTAGGGAAGGGCGCCGTAGAAACCTTCAATGATTTTGTTGGCGGTGTCTCGAATCATAGCTGTTGCCTCTTCTGATCGATCACAAGTTCAGGTTCAGAAATCGTCACGCGGCTGCCCGGAGGCAGGGACCGCGTCAACCAGACATTACCACCGATGACGCATCCACGGCCAATGGTCGTATTTCCGCCGAGAATGGTGGCGCCGGCATAAATGACGACATCGTCTTCGATCGTGGGATGCCGCTTTTTCCCGCGGATCAGACGTCCCTCCTCGTCCATCGCGAAGCTGAGCGCGCCCAGCGTGACCCCCTGATAGAGTTTGACGTTGTTCCCGATCATTGTGGTCTCGCCAATCACGACGCCCGTTCCGTGATCGATGAAAAAACCGCTCCCGATGGCAGCCCCGGGATGGATGTCGATCCCGGTAACCGAGTGAGCATGTTCGGTCATAATCCGCGGCAGGAGCGGGATTCCCTGCAACTGCAACTCGTGCGCAATCCTGAAGATGGTGATCGCGAAAATCGCGGGGTAGGAAAAGATAACCTCATCCGTACTTTTGGCCGCCGGGTCGCCATCATGGGCGGCCTGTGCGTCGGCGGCCAGGCGTGTCCGGAGATCCGGCAGCTTCCGGAGCAGAACGAGCGACTGATCTTCGGCCAGTTCGCGGCAGTGATCGCAGTGATCCGCCGTTTTTGCGCATTCCGGACGGATGCTGCGATAGATCTCCTGGGTGAGCCGCGCATAGATCGAATCGATGAGGTCGCCGATGTGGTACTCGATGTTCGAGCTTTCGACGTACTTTCGTCCGAAATATCCGGGGTAGATGACGGCCAGGAAGTCGTCGAGAACCTGGATAACCGAAGACTTGTCGGGAAGCGGAGTGGGCGCGAGATGCTCCAGTTTCGGCTGAAGATTTCCGAATGTCTGGAGCACGCTGCGTGTGATATCGCGAATCTGGTCGCGCTTCTTGAGGTGTTCGTACATAAACGAATTTCGAAATTCGAATTTCAGAATTCGGATTTGAAGGAATTATTCCCCAAATCCGGACCCCGCATTCCGAAATCCGAAATGATTCAGACCGCCCAGTTTTCGAGCTGCTGCTGCACGTCCGCCATGAACTGATCGGCGGCCGCGCCGTCGATGACGCGGTGATCGAAGGACAGCGAGAGAATGATCATCGACCGGATCGCAATGGCGTCATCGATCACGGCCGCCCGCTTCTTGATTCCGCCCATTCCCATGATTGCGACCTGCGGCTGGTTGATGATGGGAGTGCCGATGAGACCGCCGTACTGGCCGGGATTCGTTATCGTGAATGTGCCGTCCCTGACGTCGTCGGGCGTCAGCTTCTTGGTGCGCGCCCGTTCGCCAAGATCGTTGATCGCGCGGGCGATGCCGAGCAGGTTCTTTTCCTCGGCGTGCTTCACCACGGGGACAATCAGTCCCGATTCGACGTTCACCGCAATACCGACGTTGATCGCGCGCTTGTACACGATCGCGTCGCCGTCGACGGAGGAATTGATGATGGGGAATTTCTTGATCGCGGTCACCGCAGCCTGAACAAAGAACGGGGTGACGGTGAGTTTGACGCCACTGCGTTCGAATTCGGGCTTCAGCTTCTCGCGGATCTTTAAAAGGTTCGTCACGTCGACTTCAAAAAACGTGGTGACGTGCGCGGAGGTGTGACGGCTATGCACCATGTGTTCCGCAATCGATTTGCGCATGTTCGTCATCGGAACCCGCTCCACATCGCCGGTGAAAGTCATGGGGGCCGGAGCCGCCGGTTTGGGCGCGGCCGGGGCGGCGGCGGCAGGCGCCGGCGCGGAAGCGGGTGCAGGTGCGCCCTGTTCGATGAAGCTGAGAATGTCGCGCTTGGTGATGCGGCCGTTGATTCCCGTGCCGCGGCCGGCCAGCGTATTCAGGCTGATGTTGTTTTCCCGCGCGATCCGGCGCACGAGAGGCGACGACCGCTGTTCTCCCCGCTCGCCGAGATGAACGGCGGGTTCCGGCCTGGCCTGTTCCTTTGCTGCGGGTGCGGCGTCGGTGGGGCCTGCCGCAACTCCGGGCTTGCTTTCGGCAGGGCCGGTCTTGACTTCGGGTTTCGCTGCCGGAGCCGCGGGCGCCTCGGCCGGTTTGGCGGCCCCGTCGCCGATAACGGCGACGACGGTGTTGATTTGAACGGTCTGGCCTTCTTTGACGAGGATTTCCTTCACCGTGCCGGAAGCGGGCGCCGGAATTTCGGAGTCGACCTTATCGGTGGAGATTTCGAACAGGGGTTCGTCCCGCTCGACGTGATCGCCGGTCTTCTTCAGCCACTTGGTGATCGTTCCTTCGAAAATGCTTTCCCCCATCTGGGGCATGATGACTTTAGTGTCGGCCATGGTTCCTTTGATTCCGGTGTCAGTGGTGCCTGACACCGAATTGGAAATTCTAGTATGCGTTCAACTCCCGGGCCACACGCATGACGTCCGCCACCTTTGGCAGGAAGAACTCTTCCAGCGGCGGGCTGTACGGCACGGGCGTGTTGGGCGCCGTAATTCTGCGAATGGGACCGTCGAGGTATTCGAAGGCTTCCTCCGAAATGACGGCCGCCAGTTCGCCCGCGAATCCACCGATTTCGGTGTCTTCGTGAAGCAGGATGACTTTGTTCGTGCGTTTGACTGAATCGAGCACGGCTTCCTTGTCGAAAGGAAGCAGCGAGCGCAGGTCCAGAACTTCCAGTTCGATTCCTTCCTTCTCGAGCTCTTTGGCCGCATCGAGCGCGGTGTAGACCATTGCGCCGTAGGTGATGACGGAAATGTCCGTGCCTTTGCGGCGGATGGCGGCCTTGCCGATGGGAACGATGTAGTCTTCCGTGGGAAGCTCTTCCTTGATTCGCCGGTAGAGGAACTTGTGTTCGAAATAGATGACCGGGTCGGGATCCCGGATTGCCGCCTTGATCAGCCCTTTCGCGTCATAGGCTGTGGACGGGCAGACCACCTTCAATCCGGGCGTGTGGACGAAGTACATCTCGGGGTTCTGCGAGTGGAACGGTCCGCCGTGGACGCCGCCTCCACTGGGTCCGCGTACGACAATGGGGACGCCGGCTCCCCACCGGTACCGGCACTTCGCGGCGAAATTTGTAATTTGATCGAAAGCGCAGGAGATGAAATCCGCAAACTGCATTTCGGCCACGGGCCGCATGCCCATCAGCGCGGCGCCGATGGCGGCGCCCACGATGGCGGATTCCGAGATCGGCGTGTCGATGACGCGCAGTTCCCCGAACTTCTCGAGCATTCCGGCGGTGACTTTGAAAGCGCCGCCGTAAATGCCGACGTCTTCGCCCAGGACGAACACCCGCTCGTCGCTCTCCATCTCTTCCCAAATGCCCTGTTTGATCGCTTCAACGTATGTCGTTAGTGCCATGTATATGTAATTTCCAGCGGTCAGACCGCCGATCCTTATCCCTCGTAATAGACGTCTTTCAGGCAGTCCTCCGGTTCCGGGAACGGATCGTTTTCGGCGATCTGGATGGCTGCGTCAATTTCGCGATTGACCCCCGCTTTGACTTCGTCCGCTCCCTCCCGGGTGATCAGTCCGCGTTCGATCAGGAATTTTTCGTGGCGCGCAATCGGATCCCGTTCTTCCCAGTATTGAAAGAGCGCGGACGGCACGTAGCCCGCATCGTCGTGGGCGGAGTGACCGGTCATGCGGAAGGTCTTGCACTCGATCAGCGTCGGACCCTGGCCGCTGCGCGCCCGGTTGATGGCGCGTGTGGCGGCGCCCCAGACGTCGATGACGTTGTTGCCGTCCACGATTTCGCCGGGCAAACCGTACGCCTCCGCACGGTCGGCGACGTTTTCGACGGCCATCTGCCGTTCGAGCGGTGTGGAGTAGGCGTACTGGTTGTTGTTGCAAATGTAGACGACCGGAACTTTCATGACCGCGGCCATGTTGATGCCTTCATGCCAGTCGCCGCGGCTGGTGGCTCCATCTCCGAAAAAGCAGAGGACGACGCGGTCTTCGTGCCGCATCTTGAACGACATGCCGATCCCTGCGGCCACCGGCACATTGTCGCCAAGCATGCTGACGAAGGCGATCAGGTTGTGCTTCATGTCACCCATATGCATGTTCCCGTCACGGCCTCGCGTCGCGCCGGTTTTGCGGGCCATGTATTGCGCGAGAATCGTCCGCACCGACATCCCTCGAATCAGGAAAGCGCCCATGTCGCGATGCGACGGGCAGACGACGTCGGCCGCCAGGGTATCGATGCAGCTTCCGACCGCGATCGCCTCCTGGCCCCGGCCCACATACACGCCACCGACGATCTTGCCCTGGCGATAGAGTTTCCGTTCAATCCGGAACTCCAGCTCGCGGGTCATTTGCATGTAGTACAGCATGTCCAGCAGGGTCTTCTCGGGCGGCAGAACGGCCGGTTGCGCAGTCTCCCGGACGACGACATTAGGATTCAAAGTTTTCATGTAATGCCTTCGAAAGGTTCGCTAAAACTTATGAGAGCCAATCCAGGACGATACCCGAATCAACCAGTGTTTTCAAGCGCCGAACCGGGGTGTGCGGCCCCCATACTTCTCGAGTTTCTTGAGATCGAAAGGCTCGTGTTTGAGATTTCGGTCGAAGCCCCGGTACACCGCATGGCATGAATAACAGACCGTTACCAAACCCACGATCGAGTAGACCGCCAGGTCGATGGCCGCTGTGATCACCAACGACGCCATCGCGTAAAACGGTTCGCGCCGATTGAAGAAGTACGTACTCGCAATAACACCCGCCGTCACGATCGCCACACCGAGATTGCGGTTGAAGTCCTTTTGGACGTAGAGGTCTTCATGGCCGCAAGCCACGCAGATCGCCACCACTCCGGATGTTTGAAGCGTGGGCGGGACTCGAACTTCCTGATCGTTTCCGCAGCCGGGACAGGTCGCCCTCCCCGCAGGCTCCGCCCCGATGGCGATATCCCCATCACAGGCCCGGCACTTGAACTGTATAATGTGAGGCATGAAACCCTTGATCTTAATGCTGTTGTTCGCGATTTCGGTTGAAGCGCAAACCATCGCCGACATCGCCCGCAAGGAACGAGAGCGTAAGGCCAATCTGAAAAGCGTTCGCGTCATTACGGCCGAAGACGTCAAGTCCGCCGTTTCCACAACCCCTGGAACCCCGGAAGCGGCGAAACCGGCCGATGCGCCGAAACCCGCATCGCCACCCGCCCCGGCTGCACCCGCGCCACCGGCCCCTTCCAAGTCCGACGCCGCCGCAAAGAAGTATGCCGACGATCTGGCGAAGCTTAGAGCGAAAGTTATTCAACTCCAGGACCAGGAGACGGCGCTCCAACTCCAGATCAACGATTTCAAGAGCCAGTTTCTATCTCCGGTCAGCGACACCAACAGCCGGGCCCAGGCACAAACGAAGATGGAACAGGCGCAGACCCAGTTGACGTCGACTCAGAAGGAACTGGCAGATACGAAGCGGCAAGTGCAAGTGATGGAAGCGCAGGGACCACCGAAGGGATAATTCGGATTTCGGATTTTTGGGATCGTATCCCCGAAATCCGAAATCCAAATTCCGAAATCACATCAGTTCGGCCATGATCTGGTTCAGGTCTGCTTCCGTGGGCTGAACCTGCTCCTGCGGCAGGGTGGCCAGCGGGTTGTCGACCATTTGGAGTTGGCTGATGAAATCCGACTTCGCTTCGTTGATGTAGATCAACCCCGTCAGGAATTCATTGTTATCCTGGGCATTTCTCAGCGAATTCAGGGCTTCCGACTTGTTCCGCGGGTCGTACCCATGGCCGGTCTTGCGCAGGCGGATGTGCGAGCCGTCATGGAGTTCCACGTCGGTCGCTTCACCTTCCTTGTAGTCGACGCCGATCTGTTCGAAGAACGGCACAAACGAAATCTCGTGCAGAAGTTCTTCGTGTTCCTTGGCGTACTTGTAGCTCTTCGTCGAACCGTCGTGATTGTTGAACGTCACGCATGGGCTGACGATGTCGAACAGCGCGGTGCCTTTGTGGCCCAGCGAGGCTTTCAGCAGGGCCAGGAGCTGCTTCGGATCGCCGGCGAACGACCGGGCGACGAAGTTGCAGCCGAGTTCGATGGCCATGGCGCAGACGTCGACGGGAGGAAGTTCGTTGACGAAACCCTTCTTCGCCCTGGACCCCACGTCCGCGGTGGCGGAGAACTGGCCCTTCGTCAAGCCGTACACGCCGTTGTTCTCGATGATGTAGATCATCGGGACGTTGCGGCGGAGCAGGTGGACGAACTGGCCCATTCCGATCGAGGCGGTGTCGCCGTCGCCGCTGACGCCGATGGTCAGCAGGTTCTTGTTGCCGAGCATTGCGCCGGTCGCGATGGCGGGCATGCGGCCGTGAACCGCGTTAAAGCCGTGCGATTTGCCGAGGAAGTAAGCGGGAGTCTTGGAAGAGCAGCCGATGCCGCTCATTTTCGCGACGGTGTAGGGATCGATCCCGTACTCGTAAAACGCTTTGATGATCTGCGAGGTGATGGCGTCGTGCCCGCATCCGGCGCAGAGCGTCGAGTCGCTGCCTTTGTATTCGTGGACCGTATAACCCAACCGGTTCGTCTTCGGAGCTGCGGCCGGTGGTGGTTGCATCGTGGTGGACATTAGTTCCTGACTCCTTTCTCGGCGGCGATCACGGCATCGGTCACGAAGCGGGCATCCAC
>JAHFTY010000128.1 GCA_023265365.1 Acidobacteriota bacterium
TCAATCTTCCGCACGCAGTGGTGATCGATGGGCGTGGACGCGTGATCGTCGCCGATCGCCAGAATAATCGGATCCAGGTGTTCGACCAGGACGGCAAGTTCCTCGACATGTGGGGCGACTGCGGTAAGCCGTACGGACTTGAGTTGTCAACGGACGACAAACTCTACGTCGCCGACGCGGACACCGGAAATATCGCGGTTCTGGATGCGAAGTCGGGGAAGAAAGTCGATACGCTGCTCGGCATCGGCGAGCCGCACGGAATCGCGATCGACCGGCTGGGGAACCTCTACGCCGCCATGGTCGACAACCAGATCCTCCTGAAACTCGTGCCCCGGAAATAAAGGTGTCAGTGGTGCCTGACACCGGAATGCAAAACAAGAGCTGACGCGAATCCTTCCCAAAGATTCAACTCCACGACCGCAAATTGCCGATCCGCCTGTCCCCGCCATCGAATGCCCGTGATGGCCGAGCCGTCAAACTCGGCGGGACATTCGTTCAGCGGGATCGAGAGACCCGAGCCGACACATTTGAGGAACGCTTCCTTGACTGCCCACAGCCGGAAGAAATCCCTCGTGCGGCTTTCCGCCGGCCGCTCGCCAAGCCATGCTTTTTCGGCGTCCGTAAGAAAGAGCCGCGATATTTCATCGGCGTCAATACTCGATCGAATGGCTTCGACATCGACGCCGACCGGGGAGCCGGCGACAGCGATGACGGCACGATCCATGGAGTGCGAAACGTTGAAGTACGGCGCTCCCTCCACCGACGGCTTTCCGTGCGCGTTGTATTGAAACTTCACTTCGGCAGGGCCGGTACCGGTGTATTGCCCGAGCACAGTCCTCAACACCCCTCGCGTGCGTTCGTAAGACCGGCGATCGCGCTGAAAACGCAGCGAGAGTGCGTGTTCGCGTTCGTCTGCCGACAGAAGCGCAGCCGTGCCGGAGAGGACGCCGTCGAAGGCGGAGAGGCGGAGCGTCCAGATGTGAACGTCGTCAATGGCCGGTTGTTTCCGCATTGTTCAAACACGCCTGCAGTTGCCGGGCCAGCGCCGCCACATGAGGATCCTGAAGCATGGTGAACCGTTCGCCGGGCACCATGTGCAGATCGATGTGCGCCGCGTCCATGCCGTGCAGATCGGTCCGGCAGTCGAGCCGGTAGCCTTCCGGAACCTCGCCGCTGAGAAAGACCGTCAGTCTTCCCGGATAAAAAACGGGCCGGTAACGCGCGGCGGCCTGAAGGTTCATTTCGGGAATGTTTCGAAAAAGTCTCGACGACTTCGGCAGAACGTCCTTCCAGAGCCGGTACGTTCCGCGCCACAACAGGGATTTCGTTTTGATGGCGCCGTTCTTTGTCAGGTCGCTCAATTTGGAACGGAGGCCTTCGCGTTGCAGATGGGCGCCATGCGAGCGGACCCGCCGGACGAAGCGCGTGAGGAATGGCGCGGTCGAGTCATAACCCATGAACAGGCCCAGGAAAGCGACCTCTTCGCCAGCCCGCCGCAAACGTTGCGCGATTTCAAACGCAACCAGCGAGCCGAAGCAATAGCCGGCGAGGAGGTAAGGCCCATGGGGCCGCATCTGACGTATTTCGGACAAGTAGTGTGCCGCCATGTCTTCGATGGTGGCGTGAGCCGGCCGCCCCTCGCGTGAAGCCACCGCCTGCAAGGCGTAGAAGGGTTGTTGGTCGCCCAGGTGTTGAGACAGAGGACGGTAGAAAAGGATTTCTCCGTAGTGGCCGTGAATGCAGAAAAGTGGCGGGTTCGAGCCCTTGGACTGAATCGGCACGAGCGATGTCCAGTCATTGGGCTTTTCGTCTGCGCGCAGTATTTCCGCCAGTCGTTCGATCGTCGGCGCTTTCAAAAGCGTTGCCAGGGGAATCGGCCGGCCGAAAGTCTTTTCGATGTTCGCGAACAGACGCACTGCGAGGATGGAATGTCCGCCGAGCGCGAAAAAGTCATCCCTGACGCCGATCGGATGAATGCCCAACACGGATTCCCAAATCTCCGCCAGTTTCATTTCAGTCTCATTCCGCGGCGGAACGACGGCGTCTGCGGCACGTTCCAACGCCTGCTGGGGTGCAGGAAGCGCCTTCCGGTTCACCTTGCCGTTCGGAGTCATCGGCAGGGCGCCCAGAAAGACAAAGTGAGCGGGAATCATCGACTCCGGCAGAGTCGAGCGAAGGAACTCGCGAATTTCTGCCGGCGTGACGCTTCGATCCCGCGAAGGGACGACATACGCCACGAGGCGCCTGTCGCCCGGAGTGACTTCACACGTTTCAACGACCGCGAATCGAATGGAGCTGAGCTTCTCCAGCGCCGCTTCGATCTCGCCAAGCTCGATGCGGAATCCTCGAATCTTCACCTGAGTATCCGTGCGGCCAAGAAACTCCACGGAGCCTCCAGGCAGCAGACGCCCATGATCGCCGGTTTTGTACAGGCGTTCGCCCTGGCAGCGGACGAAGCGCTCCGACGTCAGTTCAGGCCGGTTCAAGTAGCCCCGGGCCAGCCCGTCGCCACCCAGATAGAGTTCGCCCCGAGCGCCGATCGGCACGGGGTTCCCCCGGGAATCGAGGATGAAGACGCGCGTGTTCGCCAACGGCTTACCGAGCGGGACAGGTCCGTTCACCGGCGCGCGAACACAATGAACGAGCGACCAGATGGTGGTTTCCGTCGGACCATAAAGATTCCAGACGGACGCGCCTCGCCGCAACAGTGCCGCTGCCAGTTCGGGAGGCAGCGCCTCGCCGCCACTCAGAATCTTCATTCGGGAGGAACCTTCCCACCCGGATTCCACCAGCATTCGCCAGGTTGATGGCGTGGCCTGCATCATCGTGGCTCCGCTGCGGCAAAGCAGTTCTTTCAAACGCCGCCCATCGCGTGCGACCCCCGAGGAAGCAAGAACGATGCGTGCGCCTGTCATCAGCGGCAGATAAATTTCGAGACCGGCGATGTCAAAGGAAATGGTCGTTACCGCCACCAGTACATCCCCGGAGGTCATGCCGGGCGCGCGCTGCATCGAGGTCAGGAAATTCACGACGCTGCGGTGTTCGATCTGAACGCCTTTTGGCGTTCCTGTCGAGCCGGAGGTGTAGAGGACGTAAGCAAGGTTCCCGGGTATCGTTTGCTTTCGAACGCCGATGTTTTCAGACCGGGGCACCCGCCGGTTCTCGTCCCGGGAAGCGGCCGGCAGGTCGCGCACGTCTTCTTCAGTCAGCACGAGGAGCGGTTTGGCGTCATCGAGAATGAACTCGATTCGTTCTTCCGGATAGTGCGGATCCAGAGGAATGTAAGCGCCGCCGGCCTTCAGTATTCCCAGCAGCCCGACGATCATTTCAATCGACCGCTCCATGCGGACGCCAACGAGGACTTCCGGTCCGACTCCGCGTTCAACCAGATGCGCGGCAACGGCGTTCGCTCTTCTGTCGAGCCCGGCGTACGTCATCCGCTCGTGCTCGAACTCCAGGGCAATGGCGTCCGGCGACCGTTTTGCCTGAAGCTCGAACAGTTCATGAATCGTCGCTTGCGGGTACGGTTGACCGGTCGCATTCCAATGCTGGAATTGAAGCCGTTCTTCTTCCGGAAGAACGGGCAACTCATGCAGTGGAGCGCCGGGTGTGGCGACGATCGCTTCCAGCAGAGTGGTCCACTCCGCGGCCAATCGTTTGATCGTGGAAAGGTCGAAAAGGTCCGTGCTGTAGTGGTACCTCGCGAGAATGCCGTCGCGCCGTTCGTCGAGTTCCAGATAGATGTCGTATTTGGTGGCGCCGGTGTCGACGTCCATCTGGGTGAGTTGCCAGCCCGGATCCAGATCGGGCATCGGCGGTTCGAGCGTAAACAACGATTGAAAGAGCGGATTGCGGCTGGAATCCCGCTTGACCCGAAGCTCGTTGACCAGCGTTCCGAAAGGAACGCTGTCGTGAGCGAGCGCTTCGATTGTGGCGTTGCGCGCTCGCTTCAGCAGATCGCGAAACGTCAGGCCGCCGGAAAGATCGAGCCGGAGAACGAGGGTATTCAGAAAGTAGCCCAGCAGGGAACTCGTGCCGGGATGATCGCGGCCCGACGTGACGGTTCCGATCGGAATGTCGTCCTGTCCGGAATAGCGCTGAAGAAGGATCGCGAATGCAGCCAGCAGCGTCTGGAACAGAGTGACGCCCTCCTGGTGGCTGAGCGCTTTCAGTCGCGACATCAGTTCCTTATTGAGGACCCACGGATACATCGAACCGCGGAAGGTCTGCACGGGTTTCCGGGGCCGGTCGAAAGGCAGGTCGAGGACGGGCAGATCGCCCGAAAGTAGTTCACGCCAGTAGGCCAGGTTCCTGGAAAGCTTTTCGGTGTGATCCGCCCGCCGTTGCCAGCAGGCGAAATCGGGATACTGGAACGGCAGTTCCGGAAACGGCGAGGGCTGTCCGGCCGCGAAAGCCCCGTACAGTTTCGAAAGTTCCGGCATGAAGACGCGATAGATCGCCACACCATCGAAAATGATGTGACTCAGCGTGAGATAGAGCCGGTGTCTTTCGTCTTCGAGCCGGATGAGCTTCGCGCGGAACAGCGGCGCCTCCGACAGATCGATCGGATGCGCGGCATCCTCGGTGGCGATGCGATTGGCTTCCGCCTCGCGTTCGTTCCCGGGGAGGTGCCGGAGGTCGATCAGGGGAATCGTGACGTGCAGCGTCCGGTGAACGATTTGAGTGGGCCGTCCGTTGGCGATTCCAAACGACGTTCGCCACGCTTCATGTCTGCGGAGGATTTCGTTGAACGCGCGTTCAAACGCGTCCACGTTCAGCCGCCCGGTGTAGTGGATCGTGACGGGTTCGTTATAGAGCGGAAGGTCCGGCGCCATCTGGGCGTGCAGCCAGACCTGTTCCTGCGGAAACGACAGCGGAACCGCTTCGTCCGGGTCCCGCCGGGGAATCGGCGGCAAGGGTCCGGGGGCAGAATGAACGCTCGAGCGGAGATACTTTTCCAGCATCGCGCGCCTTGAGGCGTTGAGCGGGGACGTCTGGGTTTCGATCATCATGCCGTCCCGAACGTGACGTGCAGAGAATTCAGACCTCTCAGTCCGAGGTTGTGCCGCCACTCGATCGGCCGGCTGGGGTCCGGGGCGAGGTCGGGAAGCCGCCGGAGAATCGTTTCGAACGCAATCTGTCCCTCGATCCTGGCGAGAGGCGCACCGAAGCAGAAGTGGGCAGCCCAGCCGAATGCGACATGACGGTTGTCCTTGCGCGCGAGGTCCAGGCAGTCCGGATCCGGGAAACGCTCGGGATCCCGATTGGCGGCCGCCATCACCGCGACCACGGCCTGGCCTTTTCTGATCAACTGCCCGCCCATCTCCGTATCTTCCGGGCAGATGCGCGCCGTGTGCTGGCTCGGACTTTCGTATCGCTGAAGCTCTTCCACACCGGACTGGAGCACCGAACGATCCGAACGCAACCGTTCGAGCGCGGCTGGATTTCGCAGCAGGGTGAGAATTCCATTGCCGATGAGGTTGGTGGTTGTTTCCTGGCCGCCGACCATCGTCACGATCAGATTCGCAATGATCTCCCCGGCGCCGAGCTTTGCGCCGTCGACTTCCGCATTCATCATGGCGCCGATCAGGCCATCGTTCGGGTTCCGGCGCTGTTCGTCCATCGCGTTCGCAAAGTAGCCGGACATGTCCTCCACGCTCTTCAGGACGCGGGCCACCCGGTTTGGATTGTGCTGAAAGTTGCCGAGCATTTCGGCGAAGTCGGCAGACCACGATTTCAGTTGCTCGTGATCCTTCGACGGAACGCCGAGAAGTTCTGCCGTCACGATGGCGGGCATCGGGCCGGCCAGATCGGCGATCACGTCCATGCGGCCCCGGCTGATGACCTTGTCGATCAATCCGTCGCAGATGTCCTGGATGTGGGAGCGCATACGTTCCACCCGGGCGCACGTAAACGCCGATTGGGCGAGGGCGCGCAGCCGGGTATGGTCGGGAGCATCCATGAACAACATCTGGCGGACCATGATCTGCGCGATCGGATTCAAGGCCGACAACCCTTTCGCCGTCAGCTGGGCCGGTGTGGGCGTCCGGTCCGCAGAAAAATGGTGGAGAACGCGGACGACGTCGGGATAGCGCGTGACCACCCACGAGTGGAGGAACGGATCCCAGTGCACCGGCCGCTCCGAGCGAAGCCGGCGATACAAGGGATACGGATTGGCAAGCACTTCAGGGTCGATCAGGTGATAGAGGCTCGGCGGTGCCGCTGCACTTTCGGTGACGTTGCGCGCGCTCATGTTTAGCTCCAATTCAGGCGGCGGATGTGGTTTCCACTGCTTCACCGCTGGCCTCGATTTTCGCCAGGATGAGTTCTTCGATTTCTGCGGAAATCGCCTCCACGGTCGGGTGATCGAACAGGCTCCGCAGCGACAACTCGATTCCGAAAGTCTCGCGCACTCGAGCGATCACCTGCGCGCCCAGCAGGGAGTGTCCGCCAAGGTGGAAGAAGTTGTCGGTCATGCCGATCCGTTCGACCTCCAGCAGTTCCATCAACAGCGAAGCCATGCGCTCCTCAACCGGAGACCGCGCTTCCTGGACCGCATCGTTGGCCAGCGTGTTGCAGGCGTCCGCGTCCGGAAGCGCCGTTCGATCGACTTTCCCGTTGGGTGTGAGAGGAAGGCCCGCGACTCTAACGAACATCGAGGGAACCATGTATTCGGGAAGGCGTGAACGAAGGAAGTCCTGCAACGCGTTTGCGGTGATTTCTTTTCCGGCGGTCATCACCACGTATCCCACAAGCCGTTTTTCGCCGCCCGGGTGATCGCGAGCGATCACCATGCTTTCGGAAATGTCCGGGTGTTGCGAGAGAGCGGCGACAATCTCGTTCGGCTCGATACGGTAGCCGCGCACCTTGACCTGATCGTCGATTCTTCCGATGAACCTGAGTTGGCCATCATCGCGGTAATAACCGAGGTCGCCTGTTCTGTACATGCGGGCGCCCGGCTCGGGACTGAAAGGGTCGGAGAGGAATCTCGACGCTGTGAGACCGGGGCGGTTTCTATAGCCGCGCGCAACGCCGGCTCCTCCGATGTGAAGTTCGCCGGGAGTACCGTTCGGAACGGGCTTCATGTCTTCATCGAGTACGTACACCTGGGTATTGGCGATGGGTCTTCCAATGCCCGGACGTTCGCCCGGCCCGCCGGCCGGCACAACGGCTGAGGTTGCGACCACGGTACATTCGGTCGGCCCGTAGTTGTTCACGACGGCGAAGGGCAATTCCGGCGACGGAAAGTGGTGGAGCGTATCGGCTCCGGTCAACATCGCCCGGAGGGACGTCTTTTCCGGCCACCGAAGCTTCATGATGCGCTCGGTGAGCGCGGTCGGCAGAAACGTCAGCGTGATGTTTTCCGCAAGGAGCCACTCGCGAAGCGCCTCCGGTTGGGCGCGAATGGACTCGTCCGGAATGTGAATGCTGGCGCCCGCCGCCAGATATGGCCAGACCTCCCACACCGCCGCGTCGAATGCCACTCCGGCGAGTTGTGTGGCTCGGTCGGCGGGTGTGACGGAAAACGCCTGTTGATGCCAGCCGACAAGATTCATCAGGTTCCGATGGGCAATCTCGACGCCTTTGGGCTGTCCGGTCGAACCCGATGTGTAAATGACATAGGCGAGGTTGTCCGGCCCGGCTTTCTGCGCTCCCGGGTACGCCGTGGCGGCGTGCATTTGCCCAGGATCGATCTTTTTCCAGGGGCCGGGAGGCACCGCGCCGGATGTGGCCGCCGACGTCAACACCACGGCGGCATTGGCGTCACTCAGGATGTACGAGAGACGTTGATGCGGGAACGCCGGATCCAGCGGCAGGTACGCCGCGCCCGCCTTCCACACACCGAGCGCGCCAACAATCATGCCGATCGAACTCCTCATGCACAATCCGGCGACCGCTTCCGGCCCCACGCCCAAACCGGCCAACTCTGCGGCAACAGCCGAGGCCCTCCGGTCCAGTTCGCGGTAGGTGATCGCTTCGTTTCCCGTTTCAACCGCGAGGGCGCCCGGTGACGTCCGGGCTTGTTCTTCGATCAGCATCGGAACCGTTCGACTCGGTTTGTCCACGTGCGATGTGCTCCTCGATAAATTACTGGTGCGGACGAAACCTAGACTGCAAGAGGCTTGCCGATGGGGAATTAAAGGGTTTCCCCCCTTTCCGCCCGCGCAAAGTGGAATCGAAAGTTACTTTCATCTCGAGTGTTGGGAAATTTGTGAACGGAGCGTTCTCCTTTGAGGCGAAATCGAGGAAAAGCGTTTTTCCCTCCTCGACGAGGAGGGGTGGCGCGAAGCGCCGGGGTGGTGGTGTTCAGGAAATTGATTTTGTTGAACGAACCGCCCCGCCGCTTCGCGGCACCCCGCCTTGGCCAAGGCGGGGAAAAGTCCTCGTCCTGCGACGCCATGGCTTCATGTAATAACCAGACCGCATTGCCCAACGTCCTGCGCTGGAATGCGACATGCAACTACGGGCGCGTATGGCAGAACTTTGCAGTCTGAAAGAAGCGGTTGCCGAATTGGTGCACGACGGCGATTCCGTGGCCGCCGAAGGATTCAGTCACCTGATTCCGTTTGCCGCGGGCCACGAACTGATCCGCAAGGGGCGCCGAAATCTGACACTGATCCGCCTGACCCCGGACCTCATTTATGACCAGCTCATCGGCGCGGGATGCGCGCGCAAGATGATTTTTTCGTGGGCCGGCAATCCCGGCGTCGGACTGTCGCCGCGGTTTCGCGATGCGGTGGAAAACGGATGGCCTCATGCGCTCGAGATCGAAGAGCACAGTCATGCCGGCCTGACTGCCGCGATCGCGGCGGGGGCGTCCGGTTTGCCCTTCGGCGTTCTTCTGGGGTACACCGGCAATGATCTCTGCAAGCACACAACGACCATTTCTCCCATGACCTGTCCGTTCACCGGCCGTGAGGTGATGGCGGTCCGCGCCATCCGACCGGACGTGGCGATTATTCATGCCCAGCAGGCGGACCGGCGGGGCAACGTGATGCTCTGGGGCGTCACCGGAATCCAGAAGGAAGCCGTACTTGCCGCAAAGCGCGCGATCGTGACGGTGGAAGAGATTTGCGATGCGCTGCGGCCCCGGCCGAACAGCGTGGTGTTGCCGTCATGGGTGATCCGCGCCGTGGTTCATGCCCCGCAGGGCGCCCGCCCTTCGTATACGCAGGGCTATTACAACCGGGACGACGCGTTCTACCGCGAGTGGGACGCCATCTCCAGGGATCGAGACCGATTTTTGCTGTGGGTGGAGAAGCATGTCCAAAACCATTGAACGGGGCTATACGCCTGCCGAAATGATGACCATCGCGGTGGCGCGCCGGTTCCGGAACAACGCCACCTGTTTCATCGGAGTTGGCATGCCTGGCCTCGCCGGGTGCGTCGCCCGGAAGTACCATGCGCCGGATGCGATCCTCATCTACGAGTCCGGCTGCGTCGGATCGAAACCGTCGTATCCGCCGCTGTCGATTGCGGACGACGAACTCGCCGACACCGCAGACATGATCGTTGGCATTCCGGAAATGTTCACGTACTGGCTGCAGGGCGGCCGCATCGACATCGCGATTTTGGGAGCTGCCCAGATCGATCGATCCGGAAACATCAATACAACGGTCATCGGCGATTACCAAAAGCCGGATGTCCGCCTGCCCGGCGCGGGAGGCGCTCCCGAAATTGCGACGAATGCGCGGGAAGTCGTGGTCATTGTGAAACACAACAAGCGCGCCCTTGTGGAGAAACTGGATTTTCTGACGACGCCGGGGCATCGCGTCACCGCCGTGGTCACGGACCTCGGTATTCTGGAGCCGGATCCACGGACACACGAGCTGACGCTGGTCAGCACGCATCCGGGAATCCGTCCGGAGGAGGTCGCCGAAGCCACAGGCTGGCCGTTGAACATCGCCAGGCCGCTGGACGTCACTCCCGAACCGTCCGCCGAAGAACTTCACTACCTGAGGGAATTGGAACTGCGGGCCAGGGCCGCCTGAACCGGTCGGCTTCTCATCTCGCGCGTCAACTCCGGCATTCGATCACGCCTCATCCTGAAAACATGAGCGCGGCTGTTGCGGCGCGCGAACCAGACCCGTCCAATCGGCGTCAGATACTGGCGTCCGGCCTGGAGGCTGGCGTGGTTATCGGCGCGAATATAAGTGATTATCCGTTCCACGCCGTACTTGTGAAGAAGGGACTCGTAGGTGAACTGCCGCGTGACCGCTTCGATGCCGCGACGGCGGAATTCGGGGAGTGTTTCCAGGTCGTAGATGTAGGCCTGTCGCGGTTCGACCACAAGGTGCAGATCCAATTCGGGAATGAACCCGCTCGATTGCGACGCCCAACGGTAGTTTGCCAGCTTGCCGGAGGATGCTTCGATGGCGATGAACCACAGGTCTCCTCTGAGCAGACGGTCGATTGCCTGCCGCCGGTGTTTCTCTTCAGGATCGGTTCTTTCGAGCAGGTGGACGTCCTCGATCGTGCCTTCGCGCACGAGAATGCCGTGTACGGGTTTGATGGGAGGCATGGATTCCTGCAGATTCCTCTCGAAGAAGTACAGGCTGCCCACACGGGCGAACGGCGATACACACTTCTTCATCACCAGGACTGCCACCTCTTTCCAGCCCCGTTCGCGATACGCATGCCGGGTCGTCGCGAATAGTGAGTCGCTCATGGCCGGAGTAGCTGCAATCGGACTACCGCGTTGGAGGCTGGAGCGTCACGCCGCCGCACCACTGGTCGATTTGATTTTCGAGAATACTCAGGGGAAGGGGCCCGTTATCCAGGATTGCGTTATGAAACTTACGAATGTCGAATCCGGAACCCAATTGGGCCTTCGCCTTCGCACGCAGTTCCTTGATCTTGAGTTCTCCCAGCTTGTAAGCGAGCGCCTGCGCGGGCCACACGATGTAGCGATCGATCTCGACAGTGACGTCGTTGAGCGTCTTTGCCGTGTTCTCCAGCATGTAATCGATCGCCTGCTGGCGCCCCCAGCCGAGCGCGTGCATTCCCGTGTCGACGACGAGGCGGCACGCGCGCCACATTTCATAAGTCAACTGGCCGAACTTCGAATAGGGGCCGCTGTAGAAGCCGATGTCGTCGCCGAGGCTTTCGGCGTAAAGTCCCCATCCTTCGACGTACGCGGTGTAAACCGCATTCCGCCGGAAGTCCGGAAGGTTGTTCAACTCCTGTGCCCGCGCAATCTGGAGGTGGTGGCCCGGCACCGCCTCATGAAGGCACAGGGCTTCCATCTCGTATTTCGGCCGCGTTTCCAGCCTGTAGGTATTGACATAGAAATAACCCGCGCGCGATCCATCCGCGGCGCTCGGCAGGTAGTAGGCGGTCGTTTGGGCGGGCGCTTCGTACCGCGGGATTTCGCGAACACCATACGGCGTGCGCGGGAGTACGGCAAAGAGCTTCGGCAGCTCGGCATCCATGCGTTTGGAGATCAGCGCGTATCCCGCAACGAGATCCTCAGGTTTGGTATAGAAGAAGCGGGCGTCGGTCCGGAGAAACCGGAGGAAATCCTGGAAGGAGCCTTTGAAGTCAACCTCCCGGATCAGCTCTTCCATCCGGGAACGAATGCGTGCGACCTCGGACTCTCCAATGTCGTGAATCTGCTGCGGCGTGAGATCCGTTGTCGTCATCTGGCGGATCGCATACTGGTAATACGCGGCGCCGTCTTCCAGCGAACTCGCCGATATGTTTACGCGGCAGCCGGGCAGATACGTGTCCTTCACGAATGCGGCGAATCGCCGGAGCGCGGGCATGACGTGTTCGCGTAGTACGGACTCCCCTTGAATCCTCAAACGATCCTGCTCGTCCCGGGACATATCCTGCGGAAACTTCTTGAAAGGGCCGGCCAGCGCGCTGTCCGCGGGATCGTCGACGATCTGCCCTTCGATTTGCGCGGGCACCGATCTCATGGGAACTGCGGGTGGAACCCAACCCGATTCAAGTCCACGCCGCATCAGGGCCATGACCTGGTCCAGATATTCCGGAAACGTTTCGAGACGCCGGATGTAGTTCCCATAATCGCCCGCCGATTCGAAAGGCATCGACGCGGCAAGCTGGCCAAACGCGATCTGCGGCCCGTCCATTTGCGTCATGGGTATGAGTTCGAGAGGAAACTTCTGCGACTCGACGCTGCGCTGCTTGTCGAAAAGGAAAAGATCGTACGAGATGGCGTCCTGGCCCTGGAGCGCCGAGCGGCCGAACTTCCGGATGCGTTCGAGCATCTCGCGTTCGTGCGCCTTGCGGCGCTCGATCGCCCCGGCAGAGAGGTCGGTCAACCGGTCGTTGTAACGATTGTCGCCAAGATACGTTGCGGATTCGGGGAACTCGAGCAAGCCATGCTCCCAGTCTTCCCTGAAGAGTTCGTCGAGAGGCGTTGCCGTCATAGTCGATGTTCCTGGAGTGTGGTGGTGAAGTCCTGTCCGGCGACGTGCAGATAGAGCACGCGCTCGGTGATCAGGAGGGTGATCTCGGTGCGTCTTTCAATAAGGGCGGCGACGCGGTCGATGAAATCCGGATCGAAGGCGTACACGGGAATTTCTCCGGCGCGATGAATCTTTGCGGCGGAGAGTTGCCGCACGACTTTGGCGGCGTCGCGATGGGTGTAGATGGCGGCGCGGCCCGCAAGCTTCATGCCGCGGTGGACGCGGTCGGCGTCGGGCATTCCGACCTCGATCCACGACGTCACGCGTCCGGTAAGGTCCCGGACGAGAATCGCGGGTTCGGTTCCGGCCGCAACCCCTTCGGTGAGGGCAATGCCGTCGCGGTATTCGAGGCAGTACGCGAGAACACGGACGAGCATGTACTCCTTCGTTTCCGAGGGCTGCTGGGCGATGCGCAGGTCGAGCGTTTCGTAAACGCCGCGGTCGACGTCCGAGAACTCGATCGCGAGGTTGTAGATCGTTGCGGTCTGCGCCATGCGTTCTAGCCCTAGGCTGGCTCCAGTTTCTTGCAAGATGAGTTGATATACGCCGCAGTGAGCTCATTGAACGTCTGAAGAAAGATATCGATTTCTTGGTCCGTCGACTCAATTGAAAGACTCAGCCGTATGCAGCTCTTTGCTTGCTCGTAAGTCAAACCATGCGCCAAGGCAACGTAGGACGGCTTTCGCGCACCCTGCGAACATGCGGACCCTGCAGATATGGCTATGCTCCTTGCCGCCATCTGGTCAACGAAGTCTTCAGCGTCAATGCCAGGCAGACAAATGTTTGCAGTTGTTGTGAGCCGACTCGCAGACGCGCCGAGCACAAAGGCCGGTGGCCAAATGGCGAGAATACTCCTCTCTAGTCGGTTAACGGCATTAAAGGCCCGCCGGAGTTTTGAATCGGTGGCAGCGATATGGGGCTGCGTGAAAGCGACACCGGGGCGCAAGATGCGGGAGTAGACCTTCGAAAAGAACAAGCCGGCGCG
>JAHFTY010000129.1 GCA_023265365.1 Acidobacteriota bacterium
CGATTGAAGTCGTCAAAAGCGGCGATCGCCTCACCGCGTTTGGAAGCCTTTTCAGAATGGTGACGGCCGCGCCACATTCCTTGATTGCGCTGCAGGATTGCTGTGATGGAAAAGATCGCCTCTGAATTCACCGATCTGAATCTTCAGAACCCCCGGGCGAGCCGTTCATCGATCGAATCGCCTGTTTCGAGGCCGGGATAGTTTCCAACCGTGACATAGCTGGTCGATTGTTTACTGATGTCCAAAGTCCGGAGTGCGGCCGTTCCGAATATCGGCGATCCAGATCTGCAGGACGCTTTCACCGCGGGGCCACAGAGGAAGGCAGTTTTCGAGGTACTTCACGACGATCTCGCGTTCGCCCTTCTCCAGAAGTTCTTTTGCCAGAATCAGGATCGGGCTGAACGCCGCGATGTATCGTGCCGACTCCGGATTCGCCGAATCGAGCAGGTGCTGTCGCGCTCCCGCCATGTTTCCTGAGCGCAGCGCCACACGGCCGAGGATCGTATGCGCCCGCTGGACCGCCGATCGATCGGTACCCTGCAGATGGATTTCGGCGAGCCGGGCCGCAGCGGCCAGGTCACCGGATTTGAATTCGGCATCCGCCATGTCGCCTGCCAGGGACTGGCGAGCCGTCGGATTGCGGGTGAGATCGAGTACACGTTTATACGCTTCGAGAGCCCGTTCTTCAGGGTCGTTCGTCGGAAGGCCCGGAACTCCGAACAGCGAGTAGAGCTTGGCGAGTTCTGCTGCCCACTGCGGATTGTTGGGGTCCTTTTCGAACAGGCGATGCAAAAGCGCTTCGGCCTGCGCGGGATCCTTGCTGAAGAAGAACTTCTCCGCATTTTTCAGCACGTCCTCTTCGTTGCCGCGCAATTGAAGGTTGCGGTTCCACAGTTCCAGGATCTGAACGTTTCCTTCGGGGTCGTCCAGCAGGTCTCTGAGGCTGGACTCCGCGGCTGCAGCGTGTTCCGGATGATTCTCGATCACCCACAGCACATGAGACCTCAGGCGCAGCCGTTCGACCGGCGTCTGTTCGTTCCAGTTGTAGTATCCGATCAGGCTCAGGCGGTCTTCCATCCGGTCCGGCGTCTTCTTGATATTGGCCTCGAGTTCCGCGGCTTTCGCTTTGGACATGGACCGCGCCAGATACATCACCAGAATGGACTTGACGGATTCCGGCTGCAGGATGGAACCCAGCCCGGGTGAGAGAATCGGACCGCCCGAGGATGGACGCGACCTCTGGCAGAGCGCGCTGACGGGAAGCGCGATCGACAGAATAAGGATCGGGATCGTTGAATTCCTGGCCCACTGCATATGAGTTCCGGGAGCGATTCTATTGCCCTGAAGTGATGAAGGGAAGCGCCTTCGTAAAGCTCATCGTGTAGCTTGCGGCGCCGCCGAATTGCGCGACGATGTCGATATCCGGCAGGTTCGATGCGATGACTGCAGTCCACGCGGCGTAAGGCGCCCAGCGGTTCAGGCCCGTTCGTGAGAGTGCAAAACCGGCGAGTGTGTGAGTGGAGTTGAACATCCGGAGTACAGCGCGTGGTTTTTACCAGGGTCTATTGAACGGCCGTTGACACCTATTGTATAGTGCGCCCACTCTCTATGAGCACAATTGAAATGCACTCGCAGCGGCGGTCTTGCTTGTCATGAGGATGCATTCGCCAAAGTTCAAGGATCCGCTGATCAGTCGTGCTCAACCGGTCACTCTTCTGACTCCCGTCGTTGAGGAAACGCTGCGTCTTTCGGGCATTCCGCCCAATCGCGAACTCGTCATCGACCGCTTCATGCAGGGCGCTCCGCGAATCGCGGTGGTTCATGGAAGCGATGATCATCCTCCCGCCATCGGTTCGAAGGAGACGGCGCGGCGCATCTCGCGTCATGTCTGGGCGTGCGGCGCGCTTCCTTTCGAGATCGCGCAATCGTTTCCGTGCGAAGAACTGTCGTACGGGACAGAGGGTGCGCAATACGCGCTGCTTTCCAGGAACTTTTGCGCCGCAAGCATGGCGTCGCACATGGAAGAGCACGGCTACGATGGCGCGATCGTGATCGGTGTGTGCGACAAGATGATGGTCGGCAACCTGAGGGCCATGATCGAAGCGGATCTTGCGCGCCAGCGCCGGCGGGCGCGTCCGGTGTTCGCGATGTTGATCCCGTCGCTGATATCGAAGGAAGCCTTCGCCACCGAGGAAGAGAAGCGCAAGTTCGAGCCGTTGAAGATGCGTGTTCCTCCCGCCGATCGTCAGGAACTGGATTCCCTTCTTCAACGTCCCCTGAAACCTCACGTTTATGCCCAGGTGAAAATATTCCTCGACAGGTGTTTTCATCGCCGCGTGATTCAGGAAGGCGAAAAGGACGATCTCGAGCGCAGTCTCGCGAAGTGCGCGTCGGTGCCCGGTGGAAACTGCGGCGCGTCGGAAGCGTCGATGGTGCATCGAATGATGCTGGCCTCGCTGGGCATGGTGCCTCGTCACCTCGACATTCTGGTGAAGGCGCCGGGCGACGAGCAGATCGGCGAGATGGTGAAGCGTCTGGTCTTGAGCATGACGAAACGCGAGCGCCGCATGAGCGTGGCAAGTCTGACCCGATCCAATCTGCTGAACGCAGCGGCGGTATGGAGCGCAACCGGCGGACATCCGGCCTGGCTGATGCACCTCAGTTATCTGGCCGACGCGATTGGAAAGAAACTCTCGATGGATGACCTCACCCGGAAGTCGTCATCGGTGCCGCAGATCCTGGCGATGAATGAAGCGGCGGGGAATTCGGCGTACATGATGGGCGTCGAAACCGAGAACGGCGGGAATTCCGGCATCGACACGATCATGAGGACGCTTGCTGAAAAACGGCTCATCGAAGACCGCGCTCCCACATTCGACGGTTCCTGGATGCAGCGGATCATGGATGCGCGGTCCGCGAACGGGAATTTCCTGTACTCGACAATGACTCCTTTCTCGCCGACCTGCGGCTCGTCCGGCATCCGCGGCAACATGTGCACCGCCGCCATCGCGCGCACGGGTGGGCGCCGGATTGGAATCGATCGTTTCGATAGGAAACTCTATCTCGCCGTCTGCTATCTCGGTGTGAAGGATCTTCAAGCCCACCTCGCTTCCAGCGAAGGCGTCCTGGAGCGTCTGAAACGGAAGATCGATCGCGACGACCTGTTTCACGCGTGGCAGTTCAACTGGCGTCCTCAATCGGCGAACAACGGGAAAGGCGCGCCGGACCCCCTGACCGCTCAAATGGCGGAATGGCATAAGAACCGATTGTGGGACTTCCTCGTCAATGACGGCTCGCTCCGGGTCATGGTCGTCGTCGCAGGCGCCGGACCGCGCGCGGCGGGGATGCCGGAGATTCAAATGGTGTGCCCGGCCGTTCCGAATCTTGCGTCCCTCAGCGTCATCGTTACCGACGGCCGCGTCTCGTTCCAGCATGAAGGAATCTCGATTTCCCAGGTCGTTCCCGAAGCTCTCGATGGCGGCCCGCTCGGAGCGGTACGAACCGGTGACTGGATCTATATGGATACCGCCTGCGGCGAACTCCAGGTTGTCCAGAGAAACGGGAATCACTCCGGTTTCAAGGTTGTTTCCACAAAGGAACTCCTCGCTCGTTCCGATCTCAAAAAGCGCGTTCATGAACTCGAACGCCGCCGGCTGGATCTTCTTCCGTCGTTCCGAGTCCTCATGGATCACGTTTCGTCCGCGGACTACGGTGTCTCCCCCGCTTCGAAGTAGTGCTAGAATTTCCACTTCATGTACGAAACGGTTCTCTTCAAGAACATCGCCGACCCTCGCGTCCGGGCAATCGATAGATATGCCGAACTTGGCGGCTACAGGGCCGCTGAGATGGTCGTCAAGGAGCGGACCCCCGCTGAAGTCATCGAGACCACGAAGGCCACCGGCCTCCGTGGCAGAGGGGGCGCGGGTTTCCCGACCGGACTGAAGTGGAGCTTTGTCCCGAAGGACACGGGCAAGCCGACTTACCTTTGCTGCAACGCCGACGAAAGCGAACCCGGGACCTGCAAGGACCGTGTGATCATGGAACGCGATCCCCACCAACTCATTGAGGGGATCATCATCGCTTCGTTCGCGGTCGACTGTCATCTGGCCTTCATCTACATTCGAGGCGAGTTCTGGTACGCGTACCGGGTTCTGGAAAAGGCTCTCGGCGAAGCCCGCGCGAAGGGTTTTCTGGGAAAGAAAATCTTCGGTTCAAACTTCGATCTCGACATCGTTTTGCATTCGGGGGCGGGCGCTTATATCTGCGGCGAAGAGACCGGACTGATCGAATCGCTGGAAGGAAAGCGGGGCCATCCCCGCCAGAAGCCGCCGTTTCCGGCAGTGCAAGGCCTGTATGGCTGCCCGACGGTCGTCAACAACGTCGAGACGCTGGCCAATCTGCCCCACATCTTCAATCGCGGGGCGGAGTGGTTTAAGAGCATCGGCTCGAACCCCAAAAACACGGGACCGAAGCTGTACTGCATGAGCGGACATCTGAACAAGCCGGCAGTGGTGGAGCGCGAATTGGGAATCCCGTTGCCGGAATTGATTTACGACATCTGCGGCGGAATCCCGGGTGGAAAGAAACTCAAAGGCGTCATTCCCGGCGGATCGTCGGTGCCGATCCTGACGGCGGACGAAATCGACGTACGCATGGATTTCGATTCACTGGCGGCGAAAGGAACGCTGCTCGGTTCGGCCGGCTGCATGGTTCTGGACGAAACCGTGTGCATGGTCCGGTTCGCGATGCGGACCGCCCGCTTCTACGCCGAAGAAACCTGCGGCCAGTGTTCGCAGTGCCGCGAAGGCACGTGGTGGATGGAACAGGTTCTGCATCGCATTGAACACGGACATGGAAAGATGTCGGACCTCGATATGATTCTCGACATGTGCTCGAACATGAAAGGCGTGACCATTTGCGTGCTGAGCGACGCATGCGCCATGCCGGTCGAAGCCATGATCAACAAGTTCAGGGCCGAATTCGAATACCACATCACCAACAAGACATGTATGGTGGGCGCACACGCGCACGCCTGAGGAGTTTTTCTCAATTCGGGATGCAGATTTCGGATTGACTGAGGAGAGATATGGACGAACCCGTTGTCATTACAGTGAACCCGAACGGATCGTACCGGGTCACCGGCAATTTTGTAATCAAGGATCCGCAAGGAAACGCGTTCGATCTTGCCGGTCGAACGGCGATCGGTCTGTGCCGATGCGGGCAATCCTCGAACAAACCGTTTTGCGACGGGACGCATGCGCGCTGCGGCTTTGATTCCGTGGTTGTCGCGCGGGCGCTGCCGCCACCCGCGCCCAAGCCTTAATCCCAGAAGCAGGCGTTTCGGGGGATCACAACGACGCCGGATTCGGTGACCGTGAAACGGCGCCGGTCTTCTTCCGCGTTGTAGCCGATCTCCACGCCGGGCGGGATATGGACGTTCTTGTCCACGATGACACGCCGGAGTTTGGCGTGCCGCCCGATGTCGACGCCGTTCATCAAGATGCACTCTTCGACGTTCGAGTAGCTGTTGACACGGACCTCCGGCGACAGGATGGAGTTCTTGACCCGGCCGCCGCTGACGATCGAGCCCTGCGAGATGATCGAGTTGATGGCGACGCCGACGCGCCCTTCGTGCTCGAGGGCAAAAACGGTTTTCGCCGGCGGATGGGATCGGACGTAAGTGCGGATCGGCCATTCCTTGTCGTACAGGTTGAACTGCGGATCCACGGCAATGAGATCCATGTTGGCGTCGAAGTACGCGTCGAGCGTTCCCACGTCCCTCCAGTACTTCGCTTCCTTCCTGTTGCGATCTTTGAAATTGAAGGCGAAAACCTTTTGATTCCCGATAAGCTTCGGAATGATGTTGCGCCCGAAATCATGACTGGTGTCCTGCTCCGCGTCGTCCTGCAGCGCGCGTATCAGAACCTCCGTCCTGAAGACATACACTCCCATTGACGCCAGCACCATTGCGGGATTCAGCGGCATCGGTTTCGGATACTGAGGCTTCTCCTCAAAGCCCACCACACGCTGGCTCCCATCGATTTCGAGCACGCCAAGCTGGCTTGCCGACTCGCGAGGAAACTCGGTGGTTGAAACGGTAACGTCCGCTCCCGACGCCACGTGGAACTCGAGAAGTTCCGAGTAATCCATTTTGTAAATGTGGTCGCCGCAGAGGATCAGGACATACTCCGGATTCTCACGCTCGATCGTGTAGATGTTCTGATACACCGCGTCGGCGGTGCCCTGGTACCACTTTTCAGAGGTACGAAACTGAGGCGGCATCGTGAAAATAAATTCCCCGCGATCGTAATGAAAAATGTTCCAGCCGAGGCGAACATGCCGATCGAGTGAGTCGGATTTGTACTGCGTCAGAATACAGATCCGTTTCAAGTAGGAATTCAGGCAGTTCGACAGTGCGAAATCGATGATGCGGTAGATGCCCCCAAACGGGACCGCCGGCTTCGCCCGGTGTTTCGTGAGAGGGTAGAGCCGTTCTCCCTGTCCGCCGGCAAGGATCACGGTGAGGGTGTCTTCGAGGATCGTGCTCGTCCGTGGTTTTACTTTCATGTATTCAGTTGGGCTGCAACAAAGTACCGATCGTGATGGTATAATCTCGCGCTTTTTAGGGTGAACGGGAAGCCCGATCCGGAAATCGGAATAACGGTCCGTTGCAATTTCGTTCCCGTGGTTCTTCCGCTTCATTTGCAGGGACTTTTCCCGATCGGGTTCGAGTTCTCGGGAAAAGATCCCACGAAGGTGCACCAGACGAAGGCAAATTTTACCGGGTCGGGAAGGCCCGGAGTTGGGTCTGAAGCGGCTATGATTCTGAACGACAGTCAAAGAGACAGTTTGGCATAACCCGTGCTATGGATCTTCTTGCCTGTCGGCCGGAGGACCTGAAGACGATGGGTTCCGATTTTGTTTGTCCTTTAGTTAGCATCACTTGCGCCGCAGTTGGAACTGAAGGTGCTCGAATCCAGGTACTTGAAGCGGAGAGAAATACAAGTTAAGAAATTGGCATTTTCCAAAGTTTGGCGTCAAAAGACAGTTAGTTGACGGGCAAATCGTCGGGCATATATTCGGTTTTCCGCGAAAACTCGAGACCACGAGGGTTTCGTAGGGACAGAGAGGATAAGTACACCAATGGAAGAGAAGAAGGTTCAAAAATTCAGGCAGAGGCTGCTCGAGGAGTATCAGAAGCTGATCCGCTCTATCAACCGGAACCGGTTGGCCGAGGAGGAAATCCAACTGGAAAACACCGAGGACGAGGGTGACCTCGCCACCATCAGTCACAACAAGGAACTCCTTTACAATCTGCACGAGAGTGACTTCCAGCGTCTGAAATCGATTCAGGAAGCCCTCAAGCGCATGGACCGTCGAGAGTACGGCGAGTGCCTGCGTTGCGGCGAGGACATCAATGAAAAGCGACTCATGGCCGTGCCATGGGCGACCCTTTGCATCGGTTGCCAGGAGGAAGCGGAAAAGGAAGGGACCTCCTCTCGGCCGGTCCTTGCGGGCATGCTCAAAAACGACGACGAAGACGAAGGCGAGTAACCCATTTCGGAATTCGGAATTCGGAATTGCCCAAAATCCGAATTCCGAATTCCAATTCCGGGATTCCTAAACGTTGGATGCCAGCTTGATCAAGAGAAACAGTCCCATTCCTGCAAACACCACCCCTGCCATCTTCACGCCCGTCTCGCGGTTGACCTCCGGCATCAAATCCGTCGCCGCCACGTAGAGAAGCGAACCCGCCGAAATCGGCAGCGCATACGGCACCAGTCCATCGAACAGATGAACCATGACGACACCGGCCAGCGTCGACACGCCCAGCGCGCCGGCGGCGGCAAGGGCTTTCGCGTTGGAGTATCCGGACGTCACGATGATGGAAGCGATCGTGAATCCGTCAGGAATCTTGTGGAGAAAGACGGCGAGAAAAACGAGGAAGCCGACTTTTTCATTGACCAGGAAACTGACGCCGATGGCCACACCGTCAAAGTAGGTGTGCACGATCATTCCGACGAGCGCGGAGATTCCGACCACCGGATCGACGACTTCATCGTGATGGGTTTCCTCCCCAAAGTGCAGATGGCGGGCAAAGGTGTGCTCGAACGTGTGAACGATCAGATACCCCAGCAGCACGAGCGATGTGGGGGCATTAAAAACCGTCGCATTCACCGGCCCGTGCGCCAGGCTTTCCGGAATCATCTCCAGAAAGATCGCGCCCAGCATGAAGCCCGAGCCGAGAGCTATGAAGTAGCGGAGCGACCGCAGCGCCCATTTGTGGCTCGTCACGATCACGCCGCCAATCACATTCGCGCCGGCTGCCGCAATGGCGAACAGCAGAGAGTAGGTGAGGGAGTTCACTGGAATTCGGATTTCGGATTTCGGATTTCGGATTTGGCGTTGCGCTTCGTCGTCCGCCCAATCGCAGTGAAGATCGCCAGCAATTCGTTACTTTCACGCAAGAGTGTCTGCCTTTGCTCCGGATTGCCGAAATTTCCGTCTTGAAGCAAAGACAGCCAGTAGAGACACTCGGCCGCCTCTTTCTCAGAAATCGCAGTTTTGTGGACAAAATCCTTCCGCGATTCCGCGCGATTTGCTTCGTGGTAATTTGCCCCGATCGAACTTGCACAACGGAAGAGCTGGCTCGCAATCGTGCTTGAATCAGCGTTCCCGCGGACTGTTGTGTTGAACTGCATCATTGCGAGCGCGAATGCCCTCGTCCTTTTTTGGAGTTCCTCTTTAGTCACGGCAAGAGGACAAAGCAATCCGAAATCCGAATTCCGAATTCCGAATTCCGAAATTTCTCCAACTAGCCCCCATGCCGGATATTCAGGATGTCCCCGTCCTTCACCACGTATTCCTTCCCCTCCAGCCGGAGAAGGCCTTTCTCTTTCAGCGCGTGCATGCTTCCATGAGTCTTGAAATCGTCATAACTGCACACCTCCGCGCGTATGAAATGATCCTGCAGATCGGTATGGATCACTCCTGCCGCGTTTTGCGCATGGGTTCCGCGAACGATCGTCCATGCGCGGCATTCTTCTTCACCGACGGTGAAAAAGGAAATCAAACCCAACAAGCGGTACGTCGTGCGGATCAGCCGTTCGGCGCCGGACTCCGACAGGCCGTAGTCGGTCAGGAAGGTCTGCATCTCCTCGCGCGGCAATTCCGCCATCTCCGCCTCGAGCTTTCCACAAATGACGGCCGCTTCCGTGTTTGGCCGCAGTCCGGTCGAACCCAGCGGATGACGCAGCCTGTCCAACTGGTCTTCGCCGATGTTTTCGACATAAATCACCGGCTTCTCGGACAGGAACGAGAAGCCCTTCACGAGTTTCTTTTCGTCGTCCGACATTTCCATTTCGCGCAGAGGCTTCTCCGATTCGAGCCAGGCTTTAGCGCGTATCAAACAGGCATGCTCTTTTTCAAGCGCCGGATTCTTGAGCTTCTTTAAATCCTTTTCGAGACGCTCCATCCTCTTCTCGATGGTCGCGAGATCCGCAACGATCAGTTCAAAATCCAGGTTCTGGCGGTCGCGCTGAGGGTCGATGCTGCCGTCCGGATGCGGCACCGAATCGTCTTCGAACGCCCGGATCACATGAACCAGGGCATCCACCGTCCGGACCGGCGCCAGCGCCAGATCCTGACCCTTGCCCCGGACCAGCCCCTGAACGTCCACGAACTCCACGGTGGCGTGCGTCTCCTTCTCCGGGTGAAAGACTGTAAACAGATACTCCAGCCGTGGATCCGGAACTTTCACGATCCCGACATTCGGCTCCTGCCGTCGGCTCCCCGCCGGCGCGATCACGGCCTTTCCCTGATTCAGGACATTAAATATGGTTGTCTTGCCGACCGACGAGAGCCCGATGATTCCAGCCTTCATAGGCCAATAAAGGTAGCACACGCCGCCTAAAACTAATTGTTGACACGGTTTAGGCACATCAGTAGTCTGAGGTGGCCGAAAGTGGTCTAAATTGGCATTATTTGTATTTCCGGGGGACAACGTCGCACATGCGTGGTAACCAAATCGCGACTATTGATGAAAAGGGACGACTGAAGATCCCTGCCATCTATCGCTCGGAAATCGAAGAGGCCCACGGCAGCGCCGAGTTTTACGTCACGAGTCTTTCGGGAGATTCCGTCCTGATTTATCCCCTCTCTGTCTGGCAAGAAATCGAAGATCGTCTCGCCAAACTTCCTGCTCTTAACCCTACGAAAAAAAAGTTTCTTGATCGTACGAACTATTACGGTCAGTTAACCACAATCGATAAGTCAGGACGGATTCTTATTCCCGCTCTCCTTCGCGACTCCGCAAAAATGAGCGGAGAAGTCGTGGTGCTCGGACAACTCAACTGCCTCGACGTCTGGAATCACGAAACATTCCTCGCGAAGCTCAAGCAACAGGAGTTCACGGAGGAAGATCATCAAGTCCTCGGCGACTTGGGAATCTAGCGATGCATGCAGGCCCACACACCAGTTCTGCTGGACGAGGTCTTACAGTTCCTCAACCCGCAACCGGCCTCCCGTTTTATCGATGCGACGCTCGGCGCCGGCGGACACGCGTCCGCGATTCTGGAGCGAACCTCGCCGGATGGACGGGTGCTGGCGATCGATCAGGACGAAGCTGCGATCGAGCGGGCGCGGGAGAACCTGCAGTTCTTTGGATCGCGGCTGGAGGTCGTGAAAGCGAACTTTCGAGACATTGCGACGGTCGCCGGGGAGCGTGGGTTTCTGGGCGCCGACGGCATTCTTGCCGACATCGGCATCTCGTCCATGTTGCTCGACGATGCGGAGCGGGGGTTCTCTTTCATGCGTGAAGGACAGCTCGACATGCGAATGAACAGAGACCAGGAGTTGACCGCTGACGAAGTGGTCAATACGTACGGCGAGAAGGAAATTGCGGACATCCTGTTCAACCTGGGTGAGGAGCGCCGCTCCCGCGCCATCGCCCGATCGATCGTCCGCGCCAGGCCTCTGGAGACGACCACCGATCTGGTGCGCGCCGTCCAGCGGGTGATGGGCGCGCCGCGCTACGGGAAAATCCATCCGGCAACGCGGACGTTTCAGGCGTTACGGATTCATGTGAATGACGAACTTGGGAGTCTGGAAGCGTTTCTCGATGCATCGATGTCCGTTGTCCGGCCGGCAGGACGCCTGGCCGTCATCTCCTTTCATTCGCTGGAAGACCGGATTGTGAAGAACAGGTTTCGAGCGCCGGTCGTTGCGGGAAGGGTTTTGACCAGGAAAGTCGTGACTGCGACCGATGAAGAACTGCGGCGCAATCCGCGTGCGCGGAGCGCGAAGCTCCGCGTCTGGGAGAGAGCGTAATGGCGATCGAAGTCCATTTTGAAAAACGCATCAACAACCTGAATCTTATTCGGGAGGCCGACACCAAGCATCGCCGTGAGTATTTCGGTGTCACGTGTCTTTTCGGAGCGTTTCTGCTCTGTCTCCTCTTTTATGGCTGGCAGCACTATCAGTGGATTCAGAACGGCTACCGGATCGAGGCCGCCCAAAAGAAACAACAGCAGCTATCCGAGATGGGCCGGCAGCTTCGGCTTGAACGGGCCTCCCTGCGCGACCCCGCGCGCATCGACGGAATCGCGCGCCGGGAACTTGGAATGATTCTTCCCCAGCCCGGCCAGTTGGTGACGTTCAGCGCCGACGCGCCGTTGACGATCCCGCATTCAGGGGCGCCGGAGAATCAGGAGCAACTGGCAGCGAAGCGATAGGAAAGGAATTGCGAAATGCGAATTGCGGATTGTCCGGGCCGGCTTCGACTCGAAATTCGCCATTCGGAATTCGCCATCGGATGGCGCACATGAAGAAAAACCGGGTTTCTTACAGGCGGGTGTACTTCTTGATATCCGTAATGGGGATTTGGGGAGCGGTTATCGGAGCCCGCCTTTATTTTCTTCAGGTGGTTCAGTCCGCCGGCCTGCGGCAGCGCGCCCAACGCCAGCAGACGCGCACGCTCGAAGTCAGTCCCCGGCGAGGGGTGATTTACGACCGCAATAACAATGAGCTTGCGGTCAGCATCAAGGTCGATTCGTTTTTCGCGGTTCCCGACGAAATCAAGGATCGGACCCGCACCATCAATCTGCTTTCGAGTCTGACCGGCATTCCCAAACAGGACATGGCCGAACGTTTCGATACCGAAAGAAACTTCGTCTGGGTGAAGCGTAAAGTCTCTGCGGCCGAGGCCAATGCGATCAAGCGAGCGAAGATCCCGGGCATCTACTCTCAGCCGGAAGACCAGCGGTTCTACCCCAAACGCGAGATGGCTTCTCACGTCCTTGGCTATGTCAACATGGACGAAGAAGGCATCGGCGGGCTGGAATACAAGTTCAACGACAGTGTTCGTGGGGAGCCGGGCCGCCTCGTCGTCATGACCGATGCGCGAGGCCATCGCTACCAAAGCGCGGAGCAGCCCGCGGCTCCCGGCGCAAACCTGGTCACCACCATCGACCAGAACATCCAGTACATCCTGGAGAGGGAACTGCGGGTTGCCGCCGAATCGACGCGGGCCAAGGGAATCGCCGCGATTGTAATGGATCCGCGCAGCGGCGAGGTCCTGGCGATGGCCAGTTACCCGGACTTCAATCCCAACGAATACTCGAAATACGATCCCGGCGCCCGGATCAATCGGGCAGTGAATTCCGTTTACGAACCCGGTTCGACGTTCAAAGTGCTCACGGTCGGTTCGGCTCTCGAAGAAAAGCTCACCACCCCGGAGGAGTTGATCGATTGCCTGGGCGGCGGCATCACGATCGCCGGCCACCGCATTTCCGATCACGCGAAATACGGGATCATGTCCGTGGCGGACATCCTCACGCATTCCTCCAATGTCGGGGCGATTCGGATCGGCCAGCGGGTCGGCGAGGAGCGCTTCTACAACTATGTGCAAAAACTTGGATTCGGGCGTCCGACCGGCATCGATCTTCCCGGAGAAGAAGGAGGTCTGACGAAGCCGCCGTCGCGCTGGTCCGGGATGTCGCTGGCCTCGATGTCGATGGGACAGGAGATCGGCGTGACTCCCCTGCAGATCCTCAGCATGGTGTCCGCGATCGCCAATGGCGGAATCCTCTACAGGCCTTTCATTGTCAAGCGGATTGACGATCCGAAGCGTGGAGTCACCGAGACGGATACCCACGGAGAACGCGTCTTGTCGGCGGAAACGACGGCGATACTGCGGCCGATGATGGAGGACGTGGTCACCGGCGGGACCGCCCGGTCCGGGCAGTTGGAGGGTTTCACGGCGGCCGGAAAAACGGGGACCTCGCAGAAGGTGATCGACGGACATTATTCCAAGACGAAGTACTGGGGGTCGTTTGCCGGTTTCGCACCCGCCTCGAACCCCGTGTTGTCGATGATCGTCGTCGTGGACG
>JAHFTY010000130.1:0-3686 GCA_023265365.1 Acidobacteriota bacterium
CCTTGGATGCGAGATTCAAATTGGCGCCTTTTTCGAACAGGGTCTTAATAACTTCAGGCCGGTTGAACGCGGCCGCAAAGCTGAGAGGCGTCTGACCGTGCTCGGATTCGACCGCGTCGGGATTGGCCCCCTTCTCGAGAAGGAGTTTGACGGCTTCCGGATTGCCGGACGTCGCCGCCATATGAAGCGGTGTCAAACCGAGCGCCACCTTCGAATTCGGGTCCGCACCCGCCTTCAACAGTTTGTCGATGACAGAAGCGCTTCCGGCTTTTGCGGCGAAATACAGAGGACTGTAGCCGCCCAGACGGGTCGTCGCCTTGATATTCGCTCCCGCGTACAGCAGAAGTTCCGCCAGTTCGGCGTCGCCCTTGAGCGCGGCCCAATGGAGCGCGGTCATGCCGTCGCCCTGCGCGGCATTGACGTCCGCCGCCTGCTTCAACAGGGAGCGAACCAGTTCTCTGTCGCCGTTCATGGCCGCTTCCGAAACCCGGGTGTCGCCCGCGGCCGCGGTCATCAGCATCGTCAGGCCGATGATCGCGAGCAGGCTCAATGAAAGGCTGCGTATGACGCGTTTCTGCATATGTTTCCTTTGCCTCCGGGTTAAATGGAGAGTTCGCCCGTGCTGTCGCCAAAGCTCTCGGCATCGACGCCGAGCTTGTGCAGCAGAGTCAAGTACAAGTTCGCTGTCGGCGTTCCGTCGGCGGCCTTCACATGCAGGTGACCTTTCACTCCGCCGCCGTGACCCACCAGGAACATCGGAACGCGTTTGTGGTTGTGCAGGTTCGAGTCGCCCATCGGCGAACCGTAAACGATCAAGATGTTGTCCAGCAGGCTGGAGCCGTCGGACTCGGTCACCTTCTTCAGCTTCTCGACAAAGTAAGGAATCATGCTGACGTGATACTTGTTGATCTGGGCGTACTGCATGATGCGTTGTTCGTTTTCGCCATGATGCGACGCGCCATGGAACCCGCCGTTCACGCCGCTCTCCGGGAATGCGCGTCCTGTGCCGTCGCGGCTGAGTTTGAATGAAGTCACACGAGTGACGTCACCCATGAACGCCAGGACCTGAAGGTCGAGCATCAGTTTCACATGCTCGTCCCAGGAATCCGGGACTCCGATCGGAGCGGTCGGGAGTTGGCGGACTTCACCCTTCGCGTTGTGCGCTTCGATGGTCTGGATGCGGCGTTCGATTTCGCGAACGTTGTCCAGGTAGTCATCGAGCCGCGATTTGTCTCTCGCGCCGACGTTCGACTTCAACCGGTTGGTCTCGTGCAACACAAAGTCCAGCAGGCTGCGCTGCGTCGCGCGCTGCGCGGCGCGCTCGGCTTCGGTGGCGCCGTGCCCGAACAACATGTCGAACACCATGCGCGGATCGCGGATCATCGGCAGCGGTTTGTCCGGCTTGGCCCAGGAGATGGTGTCCGTGTAGATGCAGGAGTAGCCATAGTCGCAGCCGCCGGCCTGGTCGACGCTTTCGATCGAAAGCTGAATGGACGGAAGCGATGTGTCCTGTCCGTACTTCTTCACGTACATCTGGTCGAAGGATGTTCCGGCGTAGACGTCCGATCCTTCGGTCTGTTTCGGATGAGCCTGCGTGAGGAATACGGCGCTGCATCGGAAGTGGTCTCCGCCGACTTCGTGGAGCTCAAACGCCTCGGCCGGACGCATGTCCGTGTTGCTGACGATCGTCAGGTAATCCTTCCAGGGATCGAGCGGGAGAAGGCTGCCCGGCGCGAGATCGAAATCGCGGCCCTCTTTGGCGGGAGCCCACAGGTTCTTCTCGATACCGAACTTCGTGCTTCCGGCGGAGCCATGCACCATTTCCATGCAGGCCACGCGCGTCGGCGGTTTGTTCTCCGGGGCTGGAGACATCGCGGGCAGCATGGACTCCATGATCGGCAGTGCCATCGTCACGCCCATACCGCGGAGCATGGTGCGGCGGGAAATATGCTTCTTCGTGATGAACATCCTCTCCTCCTTAATCGCTTTACCGGGCGCGAAGCACCCGGCGTATTAGTTCTTGTTGACGGCTTCTGTCGTCGCCGCTTCCGCTTTGCTCATCTGGAATGCCGGGCTGTTCACAATGCCCATGACGAGCGCGGAGAATTTATGGTTCTGTTTCGACGCGTCGCGATTGATCTTGCGAATCGTCGGCATATCGAAAAATTCGGTTCGGCGGCCGAGAGCGTAAGCCATCATCTTCTCGGTCAGGTTCTGTATGAATTGATCCGATCGCGCCAGCAATGCGTTGCGAAGACTGGCCGGACCATCGATCGGCGTTCCATCGAACATCTGCGTTTTCGGATCGACGGGCACTCCGACCGAGTGAACGCGGACGCCTTCCGCGCTGATCCCCGGCGTGGTGTCCATCGTCCGCCAGGCGCCGGTGACGTCGAAATTTTCCAGTGCGAGGCCGATCGGATCGATCACGCGGTGACAGTTGTTGCAGCTCGGACTCGCCCGGTGGGTTTCCATGCGTTCACGAACCGTCAAGGTCTTGCCTTCCGTCACGGCGGCGGTCTCATCCAGCTTCGGGACGGCCGGCGGCGGCGGCGGCGGCGGAGTTCCGAGAATGACGCCCATCACCCACTTTCCACGCAACACCGGCGAGGTTCGATCGGCAACCGACGTCAGCGCGAGAATCGCGCCCTTTCCCAACAGGCCGCGGCGATAATCGTCCGCCAGTTGCACACGCCGGAATTCGTCCCCGCGGACGTTCGGGATTCCGTAGTGGCGCGCGAGCCGTTCGTTCACGAAAGAATAGTCGGCGGTCAGAAGGTCGAGAACGTTCCTGTCTTCCTTCACGATGCTGTTGACGAACAACTCGGTCTCCCGCTGCAGGGCCTGCGCCAGGGTGTTGTCGTAGTTGTGATAGTAGTGGGAATCGGGATGAAGGTTCATGAGGTCCGGCAGGTGAAGCCACTGTCCGGCAAACTTGGTGGCGAGTGTTTCCGACCGGGGATCGGCCAGCATCCGCCGAACCTGCTTCTCGATAACCAGCGGTTCCTTCAACCGTCCCTGCCGCGCAACGGCAAGCAGTTCCTCATCGGGAAAGGTATTCCAGAGGAAGTAGGACAACCGTGAAGCGAGGTCCAGATCCGCAATCCTGAACGTCTGGCCGGGCTTGACGGTGGCCGGAGTCTGTTCGAGCCGGAAAACGAAGTTCGGGCTGACCAGCATCGCTTCCAGCGCGAACCGGATACCCGATTCGAAATCGCCGTTCTTTCGGCCGCGATCGTAGAAACTCATCAGACCTTCCAGGTCTTCGGGCGTCGTCGGACGTCGATAAGCGACCTTCGCGAGATTCGTCACGATTCTCGTGGCACACGGCATCTCTTCGGCCGCGCTCAACGGCCGGCAAACGAAGATCCGGCGGCGGCTGGGCGTGTCTGAAACTCCTGTGACATTGAAGGGCCCCTTGATTTCGAATTCGCGGAGGTGCGGATAGTTCGTGATTTCCCTGTCGCTGCCGATCGTCGTGTCCGCAAGAGTGTGCTCGATCGGCGCGATGTCGTCATCAATCAATTCGGAGTGTTTTTCGAGAAACGCCGCACCGACGCGGTGTGCGCCGGCCTGCACAAAGACGCGGCCGGAATAGATGTTCAGGCCCGTGGGAAGCGATTCCGAGAGCCGGGCTTCGACATCCTTAAGCGCAACGCGTTCGCCGTCGATCGAAAACTCGAGTT
>JAHFTY010000130.1:3696-13374 GCA_023265365.1 Acidobacteriota bacterium
TGCTCGGTACCTTGCGCCGCCATCACCTGGCCGAAAAGTCCGCCGGTGGGTGTGCTGTGAAGAAGACCCCGAAATTCATATTCGCCGTCGGCCGGAAAGTTATAGACCGCGGACATCCCTCCGCGCGTTCCAAACGGCGTCCCCTCGACGTGGAAGTTCTGCGTCGCCGTTCGCGGAAGCTTGTAGACCTCCGAATCCGGCTCGGCTTTCGGATCGCCGAGAGCGTCGCGGCTGATCCGGGCGGCGGCCCGCATATAGCCTTCCATCAACGTCGCGGAGAACGGCTGGACGTCGGCAATGTTGTCGAATCCTTCGCTCAGCGTGTCCGCCGGCAGAAGGGCCGTGACGTCCACATCGATGCCGAGCAGGTCCTTGATCGACCGCGCATATTCGGTTCGCGTCAAACGCTGAAACGGCCGGCTTCCCGGGTTTGGTTTCAGGGCGGCGGCCCGGTCGACGGTGTTTTCCAGGGTGCTGGCGAACAACTTCAGCGTTTCCGCCGGAGGTCTCGGAGCCCCGGCCTTGGGCATCATTCCGCTCCGCAATTGACGGATGACCTTCTCCGTAAGTTCCCCGGTCTGATCGACATGAGCGAGATCCAGCTTCGAAAGGGCAATCCCGCCCATTTTCGCGTTGTCGCTGTGGCAGCCGATACAGTACTGCTTCGCCAGCGCCTGCTGAGCGTCGAGAGCCATGCCGGCGGGCTGAGTTCGGGCCACAACGGGAGTGGGCGCCCCCGGCGCACGTTGAACGGCAGGGGCAGCCGGCTGAACGCCCCGCTGCGCCAGGTTCATTTTGGCGGTTACAATCACGCACAAGACTCCTGTGCAGAGAATTGCAAAGGTTCCCTTCTTCATCACTAATCCTCCGGTACCGCTCCGTATTAAGTCGTTTGAATCATCCAGGAATGAGGTACAGCAGCGTAAATTCCCGCAATCTAATCATTTTGAAGACCTAAAGACAAGGGGGAAGCGGCCGTGGAGAGTAATTCAAATGAACCAGGCGTCGCCCATCAATAAGGATCGCGTTTATTGCGCCGAGGGGGGTTGCGCGGGTTCCTGCTTCTGAGCCGCGATTCCAATGATCACCAGGTCGACGCGGCGGTTGGCGGCGCGGCCCTGCAGGGTGTCGTTCGATGCGGTAGGCCGGTATTCTCCGTATCCCACGGCCGACAGACGCTGCGGTGGAAGCTGCGCGTTGTTGATGAGGTACTGAAGCACGTTGGTGGCGCGCGCGGTGGAGAGTTCCCAGTTCGAGGGGAACATCGCGGTATGGATGGGCGTGTTGTCGGTGTGTCCCTCCACCCGGAGGTTCTGCGTAACCTGGAGCAGCTTCTCGGAGATTCGCGCCAGGATTGGCAGTCCTGCGGCTTTGACGGCTGCGGATCCCGAATCGAAGAAGCCGGCTTCGGCGAGACTTACCGTCACTCCCCGGGCGTCCTCGGTGACGTGGACGAGGTCGGACTGGATTTCTTCCTTCAGGGTATCTTCGAGCTGGCTCTTGACGCCGTCCATCTCGGCCTTGGCTTTCGCGACGGCGTCCATGATCTGCACCTGGTTGAATATCGGCGAGATGGCGGATCCTTCTCCGTTCAACGGCACCGCCTTGCTTGCCGGATCGAACACAGCGAGTTCCTTGAAGGCCGTTTGCACCGCCTGCGCCACCTGGCCCGCCTTTTTCTGGTCGGAGCTGGACGCGGCGAACATCACCACGAAAAATGCAAACAACAGAGTGATGAAATCGGCGTATGAAACGAGCCACCGCTCATGGTTGACGTGTTCGGCGTGCTTCTTCTTTCGCGACATATCAAGCCGCCACCTTCGACTTGGACTTGCCGGATTGTTCGCGCAGCTTCTGGTACTTCTCTTCGAGGAACGATGTAAGCTTGCCTTCGATCAGGCGCGGGTTCTGCCCTTCGAGAATGCCAAGGACGCCTTCGAGCATCATTTCTTTGATGATCATGCCCTGGCGGTGTTTGAATTTCAGTTTTCCGGCTGCCGGAAGCAGAAAGATGTTGGCTGCGGCGACGCCGTAGATCGTCGCAACGAACGCGACCGCGATTCCCTTCCCGACCTCTTCGATGTTGTCCAGGTGCTGCATCACCTGAATCAGGCCAAGCACGGCGCCGA
This sequence comes from Acidobacteriota bacterium, assembly GCA_023265365.1. GTDB lineage: Bacteria > Acidobacteriota > Terriglobia > 20CM-2-55-15 > 20CM-2-55-15 > JAHFTY01. Next base: position 5,826 of record JAHFTY010000130.1, read on the forward strand.
TGATTCCGATCGTGGGCGAGTAGCCGCCGGCCGCTTCGAAGACTTTGGCGGAGTGTTCGCCGCGTTCTTCCATGTAGGTGAGTTCGCATTCCATGGTCTGCCGGAGTTCCTTGGGTTCGCTGCCGTCGACGGCCATCATGATGGCCTTCTTGAAGAACGGATCCGCGATACCCTGGGCGTCTTTTTCCAGCGCGATGATGCCCTCACGCCGCGCCTTGTTGGTGAATTTCACGATGTCGTCGATCACTCCGTTCGGCTTGACGTCATGATCCTTGACGAGGTGGATCAGGTCGGCGATCGCTTGTTTGAACGTGGACAAGGGAAACCCGATCATGGTGGCGCCGATTGTTCCGCCAAAGACGATCAAGGCCGCCGTGGGCTGAAGGATCTGAAGAATCGAGCCGCCCTCAATCGCCTGGCCCGCCAGAATGCCGACAAGCGCTATCAACAGTCCGAGTAGTGTTGCTAAATCCATTGCCGCCTCACATTGCCTCGATTTTGGCCGTACCCGACCGGATTTCAAGACCGCGCGAGCTGATCGACCGTTTGTAGTCGATGACTTTGTGAATGATGTTTTCCGGGGTCTCATCCACAACAATTTTTTCGCCGGTCGTCATCGAAATCACGGCGTGCGGCGAGAATTCAATCGTCTGGATGAGCTCGCAGTTCACGACGATGTCCTGCTGGTTGATCTTCTTGACGAGAATCATGAGTGGCTCCTTGCCGTCTCATCGGCCCGATTCCGGAATTCTTTACTCCAGTCCTGGAGCAGGGGGGTGACCTCGTATCGCAGAATGTCGGCGAGCAACAGCCAGCTCCGGCTCTCCTGCGCGTTGACCAGAAGACTGAGAGTGCGCTCGAAGGACTCCGGCAACGCCCAGTCCGGATGTTCGCAATACATCATGAAGATCGCACTGATGGTTTCCATCAGACCCGCGAGTTCCCGGTACGCCTCGCGCTCCCGCATGGAATCCAATAAAGAAATGATGCCCGCCGTCGTGGTCAGGGCCGCGCCTAGTTCCTGGTCGATTTCGCTCATGGTTGCGTTCATGTGTCACCTTCCATGAGGGTTTATCGGCAGGTGGTGCGGAGAAGATGACCAAAAAGAAGTTAGTTTCCCTTCTTCAACGAGGACAGAACTGTCCGAATTGCGGTTTCGGTTCTGCCGGAAATGCACGGTGGTCCCAAGATTCAAGCGAATGCCCTGGGGGAAGGTGTGGTTCTTACATGAAGCCGTGGAGTCGCTGGACGAGGACTTTTCCCCGCCTTGGCCAAGGCGGGGTGCCGCGGAGCGGCGGGGCGGTTCGTTTAACAAAATCCATTTCTTGAACTGCACCACCCCGGCGCTTCGCGCCACCCCTCCTCGTCGAGGAGGGGAAAACGCTTTTCCCCGATTTCGCTTCATTGGGACAGCAGTGCCTCAACGAGGAGACATTCGTGATTCTCAAACCGCGGTTAATTCGCGGACCGCGGCGCCCTGCATGGCCTGTTCCCACAACTCGACATTCTTTTCAATGTTCCGGCAGGTCATGATCCACTCGTATTGATCCCTCCGGAGACCGGCCAGATCCGAGCCGGCGAGCTCGGTGATTTTTTCTTTCCAGGCGTTGCGGGCGTTGTCTGCGACAAAGGGAACTTCAGCGGAGTACGGAAGGACGTTGGATGCCAGAGTCACCGCGCCCGACATTCCATATTCATAGTATTTGATGCAGCTCTTGTTGCGATTGAACGCGGTGTCGACGAGCGGGGCGATCCCGATGTCGAAACGGAGATTGCAGAGAGTATGGGCGTAGTCCCTGGAAGGAACGAAAGGCTGGAACACATAACGCAGTCTCTCGGTCTTGCGGAGAAAGGTATTGATGGAACGGCCCAGAGGGGAAGTCCGGAAACTTTCGCCCTGTGCCTTGAGTCTCCTCCGGTACATGTCCTTCACGCTGGAGAACCCGGTGATGCCGTAAATGACGACCTCGAGATTCAGCTTTCGCTGCAGGTCCGACAACGCATCGGCCGCGACCGCCAGGTCGAGGAAGTGCGTGCTTCCTCCCTGCCATCCGATCCGCAGCGGCCCCGGGGTTCGCGGAACGACAAACCAGTCTTCCGGGTCGACGCTGTTGGGAACGACCATGACGTTCGGATTCAATTTCGACAGATGTCCGGCAAGTTCCGGCGTGGTCGTGGTGACGACGTCGGCATGGGTTGCCATGAATTCGGAATCCCTCTGATGTTTGCGCGAGAAATCGTAGGCCGGATTCCACGGATCGACCAGATCCAGGGCGTCGTCGGTATCGTAGACGACGCGGATGTTCCGGCTCTTCGCCCAGTTATATAAAGGAAAGAGGTCGTGGTGGTATTGCCTGGAGAACACAATGACGTCCGGGGCTTCCGCGCCGGGCCACTCGTCAAAGAACTTCACGGTATGTCCGCGGCGTTTCAGGTATTTTGCGGGAATCTCCGCCCGCCACTTAGAACAACCGGTGTTTTTCGCGCTGACAAAGAAGATGTTCATGGCGTTTGCGGTTTGCAATTCGGCTGCCTCACCTAATCCCTTTCTTTTCAATGTACGGACTCAGAAGCCTGTCAACGAACCCGGAGGCCGGGTCAAACGCGTGACGCGGGATACCGGAGTCTCGAAAACGGCGATTCGAATTTTCGCTAAAGTTCCACCCCCTCCTCCCCGATAACGCTTGTAGCCGGTCAATGATTGGCAGGCTGGACCAGGATGGGAACTTCGCAACGTGCCGGCAAGGACGCCGGCCAAAATCAAAATTTCACGGAGGATTACAGCAATGAGTTTTTCAGTCGTTACGAACACCGCTTCTTTGAACGCACAGGCCCAGTTGAGCAAAACCGCCATGGGTCTCGAAAAGACAATCGGCCGCTTGACGTCGGGTCTCCGCATCAACAGTTCCGCGGATGATGCTGCCGGCCTTGCCGTTGCGAACCGCCATCGTCTGGACAACACCGGACTTCAGATTGGTATCCGCAGCGCGGGCGACGCCATCAGCAAACTGCAGACCGAAGACGGCGCAATGAGCAACATCGCGGACCTTCTCGATCGCGCTCTGACGCTGGCCACGCAGTCGGCTTCGAACACGTTCCAGGGCAACCGCACCACCCTGAACTCCGAGTTTTCTTCGGTTCTCTCGGAAATCACGCGAACCGCATCGGCCGCCGCAATCAACACGTCCGGTGCGAGTCTTGACGACCGCGCCGTGTTTGTCGGCAACACGCAGACCAACACCGCGAGTTCCGTCACCTACATCACGGTCAGTCTGACGGACTCCGTGGACTCGACGGGTCTCGGCATCAACGCCTCGACCATCGCGTCGCAGAGCGGCGCCGCCAGCGCGATCACCGCGCTTCAGACCGCGATCGGCACCTTGGGCACCGTCCAGGGCAGAGCCGGCGCGGCCATCAACCGCCTCCAGTTCGCGATCTCTCAAGCCCAGACGATGGCCACCAGCGTCCAGGCGTCCGAGGCGCGGATCCGGGATGCGAACGTTGCTGAAGAAGCGGCGCAACTGTCCAAGTTCAACATCCTGAACCAGGCCGGCATTGCTGCCCTGGCGCAGGCGAACCAGGCTCCTCAATCCGTCCTCAGCCTGCTTCGGTAATTAGTTTCTCCCGTCCGACGCCGCATCCGGGGCTCTTCAAAGAGGTGGATGCGGCGTCTGACTTCTAAAGTCGCGCAGTCCTTCTGTCGATAAGTGGGGAGAGGTGAACCGAAATGACCGGCGCAATCAATCTGTCAGGGCTCAATGGCATCGACTTCAATTCCATCATCGATGTCATCATGAAACAGGAGAGCCTGCCCCTCACCAGCATGCAGTCCCAGCAGAAGGCCATACAGGACAAGGACTCCGCCCTGACGCAACTGGGTTCCCAGGTCGACGACTTCAAGACGATCGTTAACGACCTGGTCAGCAGCACCGCGTTCTCGAAAGTGGCTGCCGCTTCCAGCGACACGACGATCCTGACGGCGTCGGCCGGCTCGGATGCCATCGCGGGTCACTACGAGGTGGTGGTCGATCACCTGGCCAAAGCCCAGATGACGACTTCGACCATGGGTTTCTCGGAAAAGACCGATGTCGTTGCCAACGGCGGTTCGATTTCCTTCACGACCGGCTCGGAAACAACCGCGGCGATTACGATTACCGGAAACACGACACTGACCGAACTCAAGGACCTGGTCAATGCCCAGGAATCGGATGTGAGAGCGTCGATCGTGAATACCGGAACCTCCTACAAGATGGTTCTTTCGAGCCGCTCGACCGGCGCAGACGCGGCGTTCACGATCAACAACAGTCTGACCAACAGCGGGGGCACGGCGATCGCATTCTCGGGGACCAATACGCAGGACGCGATCGATTCCAGCTTCACCGTGAACGGACTGACTGTTCAAAGCGCATCCAACACCGTTTCCGATGCGATTCCGGGAATCTCGTTCACGATGGTCAAAGGCGGCTCGGCGGCGATCGACGTCACCGCCAGCTACGACGAGTTGAAGAGTTCGGTCCGAACACTCGTCGCGGACTACAACAAGCTTCGGGCGTTCTACACCAGGCAGTCCACCGGCGCTCTGGCCCACGATTCGGTGATGCGGCAGGCCATTCGCGACATCCGCAGCGCGTTTCAGGAATCGAACAGCAACGGCGGCGCCTTTCACTACCTGTCCGAAGTGGGAATCGAATTGACGTCGGCCGGCGACATGAAATTCGTCGAATCGAGTTTTAATTCGGCCATCGCGGACCATCCGGCGGACCTGGCGAAGCTGTTCCACGGAACGAACAGTGACGGTGTGTTCAACACGATGAAAACCCGTCTCGAGAATCTGGATTCGACGGCGGGCCTGATCAAGACGACTCGCGACACGATCGGGCAGACGCTGAACCGGTTCCGGGACCGGATTTCCGGCCAGCAGGCACGGCTCGACCAGAGACGCGCCGATCTAAAGAAAATGTATCAGGCGGCCGATCAGGCGATGAGCCAGCTCTCGCAAACGAGCGCGTCGCTCACGGCGCTGTCGAACCGCACAATTTAAGGATTAATGGGGAAGCATGAATAACTGGGGTCATCCAACACGAAACTATTACGAAACATCGGTGACAACATCCAGTCCCGAACAACTGGTCGTCATGCTCTATCAAGGCGCCGTCCGGCACCTGAAACAGGCCGTGATCGACATTCAGAATAACGATCTCGTGGGCAAGCGCCAGTCCGTTGACCGTGCCATGGCGATTGTCCAACACCTCCAGGGCACGCTGGACATGGAACGCGGCGGAGAGATTTCCGTCGAGCTCGACAGGATCTACACTTACGTCACATCCTGCATTCTCGACGGCTCCATCAAGCTCAAAACGGCTCCTTTGGAAGAGGCAGTCAAACTGCTAGCGACACTCCTTGAATCTTGGGAAGAAATCGCCAGGCAGAAATACATTCAGTCCGTGCCACCACAGGCTTCGACCGTGAAGCTTCGGATGCACGGGTAACCGGCTCGAACGCAAGAGGCAAGAGGGACGATATGAACTCGACGCAGATACTTAACGCGCTTGAACGAGAGAAAGAGCTTCTGGAGGATTTCATCTGCCTGTCGGAAGAACAGCTTCTGTTGCTGGCCGACGAAGATCTCGACGGCTTTGACAACCTGCTGCAACGGCGCGCCGACCTGATGATGGAGCTGACGGCCATCGAAGGAACGCTGGCCAGCTGGATCTCTCTGATCCGGACAGACCCCTCGGTCTCGCCCGAAATCATGACCAAAATGCGCGCCGTCAACGACGAGATCGTCCGCATGGCGAACCATATCGTCCAGATCGACGAACACGCGCACACCCGGCTCGACATGATCAAGCAGAAGACCAGCGCCGAACTCCGCAGTATCGAACGCGGCCGGCACGCCCTGAATTCCTACGCCGCCTCCTATACGCCGCCGAAGCCGGACCTGGATATCAAAGGCTAGCTCCACCCAGCTCCCCTCCAACACGGAGGGGCGGGGTGGTTTGCCTGAACGCCCCACACCTTCATTTTCAATTCCACCAGAAAGACATCTCAGGCTCATTCCTGCTGGACGACGACCTGGGGAAACTCTCCACTTTCGGCAAGACCCACAGCGCGAAATCGTACGCTTTCCCAACCACCACCGGCAGTTCCGGTTTCTCGCGTTTATTCAAAATTCGCGGCCAGGGGGCTCCGCCCCCTGGAACCCCTCAAAATCGTCCGGAAAAGTATCAAGGCATCAGGATTAAGGATCAAGGGATCAAAACGCTTCCCGGACACAACGAAACCCGCCGTTGAAGTTCCTGTAGGCCGGCCCGCTGTAGTTGCGATTGGACACGCGGGTGAGCCGGGGATTGAGGTACCAGGAACCGCCGCGAATCACGCGGAAGGTTCCGGTTCGCGGCCCCTTCGGATCCACACCTTCCCCCGCGGCATAATATCCTGAGTCGTACCAATCCTCGACCCACTCCCACACGTTCCCGTGCATTTCGTACAGCCCCCATCCATTGGGCGACTTTTGCCCCACGGCATGGGTCTGCCCTCCGGAATTCTTGTCGTACCAGCCCATCGCATCCAGAGATCCCGCATAAGCTCCCGTCGTCCCCGCCCTCTTCACCCCGCATGGCGCGCAGCCAGTAATACGTCATCAGGCCATGCGGCCGCTCCGGGTGATCCGACGCAATTTCCGCGGCGCCGCTCGCCGTGATCACGACTCCATTCGCCAGACCCAGCGCCGGATTGTCGACTTCGATTCCCAGCGGCCGCGCCGACTTGAGCAGCGGGCCGTTCTTCGACTGCCCGCTGAAGCAGGATTCAATCACCACCGTCACGCTGCGCGCGTTCAGGCCGGCGAGATCGGCGTAGAGGTCCTTCAAACCGTACGCGGTCTCCGGCGATGGCTGATCCTGCGAGTCGAAGTCATAGGGAATGAGGAAACCTTCTCTCGTCCGGACATTCGGCTCGCCGTGACCGCTGTAATAAAAGAAAACATCCGACTTGTCCGGCTGCGCCAGCGCCGCCAGGCGATTCCGGACCGCGGCTCTGATTCGTCCAAAGGACGCCTGCTCGTTCTTGAGCTGGATAACGCGTTGGGGCGAATAGCCCAGCGTCTGGGTCAGCACCCGGACCACGGCGTCGGCGTCGTTCACCGCGTAGCCGGCCGGAGGGATATCGCGATCCTGATACTGGCCAATTCCGATCACAATCGCCACCGCGCCCGGGTTTTGGACGGAGGTCCTGACCGGCTGATCCGCATCGTCGGATGGTGCGCTGACCTGCGCCCGCTGGGCGCTCGTTTTCAGGACGCCGGCGGGAAGGATCAATGCGACGCCGGCGATCAGGGTGGGAAGCAATCGCGAGAACCGTTGGTCCACCATGCTGGATTCTCCGTCATTCGACTGCCGACGATTATAACGACGCCGTCCAGTTCGGCACAGCTTTGGCGGACACCACCCCGGCGCTTCGCGCCACCCCTCCTCGTCGAGGAGGAAAAAACGGGGAGGCGCACATCATAGTTTTCCCTAAGGCGGGATTGAGGAGCGCAGCGGCGGGG
>JAHFTY010000131.1 GCA_023265365.1 Acidobacteriota bacterium
GGCATCGGCTGCGGGTTTCGGCGAAGGGCTACGGCATTAAGGATGGAACGCAGTCGATTGTCGGATCGGACTATCGGATCCTGGAAATCGGCCCCACCAGCGATATCGAGCTTCGCGTCGAGATGATCTCGTCCGGAACCATTTCCGGAACGGTGCGCGACCACTCGGACAAGCCGGTCTCGGGCGTCCGCGTGACCGTCATGCAGCGCCAGTTCAATGCCTTTGGCGATCCGCTTCTCACCATCGTCAGCAGCGCGGCGCCAACCAACATCAATGGCGAATATGTCGTATCGGGACTTGTGGCCGGGGAATACTTCGTCCGGGCCGAGTCGCCGCCGGCCACCTATTATCCAGGGACCATCGATCCGCGCAATGTCGCGCCGGTCGCGATCGCGGCATCCTCTCCTGCCGCGCTCGGGGTCGACATCCGTCTGGTTGTGGACGGCCTCGTCACGATCAGCGGGCAGATCGCTGGGACGGAACGACCGTCCAGTGTGGATAACCTCTATCTGGTCCCCACGTTGATACAAAGTGCGGCCGATGTCCGGGCGCTGGGCAACAGCATTGTTCGTGGGGACGGCAACTTCACAATTCCCGGTGTCGCCCCTGGCGAATACGATGTTGTTGCCGCGCTTCAGTCGAATGGACGCCGTTATTTTGGAAGAACCCAGGTCGACGTTCATTCCAACGACCTCGATGGCGTCAAACTGAATCTGTTCCCCGCCGCGGACCTGGTTGGCCGGGTCAGCGTCCGGTCGCGCGACGCCACGCCGGATCTGACCAGGCTCCTGGTGTTTCTGCAGCCCCGGCACAACGCGGTTCGAGGACTGACGAACGGGCCGGCACGAATCGATGCGGACGGAAACATTCGCGTCCAGTCGGTGCTCCCCGATGAATACCGCATCCTCGTGGGACCGGCGCCCCCGGGCTACTTTGTCGAATCGGTCAGACTGGACAACGCCGATGTCCAGCAACGGCCGGCATTGATTCGGCCGGCGTCTTCCACTCTTGAAGTGACGCTCGCCGGCCCGGCATCGAGCGTCATCGGCAAGGTTCTCACGGAACGGGGAGAGATTCCGGTCGAGCCGGCAATCGTTGTCCTGGTGCCTCTGCAATCGACGAGCGAATTCCCCGGACTCAGCATCATTCAGGCGATTGCGCCTCGCGGCGGCGACTTCCAATTTTCAAACCTGGCGCCTGGAAGTTATCGACTCCTCGCATTTCAGGCTTTGTCGCAGAACGGCATTTCGTTCTATGACCCGCAGTTACTGCAACAATACCTTCCCCGCGCGTCGGTCATTCATGTCGAAGGCGCCATCCCGGTTACGGCGACGGCAGTCGTCATTCCGATTCGATAGCCGGGTTCCAGAGAAACGGTGTTGCTCCTGACGATCGGGAATGGTTGAATCGCACACATCATGAAACGACAGCAAATGCCACTGGCTTTACCCAACGTGGATACGCGCAGTCTCGAGCCTGCCGGCGAGCCGCCGATCTACTATTCGATCTCCATTCCGGACAATGCAGCGGCCGCGAAGCCGGTTCCTCTCGTACTCGCACTCCATTTCGGCGGCGATCCCGAGGGGGCTGGACGAGCCGTTCTCGAGATACTGGTCGCCCAGGCATTCAAGGACCTCGGCGCGGTCATCGTTGCTCCGGACGCCAAGGGAAGCGGGTGGAGCAGCGGCGCAAACGAACATGCGGTGAATCTGCTGCTCGACGAGATGTTGAAAACCTTCAACATCGACAAAAAGAAGATTGCCGTCACCGGCTTCAGCATGGGCGGCGCCGGGGCATGGTATTACGGGATGAAGTATCCCGATCGTTTCTCCGCAGTCGTACCGGTTGCGGGAACGCCTGCGGGTTCGCCGTCAACCTGGAAGCTCCCCGTGCTGGCGATCCACTCCCGCGACGATCAGGTGGTGCCCATCGGCCCCACACGCAACTACATCCTGGAGCTTCAGAAGAATGGAGTGCGGGCCGATCTCATCGAACTGAGCGGAATCGCGCATCACCAGACGTACCGTTTTGTCGACGGGCTGAGGCGAGCGGTGCCCTGGCTGCGCGAGATCTGGAAATAACTTCAGGCCGTCATCCGCTCACCTTGTCCGGCCCAGTTGTAAAGCGCAACGTATGTGGGCATCAAGTCTCCTTTTGGATGTTTATGGCGCCGAAATCATGCCGCGCCTATCGTTTGAATTCCACGGTCCGCCGTTCGCTCGTAACGCTTCGTGAAGCGGGCTTCACGGACGCGATCTGGCGCGCACGATACACGACCGTTTCGTTCGCCCCGCATCGCACGATACCGGCCGCGGGGAACAGGTCTTCCGTCCTGGCGATTCGGCGCACGAGCCAGGTCCAGCCGCTGCGGCTCATCGCAAGGCCGCATTCATCATCCTTAATGGTTACCGGACCGGCCCGCGGAAAAGACGAAGGTGCCGTGTATGCCGTGCATTCAGCGCTTCCCTTCAATACGCTCGCCGGACAATCCCACAGTTGCGTCCGGCCGGCGCCGTCGACGAGGAGTTGCAAACCGTCGCTCCAGGCGACCGCAACGGGATCACCGGCCGCGTCCAGCGTGAGGTGGAACAGCGAATGGTTTTTCCCTTCGATCATTTCTCCGCTGAATGATTTCAAGTCCGTCAAGACGATCGTCGTATCGCGCGATTGACCGACGAGTTCGTTTTTCGAGGGAGGGGAAAGCCGCGGCGTCCGCCGAGCCCCCGTGTTGCGCATCAGGTCGGCTATGGAATCGTAGTTGGTGAGACTGTCATCAGTCAGCAACAGAGCGCTTCCGCCGGGACTCACGAAGAGTCTGGCGCCGGCCGGCAGGCCCCGCTCCTGCGTTGTGGTTGAACACGCCGATACCGTGCACGTGGCGCGCACGATCGCGAGGCGGTGGTTGCCTTCCGGCGCCAATTCAATCAAAAGATCCGCGCTGGCCGGCCCGGTCAGAGACCAGACGACCCTTCCCACCTCATTCCATCGGACAAGAGCGCGCACTTCGAACGGCATGAACAACGCGGCCGGCCGCACAAGCCAAAGCGCGGAATCGCGGGCCGTGCTGTCGTAGGTGAGAAACAAGGGGCCGACGGCAAAAACAGCGTGATAGAAGAGGCCGGCTTTTTCGGAGTTTCCGGATGCCGGGAATTCCGGTGGGCGTTCCGTGCATGCCGCCCCGAATGTAACGACCAGCAGGAGTCCAAGCAGGCGCAACCTGGTCTCGAGCTGCGTTCCGGTGGAAATGGTCATTGCGGGCCGCATTATAGCCAAGCCGAGTTCAATCCGAACGGATCGTGACTGATTTTCACAGCGAGAAGCGCAGATCGTGGCGATTCCGCCAACTCGGAGATCGTGTGGCTTCACGCATCGGTCCAGGAACGACTGACGGTCATCTTCTCGCACGCCGACCAGAAAGCTGCGGCAAGAGCGGAGTCTGGAACATCCGGAGCAACGGTGCACCGATCAAAAAACCGGCCCGTCATCTGAACCGGATCCGGTTGCGCCGCGAGCCGCAATACGGGAATCGCGCCAACTTCGGCACGGACAAATGCCGGACGCATCACCGTTCGAATGAGCGCGCGGACCGGCCGGGGCAGGCGCGCCTGCGCACCGGTAAGCACGGCGCCGGGATGCACGGCGGCCGCCGTCAGGTGCGGCGATCGTCGAGCCAGTTCCCACGTGAAGAGCCAGCGGCCCTTCTGCGCCTGGTTGTTCGCTGCCAGCCAGTGGTATGGCCTGCACGCAAAATGAAGGTCGTCGATACGCACTTGTCCCTTCCGTTGATAGATCCCGGTCAGCATGATGACGCGGCCGCCGCAGATCTCGATGCGATTCCGCAAGAGCGAGGTCAGCAGGAACGGCCCGGCGACATCGACCGCAAGGGTCGCCTCAACACCTGCGGCAGTCAACGTCCGTCGAGCAAAGGTCGCACCGGCGTTGTGGATCAGAACATCGAGACGCTGGCCGAGCGCCAGCACTTGATCGGCTGCGTGGCGGACGGATAAGAAGTCACTGAGATCACAGGTCACGACCTTGACGACCGCTCCCGGCCGTTTGGCGAGCACGGCCATGCGGATTCGCTCGCCTTCTGAAGAGCGCCGGCAAAGCAGAAACACTTCGCCGCCGAGGCGTGCCAGGCCAAGAGCGATCTCGTACCCGAGTCCGGAGTTCGCGCCGGTCACCACACACACTTTGCCTTCGAGAGACCAGTGCGCTTCGTCCACCCAGGGCTGAAGATTGCGGGCCACGAGGCCTGTGACTGCTCCGAGCAGAAGCCCTCCGAACAGCCCGCCTGCGACGCCTGCTAAAACGATCGTCCATACCGGCCAACCGGGCGCCGGCAGCGTCGCGCCCATGAAGATGGCCGCCAGGGCGAGACCCCACGCCGGCATATGGATACAGACCCATCGCCCGGCCCGCTCCGCGTGCCGCCGAAGAACGAACCATTGCGCAGCGCCAAAGCAGAAACCCGCCGCCGCACCGGCGAGCGATGCCATCATGAGCACAAGCCAAAGGGAGGGTTCCGGCTGCCCGTCATCGCCCGGGTTATTGAGAAACAGCGATGGCGCCATCCCTGCAATCCACCCGGTCGCCGCGACTGCGACGGTCACTGCTCCCCATTCGCCCAGCCGGAGACGGGGAAGCCTGGTGCGCAGGACTCGCCACTGGAACGCGGCCAATGCGCCACCCTCCACAACGCCCACCCATGCGAATGCCATCAACACCAGAAGCCTGCCGGTCACTGTCTGCGGTTCGCCCACGAGCGTGTTGACTGAAATGGCAGCGAGGGTGGCGACTCCGATTCCCACAATCTCGCCGGCGGCACAAGCGAGGATCCATCGTTGGTAAAACATGTCTTTGCCCTCCAGATATGCCCGGGAAGTCGCGTCACCACCCCGGCGCTTCGCGCCACCCCTCGTGGAGGAGGGGAAAACGCTTTCCTGCAGTTTTTTTTCCTTCCTCAAGCGAGGAGGGTGGCGCACTGCGATTCCCTTGTCCGCATCCCGCTGTTACAATCGGCGCACTTTTCTGGAGGTTCACCAGCCCGTGAAAAACCTGGACGAAACACGACGACGTTTTCTGGCTCAATTCGCAGGCACCAGCCTCGGTGCGACGCTGTTGCCGGGCGTTCTATGGACGCAGGTGCAGCAGAGCGGTGAGCCGCGCATCACCGCGGACATGCTGAAAACCGCCCTGGCGATTTCGGGGCTCGAATTCACCGAGGCGGATCGCAACGCGATGGTGCAGACAGTCAATCGCAACCTCGCCAATTACGAAGAACTGCATAACTTCAAGATCCCGAACAATGTGTCGCCGCCATATCATTTCAGCGCGCTCGTCCCGGGAATGAAAGTGAATCGGCGGCGCGAGCCGTTAAGGCTGAGCGTGGTCTCCACCGTCAGGCGGCCTGCGAATCTCGACGACGTGGCGTTCTGGCCCGTGCGTCACCTCGCCGAGTTGATCCGCACGCGACAGGTCAAGCCCACCGAGTTGACCGCGATGTACCTGGCGCGGCTGAAGCGTTACAACGCGAAGTTGCAGAACACGATCACCTTTTGCGACGAGCTTGCGCTGAAACAGGCCGGGCAGGCCGACGCCGAAATCGCCGCCGGAAAATACAGAGGCCCGCTCCATGGCATTCCGTGGGGCGCGAAAGACATCATCGCAGTGAAGGGTTATCCGACGACGTGGGGATCGCCGGTCTATAAGGACCAGGTGCTTGACGAGACCGCCAGCGTTGTCGAGATGCTGAACGAGGCGGGCGCCATCCTGATCGCGAAGCTGGTCTCGGGCGAACTTGCGGCCGGTGACCGCTGGTTTGGCGGGCAGACGAAGAATCCCTGGGATCCCACACAGGGTTCGGGAGGATCGTCGGCCGGACCGGGCTCGGCGACCGCAGCCGGATGCGTCGGGTTCGCGATTGGAACGGAAACGGCCGGCTCGATCATCGGACCGTCAAGCCGTTGCGGCGTGACCGGTCTTCGGCCGACGCTCGGCCGGGTCAGCCGGTACGGCGTGATGGTGCTCTCCTGGACACAGGACCGCCTTGGCCCCATGTGCCGCTACGCGGAAGACTGCGCGCTCGTGATGAGCGCGATTTCCAAACAAGACGACCGCGATCTGAGCGTCCAGGACATTCCGTTCAACTGGAACGGACAGACGGACGTGAAAAGAATCCGCTTCGGTTACATCAAGGATGCCTTCGATCAGGTCACGAACGCCGTCTCGAAAGCCAGTGACGAGAAAACCCTGGCAGACCTCAGGGCGCTCGGACTCGATCCCATGCCGGTGAAGGTTCCCGAGTTCAATCTCAACGTCACGGCATACCTCGTCGAAGAGGCCACCTTCTTCGACGACGACCTGCGCTCCGGCCGCACCCGAAACCTACTGATGAAATCGCTGGATCAGGAGATGCGGGACGCGCGCGTCATTCCGGCCGTGGAGTTTCTGCGTTCACAGCGGGCGCGCATGGTCATGATGATGATGCTTGCGGAGGCGACGAAAGATGTCGACGTATGGATCGCGCCGGGAAATGCAGGAACCGTTGGCGTTGCCGCCGCGCCCCGTGGAGCCGCGCCGGCAGGCGCGGGCGTCCGCGGGGCTGGAGGAAATGCCAACGTTGCCGGGCGCCATTCCACAATGGCGCAACTGGCATGCTATCCCGCAGTGGCCGTGCCGAACGGTTTCAGCGAGAGCGGACTGCCGACCAGCATGACTTTCTTCGCGCGGCCCTTCGGAGAGTCCGAGTTGCTCACCGTCGTGAAGGCGTATCAGGACAAGACCGGGTATCACCTGAAGCACCCCAGACTTGACGCCTGATCCACAACCATCGGAATCGCAGGACGAAGACTTTTCCCCGCCTTGGCCAAGGCGGGGTGCCGCGGAGCGGCGGGGCGGTTCGTTCAACAAAAACCATTTCTTGAACAGCACCACCCCGGCGCTTCGCGCCACCCCTCCTCGTCGAGGAGGGGAAAACGCTTTTCCTCGATTTCGCTTCATTGGGACAGCAGTGCCTCAACGAGGAGACATCTGAGTTGTTTGGCCAAGAAGGGGTGCTGCGGAGCGGCGGGGCGATTCGTTCAACAAAACAATTTCTCGAACGGCACCACCCGGTGCGACGTGCCACCCTCGTCGAGGAAAGGAAACCGAATCGCCTTAACATTGTTTTCCCCTCCTCAACGAGGCCGGGGTGGTACCACGGAGGACGTAATGGAGACGGCAAGAGGCAGTTCGATGAAACCGAGGGTGGCGTTTTTTTCTCTGGCACTTTTGCTGTGGGCCTGCTCGCCTCGGGATCGGGCAGCCCCACTGCCGAAAGAGACATTCCCGGTCGGCAGCCACTGCTATTTGATCGAATTCGAACCGGCTCAGTTTCCCTGGAAAGAAGCCGAGTGTCTTAATTATGAGGAAGTGTTCAAGAACTACGCTTATTTCGAGGCGCGGTCAGATTCAAGCGCTCAGCCGATTACCGTAAAAGTCGGGAGATTCGTGCGCGGCAAGAAAGTCGAAGAATCCGGTTTCATCGCCGTTTCCGATCGGGGCAAGTGGACGTTGCAGGCAACCAAAGAGTAGTCGTTCGGCTCGAACGGCGGTCCATGCCCCGCCTGTAAAAACCTCACCAGATATCGCCGACGGTGAAACCGTTCGGGTAAGGATCCTGAGGATCGAGTACGAATTGGCCGATCGACGTGATCCACGCGGTGCCGCCAATGGTCGGAACGACCGCTTTGAAGCGGCCCACCTGAGTTTCCTCGATGAGGCGCCCATGGAACAGAGTTCCGAGGATTCCCTCGTGACGGAAATCCTGGTGCAGCGCCAGTTGCCCTTTTGCATAGAGGGCCGCCATCTTGGCGCAGGTGCCTGTGCCGCAAGGCGAGCGGTCGATCACGCCGGTCCAGGTCGAAGGTCGATTCCAATCCAGTTCGGCCGTTGACACGGTCACCACGTTCTTGCGATGCGCATCCGGATGCGTGGGCGGCGCCGAAAGCTGGGCGATCGTCGGGCCGGTGATCTCCGGATTGTCCGGATGAACGACGGGATACTGCTCCCGGGTTGCGGCCTTGATCATTTCGCTGATGCGCGTGATGTCGCGCCCTTCGTCCGGCGTGAGACGTAATCCGAGCGGCGCCGCGTCCGCGATGGCGTAGAACATGCCGCCCCATGCGACGTCGACGGTGACGGCGCCGATCTGCGGCACCTCCACCTGCACATCGAGGTGGACCGCAAACGCCGGCACGTTTCTGAACGTGACCTTCGTGACCTTGCCATCCTTGCATTCCGCGCGGATTCCCACCAGACCGGCAGGCGCTTCAAGAAAGAACTCCGAAAATGGTTCCGTCATGGGAATCATGCCCGTCTCCAGCAGTGTCGTGGCGACGCAAATCGTATTCGTTCCGGACATCGGTGGATACTCCGCCTGCTCCATGATGATGAAGCCCGCCGCTGCATCGGGGTGGGTTGGAGACACAATGACGTTGCAACAGAGGGCCGGATAGCCGCGGGGCTCGCGAAGCAACCGGAGACGGATGTCGTCGTGGTGGCGCTCGAAGTACTTCATCTTCTCGAACATCGTGGCGCCGGGCACGTCCAGGACCCCGCCGGTGATGACGCGTCCGGGCTCGCCGCAGGCGTGAAGGTCCACTGCCGTGATCATCCTCGTATGCTGCATCGGTTTCGATTGTATCTCCTGTCGGACCTGCCGGCGGCGCAGGAATCTCTATGGGAAATGCTCACGCAACGCACATTCGCGCCGACAGATTGTCATGGATGCCGCGGATTCCGGAAGTCGTCGAGACTCTTTGTCCGGTAGCGCCGGTATCGCGGACCACAGGAAATCTCTGATTCCAACCACTTAACTATTGGCACTTCACATGCGCAACCCAGCACGTTTTTTCAAATTGGCAAAGTTCTGTCGACAGGAGGTCCAGTCATGAAAAGCATGAGTATTGTGTTTGCCGTACTCCTGCTGGTTGCCAACGCGTTTGCGCAGATCCCGAGTGGCAGCATCACGGGAACTGTGAAAGACGAGCAGGGTGGGGTCATTCCCGGGGTGCTCGTGACGCTCCAGGGCGCCGACGCAACGCGAGCGTTTACCAGCAACGAAGTCGGCGAGTTCCGTTTCTATAATGTGCCGCCGGGTTCCTACAAGCTGACGTTGACCATGCAAGGCTTCATCACGACGATTCGCGAGAACGTGGTCGTCGAGGTCGGCAGGACCGTCACGCTGCCGATGGCGCTGTCGGTGGGATCGGTCGTCGAAACGGTGAATGTCACGGCAGCGAGCCCGATTGTCGACACGACCAGTATCGGCACGGCCACCAATCTCACGTTCGACGAAATTCAGAAGATCCCGACATCGCGCGATCCGTTCGCTCTGCTGCGATCGGTCCCGGGTATTCTTGTCGACCGGGTGAACATCGGCGGCAACGAAACCGGGCAGCAGTCGAACTTCCAGTCGAAAGGAACGCGTCCCCAGGATGCCGTATGGACGCTCGACGGCGTCGTGGTCACGGACATGGGCGCGACGGGAGCATCCCCGACCTATTTCAATTACGACAATTTCGAAGAAATCCAGGTGGCGACCGCCGGCCAGGACATCAAGCAGCCGACGGGCGGCATGGGTCTGAACTTCGTCGTCAAGCGCGGCACGAACCAGTTTCACGGCGGAGTGCGGGGGTACTTCGATAACGAATCGATGGAAGGGGACAACGTCCCGGCCGAACTTGCCTCAAAAGGGGTGACGCACGCCACGACCGATCACAACAAACAGATCTCCGATTACGGTTTCGATATCGGCGGACCCATCTGGAAAGACAAGGCGTGGTTCTACGGTTCCTATTCCATTCAGGATATCCGCCTCGTGCGGCGCGCGGGCGCGCTGATCGACAAGACGAAACTGAAAAACCCGAACGTGAAGCTGAACTGGCAGGCGACCAACAAGGACATGGTCAGTTTCCTCTATTTCGACGGATTCAAGGTGAAGGAAGGCCGCAGCCCAGGCGTGTCGGGTATTTTGTTCGATGCGCCGACAGCCACGTGGCACCAGGACAACGCGTATACCGGCTATCCGCTCCATGGCCTGTGGAAGATCGCCGACGATCACATCTTCGGACCCAAATTGTTCGTGACCGGCCGCTTCGCTTACTACAACACCGGCTTCGTGCTCGATCCGATCGGCGGGCTCGACCAGCAGGCGGGCCGCAGTTTTACGGCGTCGCAGTCGTACGGCTCGCTGAATCAGAGCTACAACGTCCGGCCTCAAAAGACGGCCACGGTCGACGCGAACTCGTTCTTCACGATCATGGGCGCGTCACATGACTTCAAATACGGATGGGGCTTCCGCACAACCGATGTCCTCTCCGGCACGCTGTGGCCCGGAAACATGATCCTCGCGATCGAGAACTCGCCGACCGATCTGCGCGCGCAGGTCTTCCGCCAGGGTTTCGGCGGCAATCGCGCGAACTATCTCGATTTTTACGCGGGTGACACGATCACGCGCAATCGCTTCACGATCGAGGCGGGTGTCCGCTACGACCGGCAATGGGGCAAGGCGCTGGCCAGCGATACGAAGGCCAACCCCGCGTTCCCGGCGGTTGTGCCCGGACTTTCATTTGGCGGGTACGACTCGCCATTCACCTGGAACAATGTTTCGCCGCGGGGCGGCTTCACCTACGCCATTGACGCGGACCGGAAAACCATCGTCCGGGCAAGTTACTCTCGATATGCCGGCCAGCTCAACACGGGTTCGGTCGGATTCCTCAACCCGAGTTCCACAGCCGGATCCGCGACCTACCGCTGGGCGGATCGCAACGGCGATCATTTCGCGCAGGCCGCCGAGGTGCTCCTCGATCAGTTCATCACGGCGGGAGGCGGATTCAATCCCGCCAGTCCATCGGCGGTTACATCCGCCAATAAGATGGATCCCGGCCTGAAAGCTCCGGTCACGCAAAGCGTCGTGATCGGCAGTGACCGGGAACTCATCCCGAATCTCGCCCTGCAGGTCAACTACAGCTACACGCGCACATCCAAGCTGTTCGGCAACTTTTCGGGCGCCATCACGCCCCGTGTGGGCGTGGTCCCCGGCCCTAATGGCGACTATGCGGCCGGCGGCGGATTCTCGGGAACGCTGCCCGACGGCCAGACATACAACATCGCGACATACATTCCCAACGCCGCGAAAGTCTCCGCCGGCGGAAACGGGTTCCTGCTGACCAACATTCCGGATTACTACACGGACTATCAGGGCCTCGAAATCGGAATGGTCAAGCGGCTGTCCAACAAGTTCATGGCTCGCGCCGGCTTCGGCTGGAATAACGCGCGGGATCACTTCTCATCCAGCGCCGGAATGTACGACACCAACGGCAACCCCACGCCAACGCTGAGTGAACCGCTCAAGAAGGGCGGCCAGTTTGCGCCGCAGAGCGGCGGCAGCGGTTCGGGCAGCATCTACACGAATGCGAAATGGCAGTTCAACGCCAACGGAATGTATCAGGCGCCGTATGGCTTCGAACTCAGCGCCAACGTCTTCGGAAGGCAGGGATACCCATTCCCGCTGTTCCGCCAGGGCACCACGGCGGCGCTGGGCGGGGATTCCGGGCTGTCGATTCTCGTGACGCCCGCGATGGATTACCTCCGTTATCCCAACCTCTGGAACACGGATTTCCGGGTGTCGAAGCAGTTCAAAGCGGAACGCGTGAACATCCGCGGCATCGTGGACGTATTCAACATCTTTAACGCCAATACGGCTTTGGTGCGGAACAACAACATCGCATCGACCACATTCAACTCGCTGGCACAGAACCTCAGCCCGCGTATCGCGCGACTGGGCCTGGTGATCGGATTCTAGAAGAACCCCTGATCCCCTTTGCCGCCCTTGCGGCAAAGGGGATTCCTGTTTTTCGCAACACGCCAACGCCAGTATTGAAGGCCGGAATAGAAACACCTCAACGGATTGCGGACTCATTGCGTGCGTCCGGCCGGCTGTTACGTTGAAGAAGTATGCTCAGAACTTCGTGCGCAGCTTATTCTTCTCGGCATGCCGTTCCACTGCCAGCGCGATCAGCCGGTCAACGAGTTCGTTGTAAGGAATCCCCGAGGCTTCCCACAACTTCGGATACATGCTGATCGAGGTAAAGCCCGGAAGCGTGTTGATTTCGTTCACGTAGAACTTATCCGTGCCGCGCTCCAGAAACAGGTCGACACGGCCGATGCCCGACCCTTCGAGCGTCTTGAATGTCGCGATGGCCAGCCGCTGAGCTTCCATCATCTGCGCATCGGTCACGGGTGCGGGAATGAGAAGCCGCGAATCTTCGTCGACGTACTTCGCTTCGTAATCGTAAAACTCGCGTGATGGAATGATCTCCCCGGGAACCGACGCGACCGGATCGTCGTTGCCGAGCACCGCGATCTCAATCTCCCGCGCGTCGATCCCTTTCTCGACCACAATTTTTCGATCGAACTCCGCCGCCGCTTCCAGAGCTGCGCGCAGTTCGTCCGGCCCGTGCACTTTACTGATTCCGACTGAAGATCCGAGATTCGCGGGCTTGACGAAGACGGGATAGGGAAGACTCTTCGAGCGCTGCCGGGTGAACGAATCGATGTCGTGCGTCTTCAGCGTCCAGAAATCGCCGACGGGAAGGCCGGCATCCCGAAGGAGGCGTTTCATCACGTCCTTGTCCATGCCGACTGCGGAGCCGAGGACTCCCGCTCCCACATAAGGCACGTTGGCGAGTTCGAGCAGTCCCTGGATGGTTCCGTCCTCGCCATACGTTCCATGAAGGACCGGAAACATCACGTCGACTTTTCCGCGGTGGTCCGGTTCCGCCGTCAGCGCGCCGGGTTCCCCATTCGCGAGCGTGGTCTCGATCGTCTCCTTCGGCGGCAGCAGTCCGCGCGCGCCCGCAGAGGTCAGCCACTTGCCTTCGGGCGTGATGCCGAAGGGCACCACTTCGTATTTTTCGGGATCCAGCGATCGAATGACGGACTCCGCCGACCGCAGCGAAACTTCGTGCTCTCCCGACCGTCCTCCGAAAATGACTCCCACCCGAATCTTCTTCATGTTCTGAGCCGGACGCCGGTCACCGGCCGCCACCACAAACCTCGCGAACGGCCGCGGCGGCATTTTCCACTCCGGTTCTGTTCACATCGAGGTGGGTCACCATCCGGACACGCGCCCCATCGACGGGCACTGCGAGAACCTTGCGTTTGGCCAATGCGGCGAGAAAATCACCGGACGTCATGCCGATATCCTTCACGCTGTAAATCACGATGTTGGTCTGCACTCCGGCGGGATCGACAGCGATTCCCGGAATCTCCGCAAGCTGACGTGCGAGAAACTGCGCGTTGTCGTGGTCTTCCTGCAGAC
>JAHFTY010000132.1:0-10423 GCA_023265365.1 Acidobacteriota bacterium
GGCAGCCTCGGCATTAATTGCGTGGACATCAACAACTTCAAGACGCAGGTCTGCGACATCACGCTCGTGCCCGACTCCGAAAAGAAGAGAAATCAACCAACCCAACCGGGCCAGCCTGCTCCCCGCGGCCAACGCCGGCCCTGGTAATCTCGCACCCGCGGATCCGGACTCTTCAGCGTCCGGGTCCGCACGTTGGAGCGAGCGTATCGATGGCAATCACGTTGATGCGGTCGCTTCCGGACTGTCGAATCAGAACACCCTTCACCTGCACTTTGTGTCCCTTCAGCGGATCCGGTTTGAAATCGAAGCTGATGTTCGTGAAGTTCCGAAGCGGAAACGTGTGAGTCCCGAGGGGCTTTGCCGCTGATTTTTTCAGTTCCTCGGGTGTCGTTTCTTTCCCTTTGCGAGAACGGGCCGGAGGGGTGGATTGAGTCAGCGACCATTCCTCGGGCGAAATCTGCGTGAAACAGCCCACCAGTTGAACAAGCGTATTTACCGGGAGCGGCTTCGGTCCGTCCGCTCCGACCAGAAGGATTCCCGGCAACGCGTCGACCGTCAGGGGCTGCGTTCCCGATGCATAGGAGTTCGCACGCAGAAGGAAGGACAGCAACTGGAGGTACTCCTCGCTCGGCAAGCTGCCGGCCTCATCCGCGGGCATGCGGTCGCTCATGTATGAGAAGAGGGCCTCCAGGTCATCCTCGCGCCAGCGTTCGATGAACGTGCGGCCGATGAGTACCGGCCCTTCAGGATCATTTCCCTCGTGGCACTTGACGCAGCGGCTCTCGTAGAGTTTCTCGCCCTTGTCGGCCTGTTCGGAGTCGTACACGCGGTCCAGAACGGTCCGGATGCTGGAGGCGTTGACCTGGGCAAGAAGTATCGGAAAGAGGAGTAGGACAAACTTCATGACGTATAGAGGAAACTCCCCTCCTCGGCAGAGGAGGGGAGTGGTTCGGAGCGCGAGTAATGCGTTACGGTTTCTTCTTCTCGACCTTATCCGGGCGCGTGGGATTGACGCAGGTCGAAGCCCAGCACGTGTTTGAGAATTCGGAGCCGAGACCGATCACAAGTGTGACGGTGGACGGATACTGCGGCGAATTCATCGACCAGCCATTCGCCATATCCGCAACCGTGTCGCCCTTGCCTTCCGGGGCATCCTTCGCTTCGCCGCCGCCGTCGCCGGATCCGCTGATCTGAGTGGCGCGCGCCTTGATGTCGCCGCCCTTGCTGACTAGGTAGGCGATCACGTCGTCGCGGCCGATGAGCGCGGCGCCGTGCAGTGCGGTGTAGCCTTTGTCATCCTTTGAATTGACATTGGCGTGAAGTTCTTCGATCAGGAATTTCACAACAGGCAGGCGGGCGTCGGGCACCTGGTTTGCGCCCTGATGGGAGTGTTGCAAACCGGCGGCGACGACGACGGGCGTGCAGCCGTGCGTCGTGGCAATGTTGGGATCCGCGCCGCGCGCAAGGAGAAGCTTCATGGAGTCGAGGTCCAGGGCGGCCGCAGCGCGCCAGAAAGCCGTACTGCCGTCGGGATCGGGCCCGCCGCTGTTTCCAAAGCCTCTGTACCAGGGACGCGCGCCGACCCGGGCGTCGATGTCGGCGCCGTGATCGAGGAGCGCTTTCATCAATTCGAGGTGCGTCGTCTTTTCCTGTTCGACGCTTGGCGGCGGATACCATTCCCGTTGAGCAAAGCGCGAATCCAGCGTGGCGTAGAGCGGAGTCATCTTTGTGCTCGAATTCACAAGATTCGGATTGGCGCCGTGTTCAAGCAGGTATAAGGCAACGTCGAAGTGGCCCGTGATGATCGCCTGAGTGATCGGCGGCATCTTGTCCGCGGCGCTGACCTCGTTTACGTTTGCGCCGGCCGCGACCAACGCTTTGACGGCATCCATCTGGCCGTCGCGGGCCGCGAAAAGCAGAGCGGTGTTGCCACCCATCAGGACCGCCGGCCGCGCCCGGCGGCGGGCGCCGTCGCCATCTCCGCCGTTTTGCGAAACCGGCGAGACTTTCGTGGTGACGTTGAGATCCGCGCCGCGTTCCGCCAGCACTTTAATGGCGGCGTCGCGATTCAATGCGGCTGCAAACATCACGGCAGTCTGCCCGTTGGTGACGTCCTTCGCGTTGAGGTTCGCGCCGCGATCCAGCAGCAGTTTCACGGCGTCGGCCTTACCGGATGCGGCGGCCAGCATGAGTGGAGTGGTCCCGGTGGTACCCGCGGCATTCGGGTCGGCGCCCGCTTTTAGAAGAAGATCGACCATGGAGGCGCTGCCGTTCTTCGCGGCCATGAACAACGGTGTCATGGCTCCGACGCGAGTGGCGGAGATCGGTGTGGCTCCGGCCTTGATCAGCAACTGAGCCATTTCCAGATCGTCGCGGTAGGCAGCCCAGTGAAGCGCGGTGGTGCCGTCGCCCTGCGCCACATTCACATCGACTTTTTTCAGCAGCAGGCTTTTGACAGTAGCCATGTCGCCCTGCATTGCGGCTTCCGACAGTCGCGTGTCGTCGGCAGCGGCCATGATCCGGGCCGTCGTCCCGCCGGTCAGCAAAACCACTGATAGCAATCCAGCCAGCACATTTTTCGCAAGCATATGATGTGATCCTTTTAAATCTCGATCGTTCCGTTGCTTTCGCCAACCATATCCACATCGACGCCAAGCTTGTTGACGACCGATAGCAAACCATTCGCCTGCGGCGTTCCTTCCTTCATCCGAACGTGCAGGTTTCCCTTGATCGCGCCACTCGCATGACCGATTAGGACAAAAGGAACACGCTTGTGCGCATGAACGTTGGAATTGCCCATTCCGCTGCCATAGAGGACGAGCGAGTGATCGAGCAGGTTTCCGTCGCCGTCCGGAGTGTTCTTAAGTTTCTGAATGAACTCGGCAACCAGACCGACATGATAGGTATTGATCTTCGCAAGATCCCGGATGGCGCTTGGCGTATCGCCGTGGTGGGATGCCGAATGGAACGGAGTGGTGCACCCGCTTTCCGGAAAGACGCGGTTGGAGGTATCGCGGCCGAGCTTGGTCGTGGCGACGCGCGTGGTGTCGGCGGTGAAAGCCAGCAGTTGCAGGTCGAACATGAGCTTCGCCAGTTCGTCCCATGAGTCCGGCACCCCGATGGGAGCCGTCGGCAGTTCTCGCGCCGGATTGCTGGCATTGTATTTTTCGATCGCCTGAATGCGGCGCTCGATTTCGCGGACATTGTCCAGATAGCTGGTGAGCCGGTTCTTGTCGCCGGGATTCAGATTCTTCTGAAGACGGGCGATGTCGTGCGAGATCCCGTCCAGAATGCTCTTGTTGATTTTCCGGCGGCCCGCGCGATCCTCGGCAGAGCCTCCTGTTCCAAACAACTCTTCAAACGCCATCCGCGGGTTGTAGGTCATCTGCAGCGGAGTTGTCGGCGACGACCAACTGACCGTCTGCATGTACACACAGCTGTAATTGAAGGCGCACGACCCGGACGCATCCTCGTTTTCGGTGCAAAGCTGGATCGACGGCACCGGGGTGTCCTGTCCGAATTTCTTCGCGTACATCTGGTCGATCGTGGTGCCGTTATACACGTCGGAACCCATGGTCTGCTTCGGATGTGAACCGCTGAGAAAAACAGCGCTCGACCGGAAGTGATCGGCTCCGACTTCCTCAGGCGTGTAAGGGTCGGCCGTATGGCAGTCCATCATGCTGATGACCGTCGTGTAATCGCGGAAAGGTTCCAGAGGTTTCAGAATCTGCGTGAACTCAAAATCCCTGCCTTCCTTCGCGGGCATCCACAGGTTTTGTTCCGTTCCCCACATCGTGCTGCCCGAGCAGCCGTGGACAACTTCAACGCAGGCAAAACGCGTTTTGGGTGCAGCAGCGGTCTGGCGCAAAGGGGTCATCGCAGGCACCATCGATTCCAGGAAGGGCAACGAAACGACGGCTCCCATTCCCTGAAGAACCTGACGTCGCGAGATATGTTTTTTCGTGATGAACATTTTGTTTTTGTGCCTCCAGTTATTGCTGAACCGTCGTGTTATTGTTTTTGGACATCTGGAATAAAGGACTCTTGACGATACCCATGATGAATGCCGAGAAGTGGTTGTTGTTCTTTGCCGCGTCCCGCGCAATCGACCGGACCATCGGCATGTCGTGGTAATCGAGCACGCGCCCGACGCCGTAAGCCAGCAGGTTCTGCGTGAAGTTGGTGATGAACGCATCGGAATGATTCACAACGGCCTGACGAACGCTGGCCGGGCCATCCAGCCGGGAACCTTCATACATCGTCCCCTTCGGATCGATCGGGAAACCGCCGTCCTTTGTCCGCCACAGCCCGACCGCATCGAAGTTCTCCAACGCCATGCCGATCGGATCCATGATCTTGTGGCACGAACTGCAGACCGGGTCCGAGCGATGCTGTTCCATGCGTTCGCGCACCGTAAGAACTTTTTCGTTATCCCCGGCTTCCTTCAAACGCGGAACGTTCGGCGGCGGATTCGGCGGCGGCGTGCCGATCAGGACTTCCAGAACGTACTTGCCTCGGGCCACTGGCGATGTCCTGTTGGCCAAAGCGGTCATCGTCAGGATGCCGCCCTTGCCGATCAGACCGAACCGGTTCGGGTCGGTCAGCGTGACGCGCTGGAACCGGTTGCCCAACACATTCGGGATGCCGTAGTGTTTCGCAAGAACTTCATCGACGAACGTGTAGTCCGCGGTCAACATGTCGACAATGTTGCGATCCTCGCGCACGACGCTTTCGAACAGCAGTTCGACTTCGCGGCGCATCGAGTTGCCGAGATTTCTCGTGAAGTTCGGGAAGATACCGGATTCCGGCGTCGACTCAAGAAGCCCGCCCAGGCGCAGCCATTGACCCGCGAAATTCGTGGCCAGCGCCGAAGCTCGGGGATCCTGCAGCATGCGTTTGACCTGTTGTTGCAGCACCACCGGATCCTTCAGCTTTCCCTGGCTCGCCACCGTCAACAGCTGATCGTCGGGAGCCGTGCTCCACAGGAAGAAGGACAACCGGGATGCCAGTTCGAGGTCACTGATGCGATACGCGGCGCCGGGCGCCACATTGGCGGGAACGGGTTCGAAGCGGAAAATGAATTCAGGCTTGGCAAGAATGGACTGCAGCACGGTTCGGATTCCGGTCTCGAAATCCTTCGCTTTCCGGCCCGTCTGATACTGACTCATCAGCCCCTCGAGGTCTTCCGACGTCGCGGGGCGGCGGAACGCCTGCTTCGCGAGTCTCGAAATGATCTGCGTCGCGCACGCCTCTTCTTCTTTGGGGTTTGCCGGGTGGCACGAAAAAATCTTTTTGCGGCTCGGCGTATCGGACACGCCCGAAATCTTCATGGGACCCGTAATGAACATGGATCTCAGATGCGGCAGGCCGGTAATCCCGGCGTGGGTGCCGATACTGACGTCCATCAGGGTTTGCTCGACGAGCCAGTACTGGTCTTCGACAGGTCCGTCCGACTTCGAGATGAAGGCGGCCGCAACACGATGCGGACCGGCTTTCACAGCAATTGCGGGAGTGACCAGGTCGCCTTCGGTTTCCTGAACTTCCGGATCAATCGTGAAGATGGCGGCCCGGGCGCCATCGATGGAGAGTTCCAGTTGTTGGCCCTGGAGATTCTCGGGAAGCTTTGAACCCACCAACTGGCCCGTGTACCAGTAGTACAACTGAAACTTGAAAATGTAGTCGCCGTCTGCGGCGAAGTTGTGCGTCACGGCAATCCCGCCGCGCGTTCCAAAAGGAGTGCCCTCGATATGACGGTACTGATTCGCGACTTTCGGAACCATGTACGATTCCATGACCGGCGGGGCTTCCGGGTCGCCAACGGCTTCGCGGCTGATCTTCTCGGCAGCGCGAATGTAGCTCTGCATCAACGCCGGGGTGACGGTCAACGCGTCCGACATATTGTCGAAGCCGGCGGTCTTCGGATCGGTCGGCAGCAGGGCGGTCACATCGACGTCGACGCCAAGCAGATCTCGAACCGAGTTGCGGTATTCGGTTCGATTGACGCGATGCAATTCCGGCGCCACCACATGGACCTGCTTCTCGGCGGTCTGGTCGATGCGCGACTCGAGAGTGGCCGCAAACGCCTTGAGAGCCGCATCATCGGGACGGCGGGCGCCCGCCGGCGGCATCATTCCCGAACGAACTTTGCGGATGACCCTTTCGACGCGCTCCGCGTTCTTTTCAGGGTGAGCGAGGTCGATTTGCGTGAACGAGAAGCCCCCCGACCTTGCGGTGTCATTGTGGCAGCCGACGCAGTACTGATTGGTCAATGAGGTTTCGCTTTGCGCGAATGCCATGACAGTGGAAAGAACAAGAGATCCGCAAAACAGGAATATCCGCTTCATCACATTCTCCTTAAGTAAACACCGGGATAGTGGGACTCTATCTATCACAAAACACTTAGGATAATCAATCTACTTGCCGCATGCGGCCGCGACCATCTCCAACTCCGTCACGCTGACGCGCTCGATGTTGGATTGCCGGATCAAGGGTCCCTTCGCCATCATCTTGTGTCCCTTGTGCGCTTCCGGATTGAAAGCGCCGAGCATGGCAAGGTTCTGTAGACGAAATGTCAAAGTACCCAGCGCCTTCGCTTCCGCCGCTTTCAGCTCTTCCGGCGTGGCTTTATCCGAAGTCCGGAGCCGCGTGGGCTGCGCCACGTCCGTCAATGACCACGCGTCGCCGTCCTGTGCAAGACACCCGACGACCTTGACGATTGCGTAGTTGGGCAGAGGTTTGGGACCTTCTTTGCGCTGAATCTGAATCTCGGGAAGGGCGGTAGCGGTCAAAGCCGAACCCGCCGGAAATTCATTGGATTGAAGAATGTAGGCGACGAGATCGAGAGTCTCCTTTTCGTTCAGCACCTTCTCATCCCGGCGGGGCATGGTCGTCTTGATTTTCGTGTAGAGGCTTTCCAGGCTGTCCTCACGCCAATTCTCCATGAACTTGTCGCCTTTAAGCGGCGGAGCGCCCTGGTTGGCTCCGCCGTTGAGATTCACGCTGTGGCATGACGCGCAGAACTGCGTGTACGTCGCCTGGCCGTCGGTTGCCTGTGACGCGCTGTATGCACCGTCCCAAATCGTTTTTTGTTCGGCTGCGAGCAACAATGCAGGAATTAGAACGATTGCGAATCTCATGAACATGGCTATTCGCCTCCTCGAGGTGGACGTTTTTCGGCTTCGGGTACAAGCTGCTTGTCGCAAACCTGGGTCTTGAATCCGTTGATGTCGACGCAGTTGAAACTCAACATCGTGTCCTGGCGTGGATTCAGGTTGCGTTTCTTGAGTTCCGCTTCCACGTCGGCGTTTTTGTAGGTCTCAATCGAGTACGCGACGTGGTCAAGGGTCTTCGATTCCGCGGACGATTTGCCGCCTTCACGAATGGCTGTGGGAATCCAGACGGAGTCGCCAAACCACTGGTAAGTGTCCCTGGCGCTGTCGCGGGTTTCGCGAAGAACCAGGAAATCCTTGTACCAGTTCGCCAGTTTCCGATAGTCCGGCGACAAAACGACAATGTGATTGGCACTCACGGCCTTCCACAACGCCGGCTTTGCCGCAGGCGCTGCGGGCCGCTTCACGTAGTCCCTGGAGAAAAGCCCGATCTCATTGCCGTCGGGATCCTTGAACCAGAATCCCTTTTCCGTGTCCGCTTTTGCTTGCTGCCCCAACCGTTTCAGGTCGGCCTCAACGGCCTTCTTGTCCCAGTTCTCAACAGTAAACGCGAAACGTTCGATGCGCGGCGCCTCTTCACCGGGGTTGGCCTGCCGGATGATCATGAGCGTATCGCCACCCTTGTCGCCGAACCACATGTGCGCCTGTTTGGCGTCCTCATGCCCAACCTGCATCCCAAATACTTCGTGGTACCAGTCCCGGGTCTTCTTCAGGTCTGGGGCGACATAAGTGTAATGGTTAACCCACACTGCTTTGGTCTCGCCGGCGGCGGCCGCCCCTTGCCGGACGGCGGCTGCGGCGGCGGCAAGCGTCATGGTTTGGAGGAATGTCCTTCTATCCACGATTCCTGCTCCTTGTCTAGTAAACGAACTTCAGGCCGAACTGGATCTGGCGCGCGTCTCTGGCCGCCGTGATGGTTCCGTACTGGGCGGTCCCGACGGTCGTATTCGGCCGCAGGAACTGTCCATGGTTCAGGGCGTTGAACAGCTCCGTGCGGAACTCGATTCTCCGGTTTTCACCGAATCGCGTATTCTTCGTAATCGTGAGATCGAGGTTATTGGCGCCCGGACCATAGACGATGCTCTGGCCCGAGTTTCCATACGTTCCAGCGGCAGGTGCCACGAATGCGGATGTGTCGAACCACCTGGAAGCAGACCGCTCACCGCGAGGCAGCGTGCCGTCCTTGATACGGTTCGGCCGCGACGATGAATCGCCGACATTGGCAATGTCGCCCGAAACCGACGGCGTGAAGGGATTGCCCGTCTGGAAAGTCACGATTCCGGCAATCTGCCAGCCACCCACGAACTTTGCCACCGGGCCGGAGGCACCGGCTCCGATCTTGCGATTCGGCCCGAACGGCAGGTCATAAGAGAAGCTGTTCACCTGACGGTGGCGAACGTCGAAGCTCGAGCTTGACTTTTCCCAGAACAGGTTATTGGCGTCACGAATACCGGAGCAGCAGTCGACCGAGTGTGACAGCGTGTACGAGGAGATCGCCGTCAGACCGCCCGAGAAACGGCGCTCGAGTTTCGCCTGGAAGGAATGGTAATTCGACAAACCCGCCCGTTCATTCTGCGTGATCGCTGCAAAAGCAGTGAACGTCCGGCGCGATTGAATCGATCCGGAACCGATTCTGGCGTTGTTGATGGGGCGGCTGCTGGTCAGCTTGGTTCCCTTGGTACCGACGTACGCGGTTTCGAGGGCCATGCTGTGGCCGAGCGGCGTCTGCATCGTGAAGTTCCACTGCTGGACGTATCCGTCTTTCTGTTTCGGATCGTTCGCCGTGGTGAGAAGCGAATCGTTCGCCAAAGCCGCCGGGAACGGGTCGTTCATCGAGATGTTCGGAATCTGGCCGACCGAAGAACCCGTGAACGCCTGCGGAATATTCCAGGGATAGGCGTTGTCGCGGTTGCCGTGATTCTTGGCCGCAATTTCGGGCTCATAGAAGACGCCGTAACCGCCACGGATGACCGTCTTCATGAACGACGGTGTCCATGCGAAACCGAAGCGCGGAGCAAAGTTGTTCAAGTCGTTTTCATACAAACCATCCGGATACCCGAGATCCTTGCCGCCCGGGATGGTGATCGTTGCGCCGGTGATTGGATTTCGGAAGGTCTGAGTCCCGGATCGTCCGCTGATCACGATCTGTGCCGTCTTCGGATCAAACACGGCGAAGTTGCGCTCGTTGTCTTTCAGCACGTTGATCGAGCGGGTCTGCATTTCGTAACGCACGCCGAGATTCAACGTCAGGTGTGGCGTCACCTTGTAGTCGTCCTGGAAGAAAGCGCTGAACGCGCGGCTTCGGTTTTGAGTATAGGAATTGCCGACGGTGCGCTGCGTTCTCGAAGCGTACCCGAGCAGCATATCGGCGTAAGCCTGGCCGGAGTAGCGGCCGTCGAACGTGAAGTTTCCGTTCGGATTGCTGTCGATGAAGATGTTGATGTAGTACGTGCGCAGTTCGGCGCCAACCTTCATCTGATGGTTGCCGCGGGTGATCGCGACCATGTCGTACCAGTGCCAGGTGTTGTCATGACGATCCTGTGCGCTGAAGCCGGTTGTGCCGATGCTGGAATAGCCGGTCACCGAAGCGCGGGGCCATCCGAAACGCTTGTCCTGGGGGAAGAACGAACTCTGCACGCCCGTCACGCCCAGTTCTTTGGCATAGTCGCGCCCGTAGGTTTCATCGAAGATGCCGCCCAGCAGCCGGTTGAATCCGACGCGAAACTCGTTCACGACCGTCGGCGAAATCACGTACGTATCGCTGACCGCGGCATTTCGGCCGAGCGGTTGGAAGAACGTGTTGCCCTGACGCGGAAGCGTGGCGCTGGTGTCAAAGTTCGTCTGCACCTCGTAGGTGTCCTGCCATGTGAACCGGCTGAACAGGCTCTGCTTATCGGAAACGCGATAGTCGACTCGGCCGGTATAGATATCGAAATCGCGGGTCGCGCGCGCGTTACCCGTATAATTGCTGCCCGCGTTCAACGGAACATTGGGCTCCGGATAGAACGACGCGATGTTTTTCGCAATGGTGTTGATTCGGCTCGCCGGAATGACGTTACCCGGAAACGCCTGGCCCGTCAGCGGGTCTCTGACAGCGGCAGCCGTTTCGGAGAAGTTCCCCTGGCGCTCGAGCAAAGACGGGACTCGACCTCTCGCCGTATCCGTTCTGCGGATGCGGTTGCCTTCATAGTTGAACAGGAAGAACGCACGATCTTTCTTGATCGGACCGCTGATCACGGTCCCGAACTGATTGC
>JAHFTY010000132.1:10433-13358 GCA_023265365.1 Acidobacteriota bacterium
GCGGCGATAGGGCTGCTTCTTCTGCGCGAAGTAGTTGCGGGCATCCAGAGCGTCGTTGCGGAGGAACTCGAAAAGTGTGACGTGGAACGCGTTGGTTCCCGCCTTCGTCTGCACGTTCAACACGCCGCCGCTGGCTCGTCCCAGTTCGGCGCCGTATGCGCTGGTGGAAAGCTTGAACTCTTCGATGGCGTCGATCGACGGAATGATCACCAACTGAGCGTTTCCGGTGTCGTTGTTGTCCACACCGTCAAAAAGAAAGTTGTTTTTATTGCGCGAAACACCATTCGCGTAGAACGACGGCGACTGCCGGTCACCGCCCTGAACATCCGGCAGCACACCCGTGCTGAGAACCGTCAGCGACATGAAGTGCCGCGCGTTCAAGGGAATGTTCGTCATCTTTTGACTGTCGATGACCTGACCGAGCGCGGCGGTTTCGTTCTGAAGCAGCGGCGCATCCGCAGTCACGAGGACTTTGTCCGAAATCTCACCGACCTTCAGCGCGAAGTCGACGCGAATAACAGAATCCACGTTGATCGTAATGCCAGACCGAACTCCTGTCGAGAAGCCGGCCAGCGAGACCTGCACCTCGTAGGTACCAACGGGCAGAAGCGGAACCTGGTAGGTTCCGGATTCGTTCGTGAGCGCATTGCGAATCAAACCCGTCTGAGGGTTTTTCACAGCCACCTCGACACCCGGAATCACCGCGCCGGTTTCATCCGTCACCGTTCCTGTAATACGGCCGGTATTGCTTTGCGCAAACAAGCCGACGGTTCCGAACGCCGCTATACATAGTGCGAATAAAACAGTCTTGAACAAACGGGACATCCCACACCTCCTTAAGACAATGGCCGGTTTCTCAGCATCCAATGCCATTGAAGACACCACAACGAAGCCTGATTTCAAATTGGAACTGCGCGGCATTATTTGCGACCTGGAGACGCGTGTCAATCGGGTTTTGAACACACGAAGGGCGGCCGGGAGGCCGCCCTTATACTTTCCTTAAGTTTTTCTACTTCACAAAGATGGACTCGGGCAGGATGGCTGAAACGACGAAGTTCGGGACATCGACGACGTTGCTGATCCGCAAGTCGACCGCGACGCTGCAAATGCAGTACGCCTGCTCTTTGCTGAAGCCGCGTTCCTGCAATAATTCGGTCATGTGAATCACCGCATTGCGGCATGCCAGCGTCAGGTTTTCGGGCTCGTTGGTGCCGTCTTCGCGAATGGGCATTCCCATCGTTGCGATGAAGTTTTTCGGAGCAGCCATTTCCGGATTCGTGAAGAAACCCGGGTGGGCGAAGCGGGGCGCTCGAATGTTTTTTCTCGCCGCTTCCCCTTTGTGTACGTTGAAACGCACGTTGCAGGTGGCCGACATTTCGACGGCGGTCACGCAGACTTCTCCGTCGCCTTGCGCGAAATGGGCATCGCCGGTGGAGAAGAGTGCGCCATCGGCGTACACCGGAAGATAGAGCTTCGATCCCGCCGTCAGTTGCTTCACGTCGAAGTTTCCGCCGCATTCTCGTGGGGGAACAGTGCGCATTCCCTCGTTGGCAGCGGGTCCTGAGGGAGGCACCGCGCCGCCCGGATCCGGTGGGAACACCATGCCGCCTTTGGACATGGCGTCGGCTTCGCGCTTGTTCCACTCGATCAGTTTTTCCATGGATGGAGAGACGCCGGAGACGCCCATGAACGGTGCGCCGGGAATGCGGACGCCGGGAATCTCATTTGAAGTGGCGAAGTTGTTTTCGATTTTCCAGCTTACGAAGAAAGGCGTGGTGTAGAGATCGCGCAGGAATCCGAGGCCCGGCAGGATCATTGTGAATGCCCAGGGCTCGGGGCGGATCTCGACGAACTCGACTTCGAGGAGATCGCCGGGTTTTGCGCCTTTTACATAAACGGGACCAGTCAACGGATGGATCGGTCCGGCGTTGAGATGTGCGAAATCAGCGAGGGTCGTGTGTTTGTTGAATTGTCCGTCGAGTGCGTCTCGAGTCTGCAGGACGACTTCTTCGCCGGGATCGGCTTCGACGATCGGTGGGATCGAGGGATGCCAGCGGTTGTGTCCGGTGTGGGGTTGTTCCTGGAGCGACTTACTGCGATCGATTTCGACGATTTTCACGGTTCCTCCTCGAGCAAAATTCGGGCGTTGATATGAGAACGGAATGCGGTAGGGGATTCTGATGGAGGAATTAGGCGAAGTCAATCGCCCGGACGTGAAAAACAAAAAGCCCCGATATCCGATGAAAGATATCGGGGCTTTCTTTTTAATCCCGGCGACGACCTAGTCTCCCACGCAGTCGCCCGCGCAGTACCATCGGCCCAGGGAGGCTTAACTTCCGTGTTCGGGATGGGAACGGGTGTGACCCTCCCGGTAAGGTCACCGAGAAAATTTCGAATTGCGGATTACGAATTTCGGATTGACGAAACTCGCAATCGCGACGGCCGAGGCCGTTGACAACTCAATACTGATGGGCAAAACGAGCGCTTAGATAAAAAATGAAAGTGAATTTGGTTATGATCAAGCCTCACGACCGATTAGTACTGGTAAGCTAAAGCTATTGCTAACCTTACACATCCAGCCTATCAACGTGGTGGTCTTCCACGGGTCTTCAGGGGATTGCTCCCGGGAGATCTAATCTCGTGGCGAGCTTCACGCTTAGATGCATTCAGCGTTTATCTCAACCGGACATAGCTACCCAGCCGCGCCATTGGCATGACGACTGGTACACTAGAGGTCCGTCCAACCCAGTCCTCTCGTACTAAGGTCAGACCCACTCAAATCTCCTGCGCCCACACTAGATAGAGACCGAACTGTCTCGCGACGTTCTGAACCCAGCTCACGTACCGCTTTAATAGGCGAACAGCCTAACCCTTGGGACCTTCTACAGCCCCAGGATGCGATGAGCCGACATCGAGGTGCCAAAC
>JAHFTY010000013.1 GCA_023265365.1 Acidobacteriota bacterium
CAAACTACTTCCTTGAAAAGACTCATCTGGCCAGTCCCATGTTCAGAAATGTCAGATCCCTTACCGTATTGTCGAGTTTGAAATCATTGAACCTGCGCTTGTGGGACGAAGAGGGGCGCGAACTGGTCGGATACGGGGATGGCTGATGACGAAAGGTCATGGCAGTGGCTTTGCTTCATAAGAGTGGAGTCTCTCGAAAGACCATTCTGCGGGTCGCGGGAATCCTGGCGATGGCCGCACTCGCAACGGCGGGCCTGAGTCAAAACACCGCCAATTTCGCCGTTCAATTCCCCGCCAGCGGAGTTCCCGCGGCTCACGACAAATTCATTCAAGGTCTGATCGCGCTCTACAATGCCACTCCCGGGGCCGCCGAAAGTTTTCGGGCAGCCCAGTCCATCGATCCGGACTTCGTCATGGCGTATTGGGGCGAAGCCATGACATTCAATCACACGTTTTCGGCCGAACAAGACATCTCGGGAGGACGGCGCGCCCTTGCGAAACTTGGCCCGGCGCGCGCCGCCCGTGCCGCGAAAGCGAAGACCGAGCGGGAACGCGAGTATCTCAACGCCGCCGAGATTCTTTATGGTGAAGGCGACAGGGACCAACGCGATTCCCGATTCGCCGATGCGATGCGTGCGCTTTCCCTTCACTACCCGGACGATGTGGACGCCTCGGTCTTCTACGCTCTGGCCCTTCTGGGAACATTGCGGTTCACGGATCACACCTATGACATCCAGATGACCGCGGCCTCTGTTCTCGGGCCGCTCCTTGAAAAATTTCCCAACCATCCGGGCGCGCTTTCAAGTTTCATTCATGCCAATGACGATCCTGAGCACGCACATCTCGCGTTGGCTGCCGCCGAGCGATACGAGGAACTGGCAGGCGACAATTTTCACGCGCTCCACATGCCTTCGCATATCTACGTGCAGCTTGGCATGTGGCCGGAGGTGGTGCGCGCGAACAGAACGGCGTTCGAGGCCTCCGATCGTGACATGCGGGCAAAGGGACTCTCCGTGGCGTTCCGCGATTACCACAGCCTCGATTGGCTGATTTATGGCGAGTTGCAGATGGGCCAGTACCGGAAAGCGCGGGAACACGTGATGCTGTCCCTGGAATCCGCGCAGCAGCCGAACGTCCCGAGAGGAATGGGCGGACAGGCCGCCGTTTTCGCGGCGCGATTTGCGGTCGAAACCGGACAGTGGGACATTCTTGCCCCGTTCCCTCAGGTCCACCGGACTGCCGAACTTCTATTTGCGCAAGGCATGGCGGCGGTGAACAGGAATGATCCTCACCGCGCCAGGAGCATCATTGCCGCACTCGACAGCCTGAGCCAGGAAGACAGCCGAAGCGGCCGGCGGACGAAAACGGCGCTCGATGACTCGCTGAAGAACGAGCTTGCCGCCGCCCTTGCCCTTTCAGAAAAGCGTCCGGCCGATGCGGAGCGGCTCGCCGCCGAATCCGTGGAATACGAAACGACAATCGAGTTCCCGTCCGGACCTCCCGACCTGATCAAGCCATCCTACGAGTTCTATGGCGAAACGCTGCTGGCTCTACACAAGCCCGCTCTGGCCGCACAGCAGTTCAGCATCGAGTTAAAACGGATGCCGAATCGCGCGCTCTCGCTTCTGGGATTGGCTCGAGCCCGCGCCGCAGAAAAGGACGAGGCCGGCGCGACCCGCGCCTATCGGGAGTTGGCAAGAATCTGGGCGAACGCCGACCCCGAAGTTCGAAGCCGCATCGCGGACAAACTCCGCTAGTGGAGTCTTGAAGAAAGGAATCTGTGGCTAACAGAATTCCTGGGTGATGTAGACCTTCAGGTCTCCCCCGATGGCCACCCCAAGGCCCGTCTTTGCCGCACGCGAACTCAGGATGTTGACGCGGTGACCCGGGCTGTCCATCCATCCACGGACCGAGGACATGGCGATCTTGCTCTCGCTGTTCCACTCGTAAACAATCTGAGCGGCGACCGTCAGTGCCCGGTGGTAGAGATTGTTCTGGTAGATGTTTTCGGCAACAAACATACAGCTTTTGCCCGCCGCTTTGAGTCGATCCATCGGCGTCTGACCCGCCGGATTGATATGCGCGACGAAATTGTTCCGGGCCATGTCTTCGCTGTGGGCGCGCGCGATGTCCGAAAGCCTGGGATCCAGTTGGAGCGCCGGTAATCGGGCGCGGATGCGCTCGGCGTTGACCTGTTCGAAGACCGCTTTCTCCAGACTCGTCACATGGACGTCCGGACGCTGGGATTGAAACAGCATGATGAGCAGGGCGACGGCGAGTTTCATTGGCCTTTCCGTGTCAGTGGCTCCGGCAGCCGCCAGACAAAGCATAGCGCCGGGAAGACATTTCTAACGGACGGGCTCGCCGGCAAGGCCCGCCGGAGCGCGAGCCGAGTCTGTACTGTAGCGAAGAACATAATCCGGAGACGTGTAGTAATCGTACCGGCCCATCACGCCGGAAGCGGCAATCGCGGTGGCGGTGTAATTCAGGCGATCGGTGGAAAGCGCGATGGTGTAGTTGTAGCCGGACTTGGTGCCCGTGAGGCTGGATTCCATCAGACCCTGCCCGATCAGTTCCGCCATCGAGCCGTACGTGCTGCCCGCCGCCGATGAATAGGTGACCTGGGCGGTGTTGATCATTTTCAAGGTCGAAACGGCAGCCGTCTCGTTGGCCGACTGGCGGGAACGCAGCAGGCTGGGAATGGCGATGGTTGCAATGATCAGAATGATCGCGACAACAATCAACAGTTCCAGAAGTGAGAATCCTCGACTAAAACGCATGGAAGTATTAAAGCTGAATCCGAAAGCAGGAGGAGGGCCCATTGCCAAAATGTGGCCCGCCTCCCGACATGAGCTATTGAACCGGGTTACCTGACCGGCTCGTCGGAGCCAGTGTGGTCACCGTGGAGTACCGCACGACGCCGTCCGGCGTACTGTAGTAGCCATAACGGCCGTTATTAGTTGATGCCGGCGAAGCAAATACCGTGTAATCCGTGCCGCTGGTCGTCACCGAATAGTTGTATCCGCCCTTGGTGCCGTTGAAGCCCGAATCCAGCAAACCCGCGCTGACCAACTGCGATACGTCACCATAACTGCCGCCCGACGACGAAAGATACGTCACTTCGGCGGTCGTAATGGTTCGCACCTGAGCCACAGCAGCGGACTCGTTGGCCGCTTGACGCGATCGGAGCAAGCTTGGGATCGCGATCGTCGCAATAATCAGGATGATCGCAACCACGATCAAGAGTTCCAACAGTGAAAAGCCCCTGTTGTTTTTGTTCATTAACTGTCCTCCCTGATTCGAATCGGTTTGGAAACGGCTGCATACTGACAGCCCTCGCTCCACAAAACGGGCCGATGTTAAAGATGGGCCGGCAGTACTGTCAACAACAAATGACCGAACCGTCGTGTCCATCAGCCCGGCCGCAATCAGTTCCGGGAGCGATCCGTAGGTGCTTCCGGCGGCCGAGGAGTAAGTCACTTCGGCCGTGTTCACCATCTTCAACGTGGCCACCGCCGCCGTTTCATTCGCCGACTGACGCGACCGCAACAAGCTTGGAATGGCGATCGTTGCGATGATCAGGATAATCGCGACCACGATCAACAGCTCGAGCAGAGAAAATCCCCGACGATTTTTCACCAAGCCCCCTCGCGCCATAACCAACGAACAACCGGGGAAACCCTTCACGGGCGACTTCCCCATGCTCCTGCCTCATCAACTACTGCACGGCGTTGCCGCTCTGGCCCGTGGGCGCGAGCGTGGTCACCGTGGAGTAACGCACCACACCGTCCGGAGTGCTGTAGTAGCCGTACCGGCCGTTGTTCGTGGAGGCCGGACTCGCGAAGATCGTGTAGTCGGTGCCACTGCTGGTGACCGAATAGTTGTATCCCCCTTTGGTGCCGTTGAAACCGGAATCCAGCAATCCCGCGCTGACCAGTTGCGTGACATCGCCGTAGTTTCC
Organism: Acidobacteriota bacterium; assembly: GCA_023265365.1. Classification (GTDB taxonomy): domain Bacteria; phylum Acidobacteriota; class Terriglobia; order 20CM-2-55-15; family 20CM-2-55-15; genus JAHFTY01. The sequence continues at coordinate 3,962 of JAHFTY010000013.1, forward strand.
GCCTGAAGAGGAAAGGTAGGTCACTTCCGCAGTTGTAATGGTTCGAACCGACGCGACCGCCGCCGATTCATTGGCAGCCTGTCTTGAGCGGAGCAAACTCGGAATGGCAATCGTGGCGATGATCAGAATAATCGCGACAACGATCAGAAGTTCCAGCAACGAAAAACCACGGTCTCGATTCGATTGGACGTTCATATTTTAATTCTCCAGTTAAGGCCTCTCGAAGCCCGCACAGCCTCGTCAGCGCCAGTTGTGAACCGGTGGTTTGCAATTACCAGCCCACCCTGAAAACCGAACAAACAAAACACTTAGGGCAAAACAGCGGCAGATGACTAACAATTTCCGTCAGCCCGAATGTCGAAAAACGGCAAAAGGCGAAAGTCGGCGCCCTGACGCGGGAGTCCCGTCGCAGCGATTCAGGCAAAGCGTGCGGAGGGGGATCGGACCTGTCCCGAAAGCCCCTGTGCTAGAGTGGCCCGATGTTGAAGACCCTCGGAGTCCATGACCGGCGTGAACTGGCGCTTCTTCTGACAATCGTCGCGCTCGTGGCGGTCACTCCGATGGGTAGGGAAGGCACTTCCGCAGTCGTGCTGGCGAGCCACCGGCTCCTGCTTGGAGCAATCGCGCTGGGCTGCTGGTCTCTTCTCAAAAACAAATCCGAACCGGAAGTTTGTCCTGTTTTTGTCGGCCTGTGCGGTCTGGCTCTGCTGGCGATGCTCGCGTCGATACTCTGGAACGACGGGTCGCGCTTCGACGGCTATTACCGTTGGTATCAACACCTGTTCTTCGGCGCCGGTTTCCTCGCGCTGGCAGCGTTTCATCGCCAGAGTTCCGTTCAGTGGAAACGCACCGTACTCTGGGCGGTCCTTATTATCGATGCCGTTTACGTCCTGGTTGCGCTGTTCGCCGGACGCCGGCCACTGATGGGCCCTTTCATCAATCCCAATTATTTCGCTTCGTTCCTCCTTGTTGGGTTTGCCGGCGGCCTGGCGATCGCTCAATTCGAACGGGAAATCCGGACGAGAATCGCGGGAGCGGCCCTGGCCGCGTTTTTCTATTACGGAATCACTCAGTGCTGGTCGCGCGGCGCTTCGATCGCCGCGATCCTCACAGCCGGATTGAGCGTCGTTCGTTTCACCAGCGGACGGAACGTTTCCCGGGTCAGGATCGCATTGATCGTGCTGGTGGCCGTGGTCGTGAGCGCGGCAGCCAGCCCCATTCTGATTCGGAAGTTTCTGGATCGCGGGCAACTCGATCCCTATAACTACCAGCGTCCGCAATTGTGGATGAGCGCGCTTCGGGTGATTGGCGGCCATCCGGTCGCCGGCGTGGGGCTGGGAGGGTACTACCACGTTTCGAAAAAGTTCAGCCCGCCGGTCGAAGGGACGGTGGCGCGCTATCTCAAACGTCCGGGAATCGCGCACTCCGAATACCTGCAGTTCGCTGCGGAATGCGGCATTCCCGCCGCGATCCTGTTGTTCGGGCTCGCCGGCTGCACGGTGTTCGTCGCGATTCGGCGGGCCCGGCGGTGCAGCGCCCAACAGCGTGTCTTTCAGGAAGCCTCAATTCTGGTGGCGGGGAGCCTGGGTCTCCACGCGCTGGTCGACAACAACTGGAACGTTCCGGTCATGGCCGCCGGACTCGTCGTCTTTTCGCTGGCGGAGGTACTGCCCCTGCGGGAGTGGCGCCTTCCCTTGAACCGGCAGCCGCGGCTGGCGATGGCCGGCGCTCTGCTGCTCGCGCTGGTCCTGATTCACGGCGTCGCGGTCCCGGGGCTGGCGGTTCACTTCAACGAACGGGGGCTGGCCGCATACGGCGCGGGAAACCTCGACGCCGCCGAGTCGGAATACCGGCTGGCGGCAGCCGTCGCGCCCAATCATGAAGTCTTTCTGAACAACGCCGGCACGGTGTATTTCGACAAGTTCATGAAGTCTCGAGACCGTCGCTGGCTGGATTATGCGGAGACTTTTTTCGTGAAGGCGATGCAGGCCAATCCCAATTCCGAAGAATCGGGACGACACCTGGAGAACGCCGTCATCCAGCGCCTCACCGGGGATCCTTCGAAAGATCGCGCCGTTCATGAACGCATCGCCGCGATCGACCGGCAGATTCTAGCGATCGACCCGGTCAATATTTTCGTCAGGAAGAATCTGGCCGAGGCGCTTTACAACGCCGGAGAACGGGACGCAGCGGCAAGGCAACTGGAGCAGGCCATCGCTCTGGAGCCGAATTATGTACCGGCCTATTTGAGAATGTCCGACTGGTGCCGGGAACGCGGCAATGCGGCCGCGAGCGACGACTACCGGCAGAGGGGACTTGCTATCGTGATTCGGTATCGCGATGTCCCTGTCAAAGAAACCTACGAGGCCATGCTCCTGGGAAGGCCGGTCCGCACCCCATGAAGAACAAACCCATCGTCACCATGCTGGCGTTTTCGTCATTGTTCTTTGCGATGCTCCTCCCGCCCGAGGCCTATCCCAACGGCAAGCTTGCCGTTGTCCTCAGCGCCACGTTTGCGTTCGCCATCGCGATCTCGGAGCGCCGGATCCCCGCGCGTTTTCTGGGTATCGGAGGATGGATTTTCGGCCTGTTGATGCTTCACAGTCTGTTCGTATCCGTTGACCTGTACCGCTCGCTCGACACTCTCGCATCGATCTGGGCCTATTACTGCCTGATCGGTTTCTTTATGTATTCGAGTGCGGGCCTCGAAAAGCAACTTGCCGGCGCAATGGTGGCGTTGTCGTTGATCGTTTCGGGCTATGGCCTCTACCAGTACTTCTGGGGTTTCGACCAGGTGTACTCGTACATCTTCTACGCCGGCTCCGATGAGATTGTGAAAACCCCTGCCCTGAACATCATCGCCACGCGAAGGGTTTATTCGACGCTGGCACTGCCGGGCACGCTGTGGGGATTCCTGGTATGCGCGCTTCCCTTCCACGCGATTCTCTGGAGACGAAGCCGGCGGCTCGACGCGCTTCTGGCGGTCAGTGCAGTCATGCTTCTGGCGGCGGGCTTTCTGACACGGTCATTCGGTTTTCTGCTCGGCCTCTTCGTGCTGGCGGTCTCGTATGCCTGGGTTTGCCACCGGCGGATGTTCTGGAACCGCGTTGTGCCCATCGTGGCGGTGACGCTGATCCTCGCGGGAATTTTCTTTTATTCCGGCCGCCGCGGAGCGATCGAAGGTTCGAACCCGTTGGGACTGCGCTTCAAGAACTGGGTTTCCGCCTGGAACATTTTCTCGGTGAGGCCGCTCGGAACAGGACTGAACACCTTTGGCGTGGTCTATCCGGAATACATGCAGCCGGCGGCGAACGAAACGCAGTATGTCCACAACACGCCGCTCCAGCTGATGTCCGAACTCGGCATCCCGCTTCTCATTGCGGTCGCCTTCGTGCTGGTCCGAACCGCTTCTCGACATCCGAAATCCGAACTTCGAAATCCGAAATTCCATCTGCTTCTGGCCCTCGCCGTCTGGGCCGCGCATAACATGGTGGACATCGACGTCTACTTTCCCAGTGTCGGCGCGCTCGGCGCCGTTTTGATCGGGTCGTACTTCGCGCGGGAGCAAACCGGCGCGGCAGCTCCATCGAAACCGGCGGTCGGGATCGCCGTTGCCTTCGCCGTACTGGTTGTGGCGTTCTCCGGCGTTTCGTGTATCGCGTCGGAACTCCAGCACCGGGCGCAGATCGAGTACGAAAACAAGAAGCTGGGTACGGCAGTGGACACTCTTGCCGTCGCGCGGCGCATCTGCCCGATCAATTCAAGCCTGCACCACGACGCCGGAGAGATCCTGCTCAATCTTTACCACCAGACCAAAAAACCCGACTATCTGGCCGAGGCCACCGCCGCGTTCCGCACGGCGGTCGGGCTGAGTCCTGAAAAGTCGGGATCGCACATCGGGTATGGACTGAGCCTGTCGTCGGCGAACCGGATGAGCGAGGCGCTGGAACAGATCCGCATCGCACAGAGCCTGTATCCGACCAGCGCGTATGTCCATTCGATTGCCCAGCTCATGGGCCAACGCATACAATGACTGCGATGAAAAAGGCACTGATCACGGGCATCACCGGACAGGACGGCTCGTATCTCACCGAACTCCTGCTCGCCAAAAGCTACCGGGTGTTTGGGATCATCCGGAGATCGAGCAGCTTCAATACCGGACGCATCGATCACATTTACCAGGACCCTCACGATCCGGATCCGAAACTGAAACTCGTCTTCGGCGATCTCAACGACGCCAGTTCCCTGAACAAGATCATCCGGACCGTGCAGCCGGACGAAATCTATCATCTCGGAGCTCAAAGCCACGTCCGCGTGAGCTTCGATGTTCCGGAGTACACGGGCGAAATCACAGGACTGGGAACCGTGCGCCTTCTCGAAGCCATCCGCGAGACGGGCGTCACCACCAGGTTCTACAACGCATCGAGCAGCGAAATGTTCGGCAGCACGCCTCCCCCGCAGAATGAACAGACACCGTTTCATCCCCGAAGTCCTTATGCGGCCGCCAAGGTGTATGCGCACTGGATGACGGTGAACTACCGGGACGGGTACGGTTTGTTCGCCTGCAACGGCATTCTCTTCAACCATGAATCCCCGCGGCGCGGCGAGACGTTCGTCACGCGCAAGATCACCAGGGCGGCCGCACGCATCAAGCTGGGACTTCAGACCAAGCTGTTTCTCGGAAATCTCGACGCAAGGCGCGACTGGGGTTATGCGGGCGATTACGTCGAAGCGATGTGGACCATGATGCAGCAGGACAAGGCGGACGATTATGTGATTGCGACCGGCGAGACGCATTCGGTTCGCGAGTTCCTGGATGAAGCGTTTGGGCACCTGAGTCTGGACTGGAAGGAGTACGTGGAAATCGATCCCCGCTATTGCCGGCCCACCGAAGTCGACGCCCTGCTGGGCGACTCCTCGAAAGCGCGGAAGGCTTTCGGATGGAAACCGAAAGTTCGATTCCAGGATCTGGCGCGAATGATGGTCGATTCGGACCTCGAACTGGAATCCGGCCTCCTGGACCGCCGCACAAGAAACCATGAAGTTCTGGAAAGATAGACGCTTCCTCGTCACTGGCGGCTCCGGCTTTCTCGGCTCACGCATCCTTGTCAAAATGAGGGAACGCGGGGCAACCCGCATCGTTGTGCCGCGACAGAGGGACTACGATCTGGTGCACTTCGACAATGTCGTTCGCGCCTATGCGGACGCCGAACCGGACATCGTGATTCACCTCGCCGCCCAGGTCGGCGGGATCGGCGCAAACCGCGCAAATCCGGGCAGGTTCTTCTACAACAACCTGATGATGGGCGCGCAACTCATGGAAGTCGGCCGGCAGCGCAGCATCGAGAAGTTTGTCGCGATCGGCACCATCTGCGCGTACCCGAAACTCACCCCGGTCCCCTTCAAGGAAGAGGATCTATGGAACGGATACCCTGAGGAAACCAATGCGCCGTATGGCCTGGCGAAAAAGATGATGCTGGTCCAGTCGCGGTCCTACCGCGAACAGTACGGATTCAATTCCATCTTTCTCCTTCCCGTGAACCTCTACGGCCCCGGCGATAATTTCGATCCCGCGACCTCGCACGCCATTCCCGCGATCATCACAAAGTGCGTCGACGCAACCCGGGGCGGCAAAGATGAAATCGTTCTGTGGGGCACCGGCACCCCGACCCGTGAATTCATCCATGTCGACGATGTGGCCGAAGGCATCCTGCTCGCCACCGAACACTACAATTCCAGCGACCCGGTGAATCTGGGGTCGGGCATGGAAATCTCGATTCGCGATCTGGCGGATTCGATCGCCCGCCTGACCGGCTTCCGGGGACGCATCGTCTGGGACGCCTCCCAACCCGACGGACAGCCGCGCCGCTGCCTGGACGTGAGCAAGGCGGAATCGCTTTTCGGGTTCCGCGCAAAGATTCGCTTTGAAGAGGGTCTACGCCAGACGATCGAGTGGTACTCCAACTCTCGAATGTAGTGTCCGAAACTCCCCACCACCCCGCGAAAATTGTGTTGAAGGCGTGGTTCTTTGCATGAAACCGTGGAGTCGCAGGATAGAGACTCTTTTTCCCCGCCTTGGCCAAGGCGGGGTGCCGCGAAGCGGCGGGGTGGTTCGACCAATAAAAATCAATTTCTTGAAAGCACCACCCCGGCGCTTCGCGCCACCCCTCCTCGTCGAGGAGGGGAAAACCCTTGTCCTCGATTTCGCTTCATTGGGACAGCAGTGCCTCAACGAGGAGACATCTGAGTTGTTTTCTCGTCCTGCGCCACTTTCTGAGCCGGGTGAAGCATCCGCGTAAAGCGGCGCGCCGAGAATTCCAGATTGCGCGGTCCGCGCCTTTCCCTTATTCTCGCCATCTTCATGTTGCGCCGAATCGCATTGATCTGTAACGCCATCGCCGGCAAGGAACGGGTTCTGGCGCCATTGCGGTGGGCGGCATGCCTCTCCCGTCGTTTCGCAAGCTTCGTTCATTTGCTCCTGTTTCGCGCGCAGTGGGGACTTCCGCCATCACCGGAATGGCACGATCAGAACACCACCATGTATTCCCTCTGGGAGCGGCTGCAGCAGCCGTTCATGGCGGAACGAGGCGTCGTCAGCGTCTTTGCGATTCCCGAAGGAGCACACGTACTCGACCTCTGCTGCGGCGACGGCTATTACACCCACATGTTCCACAGCGGACGAGCGAGCCACGTCATCGCCGTTGACTTCGATTCCAGCGCGATTGCTTTTGCGCGGCAGTATCACTCCGCGCCAAACATCACCTACACGGTCTGCGACGTTCGCGCCGGGATTCCCGACGGTTCGTTTGACACGGTCATCTGGAACGGGGCGATCGAACACTTCACCGAACAGGAAATGAGCGCGATCCTCACATCGATCCGCCGGAGATTGAAACCCGGTGGAATGGTCGCCGGATATACAGTGGCCGCCTACGAAACCGGAGAACTCCAGCTTTCACACCACGAGTACGAGTTTCCGTCCGCTGCCGCGCTTGCCGCGTTCCTGTCGAAATACTTCGAGCACGTTCGCGTATTCGAAAGCGTCTGGCCTGCCAAACCCTCGCTGGGAGGCGTCAAGCGCCACAATCTCTATTTCTACGCGGGCGCCGGCATTCTGCCGTTCGACGCGGAGTGGCCTTTCCAGGCGATCGCCTCGCGCGGGTGCTGAGGATCATCGCGCCCACTAACGGTCCAGGTCGTAGCCGGCCGGAAGGATTCGATCGCGGAAGAGCCGTGAGCAGAGGTGGAGTTGGAACGGCGAATAGGCGTTCTTGTGATCTCCGACGATTCCCTTACGAAAATCGAAGTTTGCGTTGTCTTCCGCTCCCTTTTGGCGTCCGCTCATCCGCTCGAACGTGAACTGGCTCACGGACTCTTCAATCAAGGACTGCGGCGCGTCCACTTCCAGGTAATCCAGGATTCCGCGCAGGACACCGGCGGGATCGCGGGAGAGGTCTTCGTAGCGGACGAGGTGATGCGGAATAGCCTTCCACGCGTGGAAGTATTTTGCCCACATCCGGCAGACGAACAGCAGGTTCAGTATCCTGGATCGCTGAATGTTCTGGGCGATCCGGATTTTCAGTGACGCGGGATTCCCTTCGCGAATCCTTCGTTGGTTCAGGTAAAACATCCCGACCGACACGTCTCTTGGATCGCGAACCAGGAGAACGATCTTGTCCGTGAGGTCGTGCTTCGGCGAAGGGTAGTTGTGGGTCTTGATGACAAGCGAATACCGCGTTTGCTCGCGGCCCGGCAGCCTCCCGTTCACCAGGTTCCGAACGCGCTCGTCGTTGCTGAACGCTTCTCCACCGAGAACCAGGTAGGGCTCGATATACGACGCGTTCAGGATGTAGCAGAGCATGTAGCTCAGCCAGCCCTGGCCCGAGCGGCCGTAATCGGCGATAAGAACGACGTCCGCCTTCATGCGGGCACCAGGGCTTTCACCAGTTCCCGGGCGCACGTCTCGGCGTCGAATGCCTCCGTGTCCAGCACGAGGTCAGGGGCCGCGGGTATTTCATAAGGAACTTCAGGAGCGATACCGATCACACCTTGCAGTTCGCCGCTCCGCGCTCCGGCGTAAAGGCCCTTCGTGTCGCGGCGCGCCACTTCGTGGAGACTCGCCCGCACGTATACTTCAAGCATCGCGGCGCCCAGGGCCGCGCGCGCGTGAGCGCGCGAATCGCGGAAGGGCGCGATGACGGGAACAAGAATCACGTCGTAGTCTCCCAGGGACCGGCGGCACAGATCGACGATGCGCCGGTTATTCTCGCGGATGTCGTCAGGCGAAAAGCCCAGAGCCCCGTTCATGCGGGAGCGGATCTCGTCCCCGTCCAGCACCAGGACGCGGCAACCGCGGCCTTCCAGAAGTTCTTTCGCCCGGTTTGCGATGGTGGACTTTCCGGAACCCGACAGTCCGGTGAGCCAGGCCACTTTACCCACCGACGAAGACCTCCATGCCGCTCCGGATCTCGTCGAGGATCAGCCGCGACACTTCGTCCCGCATGTACCATGACGGCGGCAGCTCCCCTTTCGAGAGCATTTCGCGCGACTTGGTTCCACTGATGCGCGCCGCTCCGTCCGCGCCGTGCGCGCATTGCTCCCGGTGCGTTCCGCATGCTTCGCAATAGTAGACCTCATTGAAAAACACCGGTTCAATTCCCAGGTTTCCGAGTTTTTCCGCAAGCCGGGCTGCGCCATCGGGTGGATAAAACGAACCGACTCCGGTGTGATCCCGTCCGATGATGAAGTGGCTGCAACCGAAATTCCTGTGACACAACGCTGTGAAGATCGCCTCGCGCGGCCCCGCATACCGGGAATAGGTCATGAGGCTTCCGAGAACCGCGCGGCCCGGAGCTTCGTAGTGGCGCAGCAGCGTTTGGTAGCTCTTCATCACCACGGGACCGGTGAAGTCGCCCTTCTTCTTCGGACCAAAGACAGGAAGAATCAAGACTCCGTCGCAGTTGTATTTCGTCATGGCCCGAATCTGCAGATACTCATGCGCTCGATGCGCAACGTTCCGCGTATGGAAACCGACGACCTTGCGCCAGCCGCGATGCTCGAACACCTGGCGCGACTGCGCCGGCGTGAATTCGAACGAGCCCCGGTTGGCGAGCCAGCTGTCTTCGAGCAGATCCACCTTTCCGGCGAGAAACGTACCGGTCCTCGAGTTCAGCGCAGCGACGCCGGGGTGCGCAGGATCGTCCGTGCCGAACCATTTGCGGGCGAGCGTCGAAAGGTCGTACTGAAACACCTCGTCGACCGTCATCAATGCGGCGACGACTCCTTTGTTCGAGAGCGCGAGCGTCTGTCCCGAAGCGAAGTCCTTCGGATCGGAAGACCCGAGTTGAAGGACGACCGGCATCGTCCACACTCCGCCCCCTGGAATCCGGTAATCCTGCAGAACGCTTTCCAACGTTTCGCGATTCATGAAACCCTGCAGCGGCGAAAACGTCCCGACGCCGATCTGCCGGACGTCCATCATCGCCGTCTCTGAAAGTTCAAGCTTCCGCAACTGGACGAGGTCGTCCTTCGAAGGCGACGGAATGATCCGATTGACCAGATCCGTCGAGACCTCGTCCACCAGTTGACGCGATGGCGGCCCTGCCAGCGGCATGGGCGCCGCCCACTGGCGCTGGTATTCCGCAATCAGGGATCGAATCAGGCTGACACATTCGACCGGATGTTTTCCGATGGCGGTTTCAGCCGCAAGCACCAGCCCGTCCGCGCCGTCGATCAACGTGTTCATCACATCGTTCACTTCGGCACGAGTCGGCCGCGCGCTCACAACCATCGACTCCAGGAGGTTGGTCGCGACGTACACCGGAACGCGGCGGCGATTCGCACGCTGAATGATTTCTTTCTGAATGAACGGCAGCTTGGGCAGCGGGACTTCGCGCGACAGGTCCCCCCGATCGATCAGGATCCCATCCGCGATCTCGAGAATCTCATCCAGGTTGCTCAGGCCGGCACGGCTCTCGATTTTCGCGATGACCGGAATCCTGCCGCCGCTCTTCACGCGCACGAGTTCGACGTCGCTGCGCCGGTTGGCGAAAGACAGCGCGATGCAATCGATGTTCAGTTCCTGCGCGATCCGCATGGCCTGCTCGTCAACCGGTGTCAGGGGCGCCAGCGCCACCGGCCGGTCGATCGCAGCCGCTTTGTTCGTCCCGATCCGGCCTCCGCTCAACACGCGTGCCAGCGTCGTCTCGCCGGTTTGAATCACCTGAACCAGCGCGGTATCGAAATCCAAACCGATCAGATCGCCCGGCGCCAGTTGACTCAGGACGCTCCCGGGCCACAGAGGAATCGTGAATTCATCTCCGGTTTCCGATTCCCCGGCGAGACGGACCTCGGAATCCTGTTTCAGAATCGCGCTCTTCTTTGCGAACGTGGCGGTGCGGAGCTGCGCGCCCTGTGTATCGAAACATACGGGGACCTTCGAATGGGTGCGCATCAGATCCACGAATCGCGGGAGGTCGGCCAAATCGGTGTGCGACAGGTTCAGCCGAAAAAGATCGACGCCCAGTTCCTCGAGACGCCGAATCACCGTTTCATTCAAGGAAGCGGGACCCAGCGTGCAGATAATTTTCTTTGCTTTCAAACGGCCGGTCCTCCTATAGAAGCCCCAGAGGATCACACGAGCAGAAACAGGATCAGCGGGCTCATCGACGGCATGCTAGCATGAAGCCAAGTTTCAATGACGAGTCCTATACGAAAGCTGCCGAAGGCAGCCGCGATCTATGCCACCGGCGACATCCTCATCCGCGCAGCCAATTTCTTCCTGCTTCCCCTGCTGACCCACTACATGTCGCCCCGCGAATACGGCATTCTCGGGAGCGTCACTCCGTTCACGCTTTTTCTGGGACTCATCCTTCAGTTGAATCTGAACGTCGCGATGATGCGTTTCTACGGCGATTTCGACGACGAGAACAAACGCCGCCAGTTCACGGGCACGCTGATGCTCTTCACTCTGGCGTGGGCGTCGCTCCTCGTCGTGCTGCTGAATATCCTGGGACCGGCGCTGCTCAATCACATCTACCGGGAGGTCCGGTTCGAGCCGTACCTGCGGGTCGGAACCTGGATCGCGCTCTGTAATACGATCGGCATTCTTCCGCTTGCCATGCTGCAGATGCAGCAGCGTCCCGGCATGCACCGTCTGTTTGCGATGAGCACATTCGCCCTGAACGCCGGATTCACGCTGTTCTTTGTGATTTATCTTCGGATGGGCGCGTATGGCGCTCTGCTCGGCCAGTTGATCGGGGCCGGCGCGGCGGCTGGCGCCTACCTTGTGCTGATCCGGCGTCACATTGAGCTGAAGATCGTTCGAAACATGCTGAAGTTGTGCCTGGCTTTCAGTTTGCCTCTACTCGTCTGCGCCCTGGGTGGTTGGGCCATGGACACGTCGAATCGAATCTTCATCGAGAGGCTCATCAGCCTGGACCAACTGGGCCTCTTCAATCTGGCCAGCCAGTTCTCGATGATCCTCACCTACCTTTTGTCCGGTGTCGGCCTGGCATTCGCTCCCCTGTTTTACGAAACGGTGAAGATGCCCGGCGGCAAGGCGGTCCTTGCCCGATTCGGCGTCCTCTATATTGCGGCGGCGGCCGGCTTCACCCTGGCCGTGGCCGTTTTCTCGGGCCCTGCGATTCGCCTGTTGACGCAGCCGCGGTTCCACGATTCGGCTCGAATCGTGCCGATCCTCGCGCTGACGCAGGCCCTGACCGCGTTCTGGCAATTGATTGTGTATCCGGTCATGTTGAAGGAAAGAACCTCCTGGCTGATGATCCTGGTCCTGATCTCCGCGGCGATCAGCATCGGATTGAATTTCTGGCTCGTGCCCGTCTTCGGCGTGATCGGCGCCGCATTGGCATCGCTCGGAGGCAACCTGGTGTTGAATGCGATCGTTTTTTTATTGTCCAGGCGGGTCTATCCCGTACCCTACGACTATCGACGTATGGGAATCGCGCTGATTGTCGCTCTCGCTTTGTACCTTCCGGCTTCCGCCTCGCCCTCGATTCCGCTGCGGCTCGTTCTGGTCGCTGTCTATCCCGTGCTGCTGCTGGCGTTCGGAGTGGTCAGCAGGGAGCAGATCCGGCGGCTGGTCCGATGAACTGGCCGCGCATTTCAGTCGTCACACCCAGCTTCAACCAGGCGTCATTCCTGGAACAGACGATGCGATCCGTGCTCGATCAGGGGTACCCCAATCTCGAATACATCGTCATGGACGGCGGGTCGACCGATGGCTCCATCGACATCATTCGGCGATACGAGAAACAGCTCGCCTGCTGGGTTTCGCAAAGAGACTCCGGACAGTCGGATGCGCTGGCAAAGGGATTCCAGCATTCGACCGGGTCCATTTACGCCTATCTGAACTCGGACGACCTCTACCTTCCCGGCGCCCTGCACACGGTGGCGCGGGTCTTCCTGGAATCGAAGGCCGACGTCGTTTACGGCGACACCTGTTGGATCGATACTCGCGGAGAGAAGCTCGGAGAACGCCGGCAGACTCCGTTTGTTCCGGCCGGCTATCTGTATGGCGGGTTCGATCTGCAGCAACCCGCCACGTTCTGGGGCAGAAGCATTTACGAGGAGTCCGGCGGGATCGATCCGAGTTTCTCGTTCGCGTTCGACACCGAGTTGTTCACAAGGTTCGTCCTGAAGGGCGCGCGCTTCCGGCATGTGAGGAAAGCCGTTGCGAGTTTCCGCATTCATCCGGCGTCGAAATCGTCGACACAGTTCGAGCGTTGCGAAAGCGAACTGGCGCGCCTGAGGACGAAACATCTCCGCTACCCCTTCGGCTCGGTGCAGGCGGTTTGCGCGAGAAACTACGCCCGCGCTCACAGGACCCTGTGTTATTTGCTTCAGGGCGACTTGTTCTGGTTGATCGGACGAATCCCCGATCGCATCCGGGCGCGGCGGTCTCAGGAGATTGTCGGGCCCCGGGCCCGATCGATTTAGTCCGCAATTCGGTGTCAGGCACCACTGACACCCAGAATCGAATGGCAAAAGCGAAAATCATCCACGTCATCACAAAGCTGGAGCTCGGGGGCGCGCAGAAGGTCACGCTCATGACGCTTGAGCGGTTGCCGCGCGATCGCTACGATCTCGCGCTGGTCACGGGGCCCGAGGGTCTGCTGGTGGACTGGGCGAACCGGATTCCCGATCTTTCCAGAGTCTGGCTGGCTTCGCTGATCCGCGAAGTTCGTCCCGTCGACGACGCGAAAGCGTTTCTGTCCCTTTGGCGTTTGTTCCGGCGGGAACGGCCGGACCTGGTCCATACCCACAGCTCGAAAGCGGGAATTCTCGGACGATGGGCGGCAAAGCTGGCGGGTGTTCCCTTCATTTTCCATACGGCTCACGGGTTCGGATTCAATGACTTTCAACGGCCGATGGTCCGCGCTATTTACGTCTGGATCGAGAAAATCACCACGAAAGTGACCACCAAGTTGGTTGTCGTCTCCTACGCCAACGCCGAAAAAGGCGAAAAAAGCGGGGTCTTCCGGCGCGGCGACTGGATACTTTGCCGCGATGCAATTTCGGTGGACCAGTTCATCCAGCCCGGCCCGCGCCGCAACCGGCTGAGAGACTGGGGGATTCCGGAAGACCGGATCGTCGTGGGGATGATCGCGTGTTTGAAACCGCAGAAGTCGCCGGCGGACTTTGTGGACGTCGCTGCCCGGGTGGCCCGGGAGCGCAGCGACGTGCACTTCGTCATGGCGGGCGACGGCGAGCTGAGGCCCGCGGTGGAAGAGAGAATCCGGGAGCTTGGCATCGCGGATCGCGTCACGCTGCTGGGGTGGAAAAACGAAGACGAAATGCCGGAGGTTTACCGCAATCTCGATATTGTTGTTCTGACGTCCTTATGGGAAGGTTTACCGTGCGTTTTCTCCGAGGCCATGGCGGCGGAGCTTCCCATCGTCGCGACTAACGTCGACGGAGCCCGCGAAGCCATCGTTGACGGCGAGAGCGGATTCCTTCACCAGCCGCACGATATCGAAGGAATGGCCCGCTCCGTGCTTAAGCTCATCGCCGATCCGGCGCTTCGGAAGGAGATGGGACGGCGGGGAAAGTCACGCGTGATGGAGTTCGACATCAGTACTTCGGTTGCGAACCTCGAAGCTGCCTACAGGGAGTGTCTGCGACAGGCATGATCAAGTATGGCGCCGCCTTCATGATGAGTTTCGTTTTCGCCCTTTACTGGACGCCGCTCATGCGGAAGGCCGCCCTCCAACTCGGCATTCTCGACGCTCCCGACCGCAAACTGAAGAAACATGAAAACGCCGTTCCCTACTTTGGCGGCGTCGCCGTCTTCCTCGGTTTCCTGATGACCGTCGGCGTGCTCACCGAGTTCGACCAAGCCACGCTCGGCCTGCTTCTTTCCGGAAGCATCGCGTTGATGGTCGGGCTGATCGACGATTTCGGGGTGCTGACTCCTCTTCAAAAACTTCTCGGACAGACACTCGCGGCGCTGGTTCTGGTGAAGTCGGGTACGTTCATCAAGCTGGAGTTCCTGCCTCTCTATGTGGCCATCCCCCTCACGGTGCTGTGGATCCTCGCGGTGACGAACGCCATGAACATCATCGACATCATGGACGGTCTCGCCTCCGGCGTCGCCACCATTGCGGCTCTCGCCATCGCCATTGTAAACCTCATGGCCGGGCGAGACTCGCAGGCGTTCCTGTCCCTGGTGCTCGCCGGGGCCACGCTGGGATTCCTGCGGCATAATTTTCATCCCGCAAAGATCTTTCTCGGCGATGCCGGAAGCCTCTTCATCGGCTTCATGCTCGCCGCGCTCTCGATGAATGCGGGCTACACTCGAGTGAATCTGCTGGCGGTGATTTCTCCGGTTTTGATTCTCGGCATTCCGTTGTTCGATCTGGGCCTGGTGATGTTGATCCGATGGAACATGGGCATCCCGGTAATGAAGGGCAGCCCCGATCATTTCGCCCTCCGGCTGCGACGCTGCAAACTTTCCGTCCGCGAGACCGCAGTCGTGACCTACAT
This sequence comes from Acidobacteriota bacterium, assembly GCA_023265365.1. Classification (GTDB taxonomy): domain Bacteria; phylum Acidobacteriota; class Terriglobia; order 20CM-2-55-15; family 20CM-2-55-15; genus JAHFTY01. The sequence goes on from JAHFTY010000013.1 coordinate 18,965, forward strand.
CGCCGGCGTCCTCCTGGCCGGAGTGGCGCTCCTGATCACGCAGATTCCGATGGAGTGGGCTGTCGGAACGCTCGGAGGAACCGTGTCGCTTGCGGGCGTTTCCGCATACCTGCTGATGAAAGTGGACATGCGCTCGTGAAAAAAGTCGTCATCATCGGCGGCGGCCTTGCGGGACTGAGCGCCGGCCATCATCTGGCCGAGTTCGACCCGGTCGTTTTCGAAAAAGAAGAAGCGCTGGGGGGTCTCTGCCGTTCGTTCACACAGGACGGCTTTACATTCGACTGCACCGGCCATTTGATCCATCTCAAGAATCCGTACACGAAGGATCTTGTCGCTCGAATACTCCCGGACGCCTTCAACGCCCACGAGCGGCTCGCCGCCATATATTCAAAGTCGACCACGACGCCGTATCCTTTCCAGGCCAATACCTATGGATTGCCGCCCGAAGTCGTGAAGGAGTGCATTCTCGGGTTTGTCGAGAGCCTGAAGGCCGGCGCCAATGGCGGCCCGAAGAATTTTCACGACTGGACCCTCCAGACTTTCGGAGCCGGTATCGCGAAACACTTCATGCTTCCCTACAACGAAAAATTCTGGAAGCAGGATCTGCGGACGATCACGTCGGACTGGGTCAGTTGGTCGATTCCAAAACCGAAACTCGAAGAAGTGGTGAATGGGGCGCTCGGTTTGACGAACAAAGGAATGGGATATAACCCCAAATTCATCTACCCGAAGACCGGCGGCATCGACTGTCTGCCGCGGGCGCTCGCAAAACCGGTCAGGAGAATATTCCGGAACGAGCATGTGGTTTCGGTTGACCCGAAAAAGAACGTCGTGCACCTTTCCAGCGGCCGCGAAGAATCCTACGATTACCTTATTTCGACGCTCCCGCTGCCGTCGATTTTCGGAATGCTGAAGGACACTCCGGACAGCCTTCGCATCGACGCGCGGAAACTCCGCGCGATATCCGTGCTGAACATCAACCTGGGCATCGATCGGCCGAAGATCCACGATCAGCACTGGCTTTACTTTCCCGAGGACGAATTCATCTTCTCGCGCGTCGGCTTCCCGATGAATTTCTCGGACGCTGTCGCGCCGGCAGGCGCCAGTTCGATGTATATCGAGATCACGCATCAACCCGGGCGCCAACTGAACATCGAGGAGGCGACCGCGAAATCGATCGAGGGTCTGGAAAAGTGCGGCATTCTTCGAAAGGGCGACCGCCTTCTGACCCGCGTCGTTCTCGACATCCAACACGCCTATGTCGTCTTCGACGAACACCGCCAGAAATGCCTCCAGGGACTCCTCGATTACCTGGAATCGCGCCGCATCTTCTCCGCCGGACGTTACGGGAAATGGGATTACTATTCGATGGAGGATTCGATTCTGAGCGGAAAGGACGCCGCCGGCCGGATCCTGTCGCTGATTGAGAACTGATTGCCCGGATTCGTGACTCCGCCGACCCAAGGACCAGATTGATCGACACAGCCAAAACATGGGACCTGGTTCTCTCCTACGGGGATCTTTCACGCGGGTCCGGGTACAAAACTCGAGTGCTTGGAGAACTCGAACACCTGGACGAAAACCCTTTCCTGCTGTTGTTCGACCGGCATCCCGAAGAATTCACCCGGAACGCCAGGATCGACGTCCCTTTCCGCGCAATCCCCCGGGCCGCCATGCTCCGTTTCTATCCCGAAGCGGCAAGGCTTGCGCGCCAGAAGCCCATCCGGCTTGTCCACGCCCATAACCTCTACTCGGCCGCACTCGCAATCTCGGCAAGGGGTCTGCACCACTACCGCGTGATCCTGGACTACCACGGCCGGATCCCCGAAGAGTACGTCTTCCTGGGAAAAGGCGGAGACACCTCGCGGCGAGCCCTGGAGAGTCTGGAAGCATGGACCGTCAGGCGCGCCGATCACATCGTCACGGTGTCCGGCAGGCTTGCGGACTACATCAAAGATCGTTACAAAATCCAGGACTCAAAGATCTCCGTGATTCCCTGCGCGGCGGACTCGCGCCTTTTTCGATGGGACGCCGAACTTCGCAGGCAAACCCGGCAACGGCTGAAACTGGACGGCCGCTTCGTCTGCGCCCATCTGGGTAGTTTTTTCGAATGGTACGAGCCGGACTTCCTGATGAGGACCTTCGCCGAAATCCGCCACACGTTTCCGGACGCCCACCTCATGGTGGTGACAAACGAAGTCGTCCGGGCTCAGGAGTATCTCGAAGCCAGGCTGGCCCGAAAAGATTTCAACGTCCTGAGCGCAGAGCACCGGGATGTGCCGGCCCTTCTCAACGCGTCCGACGCGGGCTTCCTTCTGCTCCGGTCGACGCCGAATATTCAGACCTCTTCGCCGGTAAAATTTGCGGAGTATCTTAACTGCGGACTTCCGGTCCTGATCACGCCTCACGTGGGAGATTACTCCGAACTCGTCGCGCGGTCGGGCGCGGGCGCCATCGTCAACAACGTCGACGCGACCGACCTTTCGATCCTCAAACGCCCGAGAGAAGAACTCGCCGCGCGCTGTACGGCGGCCGGGGCTCCGCTGACATGGCAGGCCCTGGGCGGCGCATGGAAGGGCGCTGTCGCCAATTGTGTTAGTGTTTCCGTACGATGATCGGGAACAAGATGAGCGAGACCAGTCGTGTTCGACCAAACTGAAACGAACCTTATGCACCGGCACTTTCAAGGCAAGCGCATCCTGGTGACGGGCGGCCTTGGATTTATCGGATCGGCGCTGGCCCATCGGCTCGCCGGCATGGGAGCGAATGTCGTGCTGGTGGACAGCCTGGTTCCAGAGTATGGCGGCAACATGTTCAACGTGGCCGGGGTTCAGGACAGAGTCCGCGTCAACATTTCCGACGTACGCGACGAATACAGCATGCAGCACCTCGTTCAGGGCCAGGATTTCCTGTTCAATCTTGCGGGCCAGACGAGCCACATGGACTCCATGCGCGATCCGTACACCGATCTTGAAATCAACTGCCGGGCCCAGCTCTCGATTCTGGAGGCGTGCCGCAAATGCAATCCGGGAATCAAAATCATCTTTGCGAGCACCCGCCAGTTGTACGGCAAGCCGGACTATCTGCCCGTCGACGAAAAACATCTCCTGCGGCCGGCCGACGTCAACGGCGTGAACAAAATGGCGGGAGAGTGGTTCCACATTCTTTATAACAACGTTTATGGAATCCGGGCGTGCGCGCTCCGGCTGACCAACACGATCGGTCCCCGCATGCGCGTGAAGGATGCGCGCCAGACGTTCCTTGGGATCTGGGTGCGGCTTTTGGTCGAAGGTAAACCCTTTGAGGTGTGGGGCGGTGACCAGCTTCGCGACTTCACGTTTGTGGATGACGCCGTTGAAGCGTTTCTGCTGGCGGCCGGGAACGAGGCCGCGAATGGACAGATCTTCAACCTGGGTGGAGATCAGGTGATCAGCCTCCGCGACCTGGCCGAATTGGTCGTGCAGGTCAACGGCGGCGGGGAGTTCACCGTGCGCGACTATCCTCCCGACCGGAAACCGATCGACATCGGCGACTATTACGCGGATTTCACCCGTATCCAGTCGGTCCTGGGATGGAAACCTCAGGTCTCGTTGGCTGAGGCGTTAAAGCGGTCGATTGAATACTATCGGCTTCACCTGAAGAACTATCTCTGATGATTCTCCCTGCCGATCCGAAACGAAACTATCTCGCCCACAAAGCCGAAATCGACGAGGCCGTGCACCGGGTCATGGACGGAGGGTGGTACATCCTCGGCGAAGAAGTCGCTGAATTCGAACGCGAGTTCGCCGCATACCTCGGCCTGGCGCACGGCATTGGCGTCGGGAGCGGGACCGAGGCGGTCCAACTGGCTCTGAGAGCCTGCGGGGTGGGTCCGGGCGACTTTGTGATCACGGTTTCACATACGGCCGTCGCCACGGTGGCTGCGATCGAACTTGCCGGGGCGGCTCCGATTCTGGTCGACGTCGATCGCGAGACTTTCACGATGAGTGTGCCGGCCATCGAAGCCGCTCTGAACACTCATGGCCGCCGTGTGAAGGCGATCGTTCCGGTTCATCTTTACGGCCACCCCGCCGATATCGTGAACATCGTCGCGGCCGCCGCCGAACACAATGTCTTCGTCGTCGAAGACTGCGCCCAATCGCACGGCGCCGCATTCGGGGGACAGAAAACCGGCACTTTCGGGCAGATCGCCGCATTCAGCTTCTATCCGACGAAGAACCTTGGCGCGCTTGGCGACGGCGGCGCCATCGTGACCAACGACTCGGGGCTCGCGGAAAGGGCGAAACTGCTTCGGCAGTACGGATGGCGCACACGGTATATCAGCGAAACCGCCGGATTGAATTCGCGACTGGACGAAATGCAGGCTGCGATTCTTCGTGTGAAACTAAGATACCTCGATGATGAGAACCGAAGGCGCCGGCACATCGCATCGCGATATGAACAGGCGTTTTCGTCAACCACGCTTCGACTTCCAGTGACGAAACCGCAGGCGAGCCACGTGTTCCATCAATTCACCGTTCGCAGTGACCGGAGGGATTCATTGCAGGCGTTGCTGAAAGAAGCCGGTGTCGGCGCCGCGATTCTCTATCCTCAGCCGGTTCACCTCCAGCAAGCCTACTGGGACCGCGTTCAAACCTGCGGCGGCATGGAGAATACCGAGCAGCAGGCGCGGGAAATCCTGTCGATTCCGATTCACCCGGATCTCACCGGCGAAGAGGTCGAGTGCGTGATCGATGCCGTTCGCCGTTCAGCGTGATGATCCGCTCGTTTTGCACCTACTTCGATCACCGGTACCTCTCCCGCGGACTGGCCATGTTCCGCTCCCTGAAAAACCACTGCCCGTCCGCGCGATTATGGGTCCTTTGCCTGAGCACGGAATGTCACCGCGCGCTGACCGTGCAGGCGTTGCCGGACCTCATTCCGGTCGCGCTGGAAGATTTCGAACGGGGAGACGACAGGCTGCTCGAGGCAAAAGCGAATCGCAGTGCGATCGAGTACTACTTCACCTGCACACCTTCGCTGCCGCTCTACCTCTTCAAACAGAATCCTGGCCTCGATACGATCACGTACATCGACGCCGACCTCTACTTCTTCGGTTCTCCCGAGCCGATCTTCGATGAGATCGGTTCGAGCCCGATCGCAATCACTCCCCACCGGTTCCCGCAGCAACACAAGTGGATGGAACAGAACGGCGTCTTCAACGTCGGGTGGCTTACTTTCCGCCGGAACGGCCGGGGACTCTCGTGTCTCGAGTGGTGGCGGGATCGCTGCCTCGAATGGTGCCGCGACTACATCGACGGCGATCGATTTGCCGATCAGAAGTATCTCGACCGGTTTCCGAAACTCTTTCCGGGTTGCCACATCATCGAACACAAGGGAGCCAACCTGGCCGCGTGGAACCTCGGCAACTATCGCCTGAGCGAACGCGGCGGCCAACTCCTGGTCGACGAGGCGCCGGTCATCTTCTATCACTTTCACGGCTTGAAGAAAGTTGCGCCGGGTGTGATCGATCCATCGTTCGCTTATTACGGCCTCCGGCTGTCGAGTCTCATGAAAGCCCGGTTGTTCCGGCCGTACTTTCAAAGCGTCGCAGAAGCCCAAAGTCTCGTGCGAGCCCCCGGGATCGAATCCCTGAAACGCAAATCCGGAGGCGGCAGCCGGAGACCCGCAGCCGCACAGTTCATTGCGGCCTACGCCGGACTCCTGACCAGACGCTGCCTGCTCTCGACGCTGGCCCTGTAGTTGAATTGCCCGTGAGACCGCTCGATCGCGATCAGTTGACCTGCCCGGGCTGGGCTTTTTTCAGAAGAACGATCTGGCCTGCGTGATAGATGTGATGGTGAACGACGCCGTGAAGCAGAACGTAGATCGTGGGACCGTCCTTCATCACCGGCTCGTTCAATCTCGAATCGGACAGCTCTCGCATCAACTCCAGGATCTTCCGTTGATTCTCCGCAAGCGAGTCCAGCGACCGTTGCCAGGCCTCGGTACCCGGTTTGGGCATGGGCGGAAAGTTAATGTCGTCCGTAATCGGAAACATTTCGCCGAGAATGCGGCGGCGGGGAATATCGGCCCACGCGCCGATGTGGTGAACCAGTTCCCAGATCGTGTGCGCGCTGCCCATCCGGCGCGACGCGATTTCGGGGGTCACGCCCTCGAGCGCTTCTTTCACGGAAGGCCCGTGCCACGAAGGGCCTTCGTAGGCGCGTTGCAACAGGTCTGCGATGCGTTGAACTTCAGTCATAGTCAGATCTCGATGTTGTATTTCTGCATGTAGTGCCGGAACGAACGATACGTCATTTTCAGGAGTTCTGCGGCCTTGACCTGTACACCGTTCGAGCGGCGAAGCGCTTCTTCAAGATAGCTTTTCTGAAGAGACTCCACATAGTCTTCGAGACTAAACCCATCGTCCGGGATCGCGACCGGCGTGCGGGGCTTTGAGCCGGCGACGCTTTCCGGCAGGTGCTTGGCGGAAAGCTCTTCGGAAGTCTCCAGAATGAAAGCGCGCTCGATGGCGTTTTCGAGTTCGCGGACGTTGCCCGGCCAGCCGTAGGCTTCGATTCTTTTCAGCGCCTCGTCGGACAGCCGTCGAATCCCCCGCCCCATCGATGAGTTCAATCGGGACAGGAAGTGGTTCGCCAAAAGAGGAATGTCGTCGCGGCGATGCCGCAGCGGCGGAATCTCCAGAGGAATGACGCTGATTCGATAGTAGAGATCTTCGCGGAATTGTCCCTCCGCGACCATGGCGGGCAGATTTCGATTGGTGGCCGCGATGATACGCACATCGACGGGAATCTCTTCGGTGCCGCCCACTCTCCGGATCACGCGTTCCTGGAGAACACGAAGCAATTTGACCTGCATGGCGGGACTGGTTTCGCCGATCTCGTCGAGGAAGATCGTGCCTTTATCCGCGACTTCGAACAGTCCTTTCTTGTTCGTCGCGGCTCCGGTAAAGGAGCCTTTCACGTAGCCGAACAACTCGCTTTCCAGAAGAGTCTCGGTAAACGCCCCACAATTCACCGAAACGAACTGGCAATCCGCGCGAGGGCTGTTGAGGTGGATTGCTTTGGCGACGAGTTCTTTTCCGGTGCCGCTTTCGCCGGTGACCAGAATCGTGCTGGCCGTCGCACTGACGACCTCGATCATCTTGAACAGTTCCTGCATCTTCTGGCTCTTTCCGATGAGATTGCCCATGCCGTGAAGTTTGCGGAACTCCCGCCGGAGATAGGTATTCTCTTCCCGGAGGCGACGGTTCTCGAGCGCGCCGGCCACGACGAGTTTCAGTTCCTCGATGAAGTTCTCGGTCTTCTGGATGTAGTCGTATGCGCCCATCTTCAGCGCCTGAATGGCGGTTTCGGCGTCGGCGTAAGCGGTGAGGAGGATGAACTGGCCGTTGAAGCCCTGGTCGCGGACTTCGCGCAGGAGGTCAATGCCGGTCATGTTCGCCATCCTGATGTCGGAGATGATGAGATCGAGGTCCACTGTCTTTGCAAGCTGGAGCGCTTGTTCGGCGTCCGGGGAACTGGTCACCTCGTAGCCTTCCTTCTTCAGGAAGATTTCGAGAAGCTCCCGGATCGATAGAACGTCGTCGACAATGAGGATTTTGGCCCGCATTACAAGTTAATGACGAACGTCGTGCCTTCGCCCTTCCTGGACCTTGCGACAATACTGCCGTTATGCGCGTTCACGATTTGATACACAATCGGCAACCCTAACCCGGTGCCATTGCGAAAGGAAGAATTGAACGGAACGAAAAGCCTTTTCAGCTCGTCGTCACTCAGGCCGACACCCGTATCCTGAAAACAGATCTGAGCGCCGCCGTTGTGTGCGGTGAGGGAAACGGTCAGGGTCCCTCCATCGGGCATCGCCTTGAACGCATTCGAGGCGAGATTATAAAACAGCTGGCGCATCATGCTTTCATCCACGCGAATCCGAACGGACTCCAGTTGCGTGTCGATGCGATGCGAGGAGTTGAGTTCCGGACTGTTGCGCATCAGACTGGCGGTTTCCGTGATCAGGCGTCTCAGGTCCACCGGCTCCCTGTTCGGAGAAAGTGGCCGCGAATAATGAAGGAAGTCGGTCACGATCCTGTTCAGCCGCTCCGTCTCGCGCGAAATGATCGACATGAGCCGGCGCTGGTCGTCGTTCAGAGCCAGATCCGATTGAAGAAGATTGAACGATCCGGAAATCGAAGCGAGCGGATTCCGGATCTCGTGCGCGATTCCGGCGGACATCACGCCGATGGCCGCCATCTGTTCCTTTTGCCGCATTTGTCGTTCGAGAAGACGCAGTTCGGTGAGATCGTCGAAGGACCAGACGTATCCGGCGGTGTTCTTCTCGTCGATCATGACGGGGCTGACGGAAAAGCGCAGATAGATTTCCTTCCCGTCGTGTTTCTTTGTCGGCAGCTCGAAACGGGCGGACTCCACCTTCGAGACCATTCCCGGGAACACCTGCCACACCGTCATGCTCAATGCCTCGTCGGAACGCAGACCGGTGATGTCTTCGGCAGCTCGATTGAACAGGTAGATCCTTCCCTCAAGATCGGTGGTGACCAGGCCGCTGCCCATGCTGTCCACAATCCGGTCGCTGAACGCGCGGAAGAAGGCCACCTGACCCGCGGATCTTTCCAATTGGGCGCCCGTGCGCCTCAGGCTTTCGGCAAGGTGGTTTGAAAGGTAAGCGACGGCGCAAAATCCGAAAATGCTGAGGCTGATGATGTACTGCAGGACCGGCAGGTCGGCGCGCGTCCGGGCGGTCGACGGGATCTTCTGGAAATAATCCAGATCGAGGTGCGCGAAATGGATCAACGAACTCAGCGTGGCCGCGACGAAGGCGCCGCGGCGCTCGAGAAGGATGCTGGACATGACGATTTCGAGGAAATAGAGCGAGGAGAACGAGCTGTCGACGCCTCCGGTGCGATTCACGGTCCACGTGATCAGCAACAGATCCACCGCGATCTGCGCATAGGCCTGCCAGACGTAGCCTTTGCTGACGCGGAGGAGGATGTACCAGACGACAGAAAGAATGTAGACGGCCGTCAGAATGACAACCAGGTCGAAAACGGGCTGTGCCGCGACGAAGGCGGAGAAGATGATGACCCGGATAGGAATCAGGCGCAGGAGCCATTTCTTTCGATCCATGGCCTTGCAGCTACTTGCTGCTGAGCTGGCCGACCAGAGTGAAGATCGGCAGATACATCGAGATGACGATGCCTCCGACGGTGACACCGAGAACCACGATCATGGCGGGCTCCATCGCGGTCATCAGGTCGCCGACCGCCGCGTCCACTTCTTCTTCGTAGAAGTCCGCGATCTTGGTCAGCATCGTTTCCAGCGCGCCGGCCTGTTCGCCGACGCCGATCATGGATACCACCATGTTGGGAAACACTCCGGACGCTTTCAACGGCTCGACGATCGTGCGGCCCTCTTCGATGGCCCGCTTCACGGTCAGGATCGCTTCCTCGACGATCGCATTTCCGGAGGTGTGCGCCGTGATATCCAGACAGTCCAGGATCGGCACGCCGCTGGCGATCAGCGTCGCCATGGTCCGGGTGAATCGGGCCACGGCAATCTTTCGAAGCAGCGGTCCGAAGATCGGCGCCTTCAGCAGAATCTTGTCGACCATATGCCGGCCTTTTGGTGTTCGGTAATACGAACGGAAAACCGCGCCAAGCACGCCGAAGCCGATGATGATGAAGAGGCCGTAGCTCCCGACGAAACCGCTTGCGCCGATCACGATGCGCGTCGGCAGCGGCAGCGTGACCTGCATGCTGTTGAACAATTCGGTGAATGCCGGGACCACCTTCCACAGAATCAGAGTGATGACGCCGCCCGCGATGATGACGACCGCGATCGGATAGACCATCGCCGATTGAACGGCGCGTTTCAGTTTGACGGCTTTTTCGATGTAGACCGAAAGACGCTGAAAGATGGTGTCCAGAATACCGCCCGCTTCTCCGGCGGCGACCATGTTGGTGTAGAGATCGTCGAACACTCTCGGATGCATCTTCATTGCGGCTGCCAGGTTATTTCCGGATTCGACGTCCTTGCGGACGGCGTTGAGGCATTCCTTGAACTTCTTGTTCTCCTGCGTGTCTCCCAGAATCTGCAGGCACTGCACGAGCGGCACGCCCGAATCGATCATGACCGAAAACTGACGCGTGAACACCGCAACGTCCTTCGGCGTCGGATTCCCCCCGAACTCGATGCTGCGGAGGCCGCCCTTCGCCTTCTTCTCTTCCGCGTCCATGAGGAAGATCTGTTCGCGCCGTAAAGCCATGGCCAGCGCCTGCCGGTTGTCGGCGACGCGCTCTCCACTGACCATCTCGCCCTGTCGATTTCTTCCCTTAAATCTGAAATTCGGCATATCGGTCCTCGAAAATCATTCCGGTTTTCGGAATGCGGCCGGCGTTAACGGCTGGATTCTATTTGTGTGACGTGCCTCTGAGAACAAAAAAATCCGAACCGCGCAATCCGGCTTCCGAACTTACTTCACGGTCTCGCGCACCACTTCCTCGATGGTGGTGATTCCTTCCTTGATCTTGGTCAGGCCGCTGCGCCGCAGGCTGACCATCCCGGACGAGAGCGCCTTGCGTTTCAACTCCATGCCGGTTACCCCGAGAATGATGGCCTCCCGCAGCTCGTCGGTCATCTCCATGACCTCGTAGAGGCCGACGCGGCCCTTGTAGCCGGACTGATTGCAGGTGGCGCAACCCGCCCCTTTGTAGATGATCGTCGTTTCCGCTTCCTCAGGAGTGTACCCGATATCGATCAATGCCTGGCGGGGCATCTTCACCTCCTGTTTGCAGTCCTTGCAGATGCGGCGCGCCAGACGCTGCGAACAGATGAGGTTGACGGAGGTGGCCACCAGGAAGGGCTCGATCCCCATGTTCATCAAACGCGACACCGTGCCGGGCGCATCGTTCGTGTGAAGCGTGCTCAATACGAGATGGCCGGTGAGCGCGGCTTTGATGGCGATCTCCGCCGTTTCGAAGTCGCGGATTTCGCCGAGCAGAATGATGTTGGGATCCTGGCGGAGGAACGAGCGCAGAGCGGCCGCAAAATTCAGGCCGATCTGCTCTTTCATGTTGACCTGGTTGATTCCCGGCAAATTGAACTCGACCGGATCTTCGGCCGTCATGATGTTGGTGTCCGGCTTGTTGAGCTGCGAAATCGCGGAATAGAGCGTGTTGGTCTTTCCACTCCCGGTGGGCCCCGTGACCAGCACCATCCCGAACGGTTTCGCAATCGCATTCTCGAAGCGGCGAAGCGATTCCGCCTCGAAACCGAGCTTGCGCATGTCGAACCGCAGGTTTTCCTTGTCGAGAAGACGGAGCACCACCTTCTCGCCGAAAAGCGTTGGAAGCGACGACACGCGGAAATCCAGCTCCTTCATCTTCCCGGAAATCTTCATGCGCATCTTGATGCGGCCGTCCTGCGGCAGCCTCTTCTCGGAAATGTCCAGCCGCGACATGATCTTGATCCGCGACGTCAGCGCATCGCGCAGTTTCAGCGGCGGATTCATCACGGTCTCCAGCACGCCGTCCACGCGGAAACGGACGCGCAGTTCGCGCTCGTACGGCTCGATATGAATGTCGCTTGCGCCGCGCTTGACGGAGTCCAGGAGAATGAGGTTCACCAGGCGGACAATCGGGGCTTCTTCGGATTCGCGTTCGAGCGACTGGACGTCGACTTCCTCCTCTTCTTCCTCCATCACCTCGACGTTGGAAGGATCCGTGTTGGACCCGAGATTCTGGTAGACGCGTTTCAGTTCCGCCTCGTGCGTCGTGCCATAGGCTTTCTCGACCGCCGTGCGGAGTTGGGACTCCGCCGCGACCAGCGGCTCGATGTTCAGATTCGTAATGAACTTGAGCTCGTCGAGAACGGCCACGTTGTTCGGATCGCTCATGGCCACCTGCAGCGTCGTGCTTTCGCGGCTCAGCGGCACGACCTGGTATTTGTAGGCAATGTCGCGAGGAATGACCTTGATAATGTCGGCGTCCGGCTCGAAATACGTTAGATTGATGGACGCGATTCCGTACTGCCGGGAAAGAGTGGACGTCAGGCTCTCCTCGGAAACAAAGTTGAGCCGCACCATGCAGCTTCCCAAGCGGCCGCCATGCGCTTTCTGGTAGGCGAGGGCCTCCTGAAGTTGATCCCGGGTGATCAGTTTTTCGCTGATTAGAAGTTCGCCAAGCCTGGACATGTTGCAGGTCGGAGGCTAGTCTCAGTGCCGGTGGGATTACAAGCCGCCAAATCGAGTAAGACTCTAACATAAGTTCATGAAAGTCATGGCAAGGAACACAAAGCTGTACATCTCGGGTTTCATCCTGCTGATGCTCGCCATCCTTGTTTTCGTCCAGCAGGCATTCGATCTGAACCCCCTTGTCAGTCATTCCTCCGCGAGCCAGATCGTCCTGCTCTACACGCTGTCGACCCTGGTCTTCCTTGTTTTGATGGTCTTCGGCTTCGTTCTTGCCCGCACGTTGTTCAAGGTATGGACCGAGCGCAAACAACAGAAGCCCGGCTCGAAGTTCAAAACCAGCCTGCTGGTGACGCTCATTTCGCTGACGCTGGTTCCGGCCGTCCTCCTGTTTGCGTTCGGTCTCGGACTGATCAATCGCAGCATCGACAAATGGTTCAGCGTGCCGGTGGACAGCATCCGGGACGCAACCAAGGAACTGGGCGACCAGTACCGGATCGAATTCGAAGGAATGGCCCGCAGCACGCTTCGTTATATCGCCATGGAACTGCCGCACGACCTCGATCCGGCCCGGCGCACGTTCGGTCTCGAGGCGCTTTTGCTCCTGACGCCGGACGGGAGGGTCGTGGAGTCGTCGGCTGAGGCGGACATCCTGAACCCTGAAATGTTGAAGGCCATCCGGATCGCGCTCGGCGACCGCGAAGAGGTGGTCATTCAGGCCGAGCCGTACTGGATTGGCGCCCGGCGCGTTCAGACCGCACAAGGCGTGGAAGTCCTGGCAGCGATTTTCCCGACGCCTCAGCGCATTCTCGACCTCACCGCGCAAATCGCCGGCCAGCGCGAGATCTATGCCACCCTGATTCAGAACCGGCTGTACTACAGGGACACGTACATTTACGTGCTCGCCCTGATGACCGTTCTGCTTCTGTTCGCAGCAGTCTGGATCGGCCTGAATCTTTCCAAGCGAATTACCCTGCCGATCGAAGCTCTGAGCGTGGCCACACGCGAGATCTCCGCGGGCAATCTCGACTACCGCGTCGACGTCATCGCCGAGGACGAACTGGGATTGCTCGTCAAACTCTTCAACGACATGGCCGGGCGGCTCCAGGGCACCACGGCGGAACTCGAAGCGCGGCGGCGTTACACCGAGATCATTCTCGAAAGCATTCCGACCGGCGTGATTTCCTTCGACACCGGCCTGCGCATCAACACCATGAACCGCGCCGCCCACAGCATGTTCTCGAAGGACGATGCCACGCACCTCGACCAGGTATTTACCGGAGAAGACCTTACGGCAATTCAAGACGTGCTTTCTGCCGTGCAGGAGAGCGAGAGCGGGGCCGTGACGCGAGAAATCGCGTTTGCCGGGCCCAGCCGCCCCGCCCAAAGCGCGGTGACCGCGAGCCGGCTGACGGCGGGAGGGTTTGTCCTGGTTGTGGAGGATCTGACCGAAGTCGTTCGAGCGCAGAAGGCGAACACCTGGCGGGAAGTGGCCCGCCGGCTCGCGCACGAAATCAAAAATCCGCTCACGCCCATCCAACTCTCCGCCGAGCGCATCAGCCGTAACATTTCACGTCTGCCTGCGGCATCGCCCAAGGTCACCACGGTGATTGAAGAGTGCGTTGAAGCCATCATTCAGGAAGTGTCCAGCCTGAAGCGCCTCGTCGATGAATTCGTCCGCTTCGCGCGCCTCCCGGCCGTGTCCCGTGTTCCCAACAGCATGAAGGAACTCGTCGACCGGACGATGGCGCTGTACGAAGACCGGCTGAACGGCACGCGCGTTTCCCTGGAAGTGCCGGACGATCTGCCGCCGGTGCTGATGGACTCGCTTCAAATGAAGCGCGTTCTCGTCAACGTGCTCGACAACGCACTGGAAGCGCTGAACGAGGAACCCGTGCAGGAATTGCGCATCAGTTGCGAACTGGCGCGAGACAATACGATGGCGCGATTGACGATTGCGGACACCGGAAGAGGCATCGCCGCGGAGGACCGCGAGCGGCTCTTCACACCCTATTTCTCGACACGAAAGAACGGGACGGGCCTCGGCCTCGCCATTTCGAGCCGCATTGTCGCCGATCATGGCGGCTACATCGGAGTCGAACCGAATTCACCAAAGGGCACGCGTTTTGTCATTGAGTTACCGATATGCCAAGAATCCTGATCGTCGACGATGAGCCCGGAATCCGGCAGTCGCTGAAAGGAGTCTTCGATGACGAGGGCTTCGCCACCGACGCTGTGGCGACCGGGGAAGAGTGTCTCCAGAAGGTTGCTGACGGTTCCTACGATCTCATCCTCCTCGACATCTGGCTGCCCGGAATCGACGGTCTCGAAACGCTCCGCCGCGTTCGCGAGAAATCGCCGGACACCCATGTGATCATGATTTCAGGCCACGCCACGATTGCAACGGCGGTCAGCGCGACCAAACTCGGCGCGTACGATTTCATCGAGAAACCGCTGTCGCTGGAACATACGCTGCTCACGGCCCGCAACGCGCTGTCCCACCGGCGGCTCGAACAGACGAACGACATGCTCCGCCATGAAATCGAGGAGCGATTCCACATTGTCGGCGAGAGCATCCCGGTCAAGGCGCTTCGCAAACAGATCGCGATCGTTGCGCCGGCGAACAGCCGCGTGCTGATCTATGGAGAAAGCGGCACCGGAAAGGAACTGGTCAGCCGCAACATCCACTTCCTGAGCAACCGGTCTCACGGACCATTCGTCGAGGTGAACTGCGCCGCAATCCCGGAAGAAATGATCGAGAACGAACTGTTCGGCGACGCCAAGGAATCCCGAAAAGGCAAGTTCGCCCTCGGCGATGGAGGGACCCTCTTCTTCGACGAAATCGGCGACATGACCCTCAAAACCCAGGGCAAGGTCCTGCGCGCCGTCGAGGAGCAAAGCTTTCAGCCGATCGGCGCCTCCGCACCCGTTCGCGTCGACGTCCGCGTCATCGCCGCGACGAACAAGAACCTTCCCTCTGAAATCGCGGCCGGCCGTTTCCGCGAAGATCTGTTCTACCGCCTGAACGTGATTCCCTTCTTTGTTCCACCGCTCCGCGAGCGCCGCGAAGACATTCCGGTTCTGGCCCGGTACTTCATGCGCGTCTTCTCCGTCGAACACGGCCGCAGCCCCAAGGACTTTAACGGAGACGCCCTCGACCTGATGTCGGACTATTCCTGGCCCGGCAACGTTCGGGAATTGCGCAACGAAGTCGAACGCCTCGTCATCATGGTTCAGGACGCGGCCATTCAGGCCTCCGATCTCTCGCTTCCCAATGGCGCGGTTTCCTCGAAAGCTTCCACACTTCACGAAGGCCGCGCCCAATTCGAAAAGGAGTTCATCCTTTCAAAACTGAAGGAGAACAACTGGAACATCTCCCAGACCGCCCGCATGCTCGGCCTCGAACGCAGCTACCTGTACCGGAAAATGAAGACCTACGGCATCGAAAAACAGTAGCCGCTGCAATCGCGCAGAGTGCGAACACCACAAGGACGACGTCGCGGATTTTTATGGGGTGACTCCGTAGAATTTTTCGAGATGTCCGATCGCGCTCATCCCCATCGCGTTCACGGCCTCGGCCGCATTTCCGGCGATGTGTGGCGTCGCAATGAGATTCGGCAGGGAAAGAAAGCTCAGGTCGTCCGGCGGCTCCTCCTCATACACGTCGATGGCGGCGCCGGCGATCCGGCCCGTCCGAAGAGCGTCCTTCAAATCCGCCTGATTCACGACCTGTCCGCGCGAGGTATTGATCAGGAACGCGGACGGTTTCATTGTTGAAAGCGTTTGCCGGTCGATCATGTGTCGAGTCTCGGAGGTCAGCGGTGTATGGATCGTCAGGATGTCCGACTCCCGAAACAGCACTTCCTTTGAAACTTCAATGAGGCCATGCGCCATGTAGTAACCGGCTTGCGGAATGATGTCGTTCACCAGGATCCGGCAGTGAAAAGGCTCGATCAATCGGACCAGTTCCTTGCCGGCAAATCCCACTCCGACAATGCCCACCGTCTTTCCCGTCAACAAGGTCCCGCCGTCTTTCATCCAGGCGCCGGTTTTCAGGGCGTTTGAGGTTACGTAGAGATTGCGGCTGAGCGCCAGCATGAAACCCAGAGTCTCTTCCGCGACCGAAAGCCGGTTCACCCCTCCGGTCCAGCCGATCGCGACGCCGTGGCGGCGGCAGGCATCGGTGTCGATGTTATCCAGCCCCACGCCGTACTTGGCAACGATCCTCAAGTCCGGGCACCGGCCGAGGAGTTGCGCACCCACCGGTTCCATACCAACCAGCAGCGCATCGGCTCGTCCGAGGAAGTCCGCCATTTGAGTCTCCGTCAGGCGTTCGCCCGTGGCGTTGAAGAAGCTCTTCGGAAAACTCTGCAGCAGCCGGGCCCGCAGAAATTCGTTTTTGGAAAACGTGATGGAACTGACGCCAATGCGTCTGTCGCTGGTCATACGGAAGCCGCATTCTCGCACACGGGAAGGCCCGGGCGGCTCGACGAATTCCATGCGCCGTTGCCTGCCTCGTGGTGAATTCGTCAAAACTTAGCGGTTGACAGACGTGGGGCCGCTGGGCAAGATGTGGCCTCGTCATCATGAATCAACGAACCGGTTTCACGTTTAGCCCCTACTTTTATTTTTTTCCCTGCGGGGAAAGGGCGTAGTGGTCTAAACGCATAGCGGACCACAAGGGCCCGCTCCCCCAAAATGGGGAGCGGGCCTTTTTCTTTTTGGGAGCGTTTATGCCCGATAATCTTGTTTACGAAAGACAGACCTACGATGCGGCCTTCCAGGGAAGTCATGGCGCATTCAGCGAAGACGCCGCCGGGCTCCTGCTCCCGCCCAATCCGGAACTTTTGCCATGCGCGCGTCTCGAAGACGTTTTCGAGGCGGTCCATCGCGGCGTGGCGCGTTACGGCGTGATTCCCGTGGAGAATACGCTCGCGGGGTCGGTGCATCAGTCCTACGACCTGATGTCGGAATACGACCTCACCATCGTCGGCGAAGCGATCTCGCGCATCGACCACGGCCTGATCGGCCTGCCGGGCTCGTCGCTGGAAAACATCCGGCGGGCGCTTTCGCATCCGGTCGCCCTGGCGCAATGCGAAATGTTCTTCCGGAGGAATTCGTCCATCGAGCCGGTTTCGGTATACGACACGGCCGGCGCCGTCCAGGCGATTCTCAAAAACGGCGATCCGGCGTCCGCCGCCATCGCAAGCCGCCGCGCGGCGGAAGTCTGGGGCGGGGTGGTCCTGCTGGAGTCGGTTCAGGACCATCCGGAGAACTACACACGGTTCCTTTTGATTTCCAAACCGATGGAAATGGTGCGGCCGCAGACCGTGAACTACAAACGAACGATCGTTTTCCGGATCGCGAACGAGCCCGGCGCCCTTTGCCGCGCGCTTCAGCCGTTCATGATGCATGGAGTGGACGTGGCCCGGATCGAAAGCCGGCCCGTCAAAGGGTCTCCGTTCGAGTACCTGTTTTATCTCGACCTGGTGGGCACGTCCGATTACGACCAGATGTATCAGGCGGTGGAGGAACTGCGAAGCCAGGCTTTGTCGCTGCGGGTTCTCGGCATGTACCCGCGCGCGACGCAAACTTAATTCGTGCGGTAATTCGTGAACTGCAACTCGATGCCGAAGTCCGACTGACGCAGAAGCGCGATCGCTTCCTGAAGCAGGTCGCGGCTCTTGCCGCTCACGCGCACGAGGTCGCCCTGGATCGAAGCCTGGACTTTGATTTTGCTGTCCTTGATCTTCTTGACGATCTCCTTCGACTTCTCCACCGGAATTCCGGACTGGATCGTCACCTCCTGCCGCGACGTCGAACCGGCGGCCGGCGTGATGGTTCCATAGGTGAAGTTCTTCAACGGAACTTTCCGCTTTGCGAGTTTCTGCTGAAGGATCTCGACGACGGCGCGGAGTTTATAGTCGTCTGAACTGGTGATGATCAGTTTCTTGTCTTTCTCGTTCAGCTCGACCTCCGACCTGGAGTCCTTCAAATCGAAACGTGTTTGAAATTCTTTTCTTGCCTGCTGAACCGCATTCAGAACTTCAGGCATATCCACGACGGAAACCACGTCAAAACTGTTGTCAGGCATGCCAGTAGTATAATGCGTCGCTTACTCAAGGAGGTCGGATGAAAGTCAGGATCCTGTCGATCGCGATTCTCGCTCTTATCATCGCCGTGGCGCTGGCGGCGCCCGGAGTTCAGGCGCAGAAAAAACACCAGAACGCCATCATTGATATATGGACGCAGGGCAAGCCGGTTTTCGGCGTCTATGTGCCCTCCGTGGGTCAGCCGCTCTGGAACGAGCCGGCGCCGCCACCACGCGGGGGCGGCGCTCGCGGGCAGCAGCCCGGACCTCCGCCGGCTCCGGGAGCTCGTGGAGCAAGGCCGGATCCGTTTTATACGCGCGACATCGGCGAGGCGATGGCGAAGGATCCCCTGATCGACTTCGCTTTCATGAACCTCGAAGGACTCTATGACGCTTCCGGCGCGAAGGCCGTTCTCGACGGCCTCCGCAGCAATTCCGCGCATCGCGTCAGCCTCCTCGTCCGCATTCCTTCGATTCAGGACGCCGGGCCGGATGTCACGCGCGTGCGCGTCAAACAATTATTCGACCTGGGCGTCGACGGCGTGGTTCATCCGGAAAACCGCGGTCTGGACGATGCGAAACTCGTCGTGAGCTTTCATCAGGAGGCAAAGGCGGATGTCTGGTCGCCCATGAATCCCAACGGTGAAAAGATCGCCATGATCATGCTTGAAGACCCGGCGGCTGTCCTGCAGGCGAAAGAAGTCGCGGACATGAAAAACTTCAGCATTCTTGCCTGCGGCATCGGCAGTCTCGGCGGGTCTTTCCGCGCAGGAGGCATCGTGAACGCACTGACGGCGTGGGGCCTCCTCGACCCCGCGAAAGGAAACGAACTGAATCAGATCGGCACCGCCAGACTCCTCGCGGAAGCCAAACGCGCCGGAATGCCGGACATGCTGACCGCCAACTCCGGAGACGTGGAACGGCGCGTCAGGGAAGGCTTCCTTGCCCTCCTCATGTCCGGTCCCGGTTCCACTGAAGCGATCAAGCTGGGCCGCGCCGCCGCCGGCCGTTAAGGAGCATTCCGGTGTCAGGCGCCACTGACGCCGGAATGAGGAATAAGATGGCAACTGCAGCAGATGGCATTTCCGGCGCCGGCAAGAAAAACTGGGCGCGCTCGATTGCCGCCGTGGCGGCGGGTTACTTCACGATCTTCGTCTCGTTTGTGAGCCTTTCTCTGATCGCTGTGTTTTACCCCGGCTTTTTCACGCCTCGCGCCGAAAGTGACTTTCCGTGGACGCTGGCGGGCATCCTCGCCTATACCGTTGTTTTCCTCGTGCTGGCCGGGTTTGTCACGGCGCTGGTTGCAAACCGCGAACCGGGAAAACACGTCATGACGCTGGGAATCCTGCAATTCATCGGCAGCCTCGCGGTCGCATTTCTTTTCCGCGACATGCTGCCGCCGTGGTACGCCGTGCTCTCGGTGGTCTTTCAGATTCCCGCAATCTGGCTGGGCGGCCGTTTAAAAGAGGTCTTCTGGTTCAATCGCCGGGTTTGATAGCATCCCGGCCGTCACCTTCGCCCACTACTCTACGAACGGAAGTTACGCATGCCTTATCGATGGGTCATTCTGGTTTTCGGAATGCTCGCCTACACGACGAGTTTTTTCGCCCGCACAAGCTACACCGGCATCGCGAAGTTCATCGCGGCAGACCTGCACCTGGACAAGAGTGCGCTGGGCCTGATGGGTTCGGTGTTCTTCTATGCCTATGCGCTTTCG
>JAHFTY010000286.1 GCA_023265365.1 Acidobacteriota bacterium
TTCGCGTGCCGGACCCGGGCGGACTTTCAGGACGGCTATGCCCGGCTTGAATTCCGCGACGGGCGAGGGCCGGTCCATTCGCTGCGCCGGGCGTGGTATTTGCCGAATCCGAAAGACGATCTGCCGGTTCCGGAGGCGTCGCGGATTCGCCGTGTCATCGGAGTGCCCGATTCATTCAACTTTCTCATCGGCGGAGCCTCGATCTACAAGCGCGTGGACCTTTACTTGAAAGAAAGACTTGGAAAAGGGTTCGACGAGTTTCGGCGCGTGCTCGATTTCGGCTGTGGATGTGGCCGCGTCGCCAGGAACTTCCGTTGGTCGAAGGACACGCGGTTGGCGGGAGTCGATATCGATGGCGACAATATCCAGTGGTGCCGGGATCATCTGCCTCACGGCGATTTCGCCCAGATCGCCGCATTGCCTCCTCTCCCGTTCCCCGACGAGTCCTTCGACCTGATTGTCTCCGTTTCTGTGATGTGCCAGATGACCGAGGACTACCAATTCGCATGGCTGCACGAACTGCATCGTGTTGCACAAAGAGGAGCGCTTGTGCTGGTGGCTGTTCCGGGACTGACGCAGATCGGTCTCGCCCGCCCGCATCCGCAGTTCATGCGTGACATCGAGGAAAAGGGGTTTCTCGTATCAGGCCGCAATCCCGATCTCGACGACGTCATGCCGGAACAAACGCACTATGTGAGCGGAATCCACTCCCGTGAGTACCTCCACGCGAATTACAGCCGGTATTTCAGGATCATCGAGATCGTCGACGCGATCGCCGCCAACGACGATCTTGTGGTGCTCGAAAAATCCAGGTCAGACTTGGCCTGACCTGGATTTTTCCTCTGTCAGAGATTTGTCGGTCCAGGGAGCGGCAGGTCAAAAAGCCGCCATCGATTTACCGCTGCGCCATTGAAATCAAAGGCAAAGCCCGGGGGACGACGTGGTTCGCCGATTGCATTGTCGGTGGCGATATGGGTTTGCCAACAGTCATTTCGCAGCCGGCCAAGAGGATCGAGACGTCCCGGGACCTCGCTATCAACGGCGCCGCGCCGGCGTTCGAGCAGCCGCTGCATGTCGGGCGTCCGAATATCGGAGCGCGTGACGCTTTTCTTAAATACGTCGATGGGATTTTCGATCGCCGTTGGCTGAGCAACAACGGCCCGCTCGTCCAGGAATTCGAGCATCGGATCGAGGAGCATCTCGGCGTCAAGCACTGTGTCGCGATGTGCAACGGCACTGTCGCGCTGGAAATCGCCATCCGCGCTCTGGGCCTGGAAGGCGAAGTGATCGTGCCTTCGTACACGTTCATCGCGACCGCCCACGCCCTGCACTGGCAGGCGATAACGCCGGTATTTGCCGATATCGACCCGGCGACCCACACGCTCGATCCCGAGGCCGTGCGCCGCATGATCACGCCACGAACGACCGGAATCATCGGCGTTCATCTCTGGGGTCATCCGGCCGGCGTGGAAGAGCTGCAGGCCATTGCCGGCGAGCATGGCTTGAGACTGATGTTCGACGCGGCCCACGCCTTCGGTTGTTCGTACAAGGGCAGAATGCTCGGCAATTTCGGCGAATGCGAAGTGTTGAGCTTTCACGCCACGAAGGTTCTCAACACGTTCGAGGGCGGCGCCGTCGTGACCAACAACGACGCGCTGGCTGCGGCCATGCGCCTGATGCGCAACTTCGGGTTTGCGGATATGGACCGGGTGATCCATCCCGGCACCAACGGCAAGATGATCGAAATCGCCGCCGCAATGGGACTTGCCAATCTGGACGTCGTCGCGGACATGATCGAAGCCAATCGCCGCAACCATCAAACCTATACCGAGGCGCTGTCCGGATTGCCCGGCATCCGCGTTCTCGGCTTCGACGAAGCGGAGCTTTCGAACTATCACTACGTCGTGATGGAAGCCGGCGGCGATTGCCCGGTCTCCCGAGACGAGATCATCCGCTGTTTACACGCTGAAAACATTCTGGCGCGGCGGTACTTCTGGCCGGGCTGCCATCGGATGCAGCCCTATCGCGATCTGTTTCCGCACGCGGGACTCCTGTTGCCCAATACCGAGAAGGTTGCCGCGAGCGTGGTCGTCCTGCCGACCGGCACGACGATGGATACGGAAATGGTTCAACGTGTCGCTTCAATCATCCGGGTAACGGTCGGCCAATGAAAATTGCGGTCATGCAGCCTTACTTTCTCCCATACATCGGCTACTTCCAGCTAATGGCCGCCGCGGACAAATTCGTCACGTTTGATGACGTGAACTACATCAAAGGTGGCTGGGTGAACCGGAACCGGCTCCTGCTGAACGGCGCTCCCCATACGTTTACCGTGCCTGTCCGCGGCGCCAGCCAGAACCGGCGGATTTCTGATCACGAACTGGCGGACGATCCCGGATGGCGGCAGAACCTGCTTCACACGATCCGGCTGGCATACCGGAGGGCGCCTTATTACGAGGCGGCATCGGGGTTTTTCGAGCGCGTGATCCTTTACCCGGGCGTTCAACTCGCGGACTTTCTTCGAAACAGTTTGAACGAAGTGCTGTCTTACCTCGCGCTCGATGTCGATATCGTCGGCACTTCGGGCGTTTATCGGAACGCGCACCTCAAAGGCGCGCAGCGCATTCTCGACATTTGCAGACGGGAACAGGCGCGCACCTATATCAACCCGATCGGAGGCGTCGAGCTGTACGACCGGGAAACGTTCGCCCGGGAAGGCGTCGAACTCCGGTTTCTGCGGTCGCGTCCGGTGGCCTACCCGCAGGGCAAGGGCGAACACGTGCCGTGGCTTTCGATTCTGGACGTGATCATGTTCAACGATCCCGGGCGGATTCGGGAACTGATCATGGAAAGGGACCTGGTGTGAAATCCGCCAGCTACCGGACGATTGTCGACCACTACGAGCGATGTCTCGCCCGTCATGGCGATTCGCATCTGGGCGTCGACTGGCCCAACCCGAAAGACGCGGAGAGACGATATGGCGTCATGCTCGACGTCGTCCGCGAATGGAAGCCCGGACTCA
Organism: Acidobacteriota bacterium; assembly: GCA_023265365.1. GTDB lineage: Bacteria > Acidobacteriota > Terriglobia > 20CM-2-55-15 > 20CM-2-55-15 > JAHFTY01. The sequence goes on from JAHFTY010000286.1 coordinate 3,023, forward strand.
CGCTGCTGGATTTCGGATGCGGCGCTTCGCATCTCTACCCGTACATGAAACAGCGTTCGCCGGACCTTCACTACCACGGGCTCGATATCTCGCCGGCGTTTTGCGCCCTGTCGAAAAGCAAGTATCCCGAAAACACGTACGACTGCCTGGACGTCCTGGCGGAGCCCGAACAACTCGGCATGTTCGATTACGCGGTGATGAACGGCGTGTTTACGGAAAAGCGGGAACTCGATTTCGATGAAATGTTCCGCTACTTCGCGAGGGTGCTGCGCGTTGTGTTCAGCAAAGTGCGGGCGGGCGTGGCGTTCAATGTCATGTCCATGCATGTGGACTGGGAACGAGACGATCTCTTCCACGTGCCGATGGATGCCGTGGCTGCGTTTCTGACGAGGGAACTATCCCGCCACTTTGTTATCCGCAACGATTACGGCCTCTACGAATACACGGTCTACGTCTACAGGGAGACGGCAGGTGTCTAAAGTTGTCATTTTCGGAATCAAGGATTTCGCGGAACTCGCGCACTACTATCTCGCCGGCGACTCGCGTCACGAGGTGGTGGGCTTTGCCGTCAACGCCAAATTCGTTCCCTTCGATGCGACGTTTCGCGGTTTGCCGGTGGTCCCGTTCGAAGACGTGGAGTCGATCTATCCGCCGGACGAGCACTCTTTTTTCGCGCCGATGTCGCCGCGAAACATGAATCGCGATCGCGAACTGGTCTTTTGCGCAATCAAGCAGAAGGGCTACCGCTGCATCAGTTATGTGAGCAGCCGCGCCACGACGTGCGATAACGAGATCGGCGAAAACTGCTTCATTCTCGAGGACAACACGCTGCAGCCCTTCACGAAAATTGGAAACAACGTCGTGTTGTGGAGCGGCAATCACATCGGTCACCACGGGGTCATCCGGGATCACGTGACCTTCACGTCGCATGTGGTCATGTCCGGCCACTGCAACATCGGTCCGTATAGTTTTTTTGGAGTCAATTCGACTTTACGCGATGGCGTCGAAATCGCGGAAGGGACGTTTGTGGCGATGGCCTCCGCGGTCATGGCGAGCACGGATCCCTGGAGCGTTTACAAGGGCAATCCCGCGCAGAAATCAAAGTACCCCAGCACGGACATCAAGTTTTGAACTGGCAGAAACGCGGCTTGATTTACAGCGTCGACGAACGGCTTCCGTGGGCTCGGAGCCACGCTCAGATTCCAACGGTGGATCCGTTGTATGAGTTGACGCTGAACGTGTTTTTCAGCAGCCGCGACGCTTCGAACCGAAGTCTCATTGCGAGAATGGAAGTCGACTCCGCCGCGCCATCGAGGATTCTGCATATTCAGCCCGAGCCCGTCCTGCAACTGGGCCCGCCGGGATCTTTCGATGATTGTGGAATGATGCCGTCATCGGTCGTCGAGCTGGGGGGCGTGAAGTACCTCTACTATGTCGGCTGGAACGTGCGGAACACGGTGCCCTATCACAACTCGGTGGGTCTTGCTCTGAGCGAAGACGGTGGACGGACGTTTCATCGCGTGTTTGAGGGACCGGTCATGGAGCGCACGGCACAGGAGCCTTATTTTTGCGCCACGACCTGCATCCGCATCGAAAACGGTGTCTGGCGAAACTGGTATCTGTCCTGCACCGGCTGGGAATCGATCGGCGGGATCATGGAGCCCCGCTATCACATCAAGTATGCGGAGTCGAAGGACGGCATAACCTGGAACCGCGAAGGACGCGTCGCGATCGACTATTCGAGTCCATTGGAGGGCGGAATCGTCCGTGCCAGCGTTCTGAAAGACGGCCCGGTTTATCGTATGTGGTACAGCTACCGGAGCCATGTTGATTACCGGACCTCGCGCTCGCGCAGCTATCGCATCGGTTATGCGGAGTCGAGTGACGGTCTGATCTGGCAGCGGCTGGACGATCGGGCTGGAATCGGCCTGAGCGAAGAGGGTTGGGATTCGTTCATGCTCGCCTACCCCGACGTGATCGATGCGGCCGGCC
>JAHFTY010000133.1 GCA_023265365.1 Acidobacteriota bacterium
AGGTTTCCCCTCCTCAACGAGGAGGGGTGGCGCGAAGCGCCGGGGTGGTGCCGGTTCATTTAGTCGCCGGCGTACTCGACAGCCGGGAGGTTTGCGGCAAACGCCTTTCGCCAGCGGTTGACGGAGTCGATGATGATCATCACCGCCAGCACCATCATTGCCGCCGTGCAGATCGTGTCCACCAGGCCCATCGTCGCGGTCGCGGGAACCAGCGCCTTCGGCCAGTAATTGTCGCGGATGCTGAGGAAGCCGCCCCACAACGTATTCGATGCAAGGAAGCTCACCGGCAGAATCGTCACCCAGGCGTACCTGGCTTTGCCCGAATTGATGATCAGGCTGGTGCCCACGCAGAGCGCGATGCTGGCCAGCAACTGATTCGCAATTCCGAACATCGGCCAGATCGTATCGATGCTGCCGGTAAAGATGAAGTAGCACCACGCAAACACCACCATGCAGCTGGCCGTTACGTTCGCCACGATGTTGTCGGTGCGCGCGAACGGCGCGTACCATCTGCCGATGAACTCCTGGACAATGAATCGGGAAACACGTGTCCCTGCGTCGATCGTCGTCAATATAAACAGCGCTTCGAACATGATCGCGAAGTGGTACCAGTAACTCATCAGTCCGCGCATGCCCGGTATCGCCGTAAAGATCTGGGCCATGCCCACTGCCAACGAAACCGCGCCGCCGGTGCGGCCCTGCACGTCTTCGCCGACTTCGGAGGAGAGTTCGGCCAGGTTCTTCGTCTGGAACATCGCGGGGTTTTGCGCGAGCCTCACTTCATAGGCGGCTTTCGGAGTGTTGATGGCGAAGTAGTCGCCGGGGTAGAGCGAAGTCGCCGCAACCAGCGCCATGATACCGACCACGCCTTCCATCAGCATGGAACCGTAGCCGATGGGACGCATGTGCAATTCATTGGAAACCATCTTGGGCGTGGTCCCGGACGATATGAGCGAGTGGAATCCGGATATCGCCCCACACGCAATGGTGATGAACGCAAATGGAAACATCGGACCCGGAATGATCGGGCCGCCGCCGTGAGTGAACTGCGTCAGGGCCGGCATCTGGAAATCGGGCCGGACCCAGAGCACGCCGATAATGAGCGCGCCGATCGTGCCGATCTTCATGAAGGAACTCAGATAGTCGCGCGGCGCCAGAAGCAGCCAGACCGGAAGAATCGAGGCGGCCAGAGCGTAGAGTCCGAGCAGAACCGTCAGCGAATTCTTCGACAACGTGAAGTAGGCGCCCAGCGCCGACCCCGGAATCATCTTTCCGAAAATCACTGCGGCAATCAGTCCGGCAACACCGAAGATCGTCGCTTCCATCGTGCCGGCGCCCGGACGAATCTTGTACATCCACACGCCCATGATCAGGGCCAGCGGAATCGTCATCGCGATCGTGAATGTGGCCCAACCGCTGTCCGCCATGGCGCTGACCACCGCCAGTCCAAGACCCGCCTCCGCAATGACCACCACAAACAGGATCGCGATCGCCGCGCACATTCCGGAAAATCCGCTGATCTCCTTGCGCGCAATCTCCGCCAGCGATTTGCCGCCGCGCCGAACCGAAGCGAAGAGGATGATGAAGTCCTGAACAGCGCCCGCCATCACCACACCGACAACGAGCCAGATCAGACCGGGCAGGAATCCGAACTGCGCCGCCAGCACTGGGCCGAGAAGCGGCCCCGCCCCGGTGATGCCGGCGAAGTGGTGCCCGAACAGAACCCATTTGCTCATGGGATAGTAATTCTGGCCGTCGTAATTGGTATGGGCCGGTGTGGTCCGATTGCCGTCGAGCCCGAGCACCGTGTTCGCAATAAACTTGCTGTAATACCGGTAGCCGAGTGCCAACACTGAAAGGGCCACCAAAATAATGGGGAAAGTGTTCACTGATAACCTCCAAATCGCTTCTGTTTCAGTGGAATAGTCCTCCCTTCTACACTTGACGGGAGTGCCAAGTCAATCGCGAAGGCGATACCGATGCGGTGACTGTCCAAATTGCGGTTTCGGTTCTGCCGGAAATATCGACGAGGTGACGCGAAGCGCCGGGGTGGTGCTGTTCAGAAATTGATTTTTTGAACGAACCGACCCGCCGCTGCGCGGCACCCCGCCTTGGCCAAGGCGGGGAAAAAGTCCTCGTCCTGCGACTCCACGGTTTGATATTAAGACCACACCTTCCTACAGCTCACATCGCCGGAATCCAAGCGTTTAAAGTCCCACCATCTTGGAATATACCGACCGCGCGAGACTTGCTTCTTCCGTTCCCTTGACGATCGCGCGTCCATCCTTAAAGAGAGTCAGTTCATACGGCGGGCTGGAACACTTCAAAAGGAAATCGTTGAACTGGACCGGGCCGAAGGCCGCGATCGACTTCGACAGGGTTTCGAAGTTCATATCGCCCTTCACCCCGGGAATCAACTGAACGGCGTTGCGGCCGCAGAGCGTGATCGTTCTCAACGGATTCCCATTGAGGTACTCGTACTTTCCTTCCGAACAGACCGGACAGGACGCCATGGCCTCGCGCCCGACGCCGATCCGTTGGAAGTGGTGCGACCAGATTTCGTAGGTGATCAGCTTCACATCCTCTTCAGCAAGATTCCCCGTCAGGAACTTGAGCGCCTCCGAAACCTGGATCGAGGCAATCGCGTGGGTGATCGGCGCGATCACGCCTGCCGTCTCGCACGTCGGGGATGTGCCGGGCGCCGGCAAACTGCCGAGCAGGCAGCGCAAACAGGCGGTGCGCCCGGGCAGAACCGGCATCACCAGTCCATAGCTTCCGACAGCGCCGGTGTAGATCCAGGGTTTCTTCAACTTGCTGCACGCATCGTTGATGACGAAGCGCGTCTCGAAGTTGTCCAGCGCGTCCAAAACGAGATCCACGTCGGCGATGACGTCCTCGACATTGCCGGGATTCACATCGTCGACGATTCGTTCGATCGCGACGCTCGAATTGATTTTCTTCAGCCGGGCTTCGGCGGCGATGGCCTTGGGCAGGTTCGCCCGGACGTCTTCCTCATCGAACAGCGATTGACGCTGAAGATTGGAAAGCTCCACGAAGTCCCTGTCGATGATGCGCAGGAAACCGACGCCCGCGCGAACCAGCAGGTCTGCCGCAACCGTCCCCAGGGCGCCCAGACCGATGAGCACGACGCGCGACGACAGTATTCGCGATTGCCCCGCGGCGCCAATCGGAGCGTATCGAACCTGGCGTGAGTAACGGTCATCGATTGCCAATCGCTTCCAACTCCCGTTTGATCGTTCGATGAATCGCATTTACGAGCGGCTGCGTTTCGATGGCGATAGCCTGCTGCACGATCTTCTCGAACTCCGGCAGGTGTTCCGGCTGAACGAAGAACGGGGGAAGACCTGCTCGATTCAAGTAAGCGTTGGCGAAAACGAGTGCCGTCGTGAGATTTCCAGTGGCAAAAGGCCAGATGTCCACGATTCGCGTGAAGACAATCACCGCCTTCTCGATGGGATGAATCTCGGCCATGCTCTCGGCGCTCATCCAATGGAAGAAATTGTCCAGCGAACGATCGATGAACTCGGGCTCCGGACAATCCTGGCCCCGAAACCGTCCTGCGATCGCGGACGTTCTCAACTGGCCTGAGCCGAAGAGAATCTCATGCGCCGCAAGCAACTCCGCCTTGGTGAGTTCCGTCAAAGCGGTCCGGGCCTTTTCGACTGAGGCGCCGCCTTCCATCATGGCGATGAAGCCATCCGCTTTTTCCCAGATCGGCGCCGTATCGATGCGCTTCAGGCGGGCGAGGTCGCCGAACTGAAGGCCGCTGCGAAGGCCCATCGTATCCGAATAGATTGGCAGGTCTTCATTCATGAAATGAACTTTGGGAACCGGCTGTTTACGGTTCCCCGTTAAATCCAATACCAAACTCGACGAGTGTGCGCACGGCCACGCCGGACGGCCCTTTCGGCAGATAAGGCTTTTCTTCCTCGTTCCACGCGATTCCCGCGATATCGAGATGCACCCACGGAACGTCTCCCACGAACTCCTGCAGAAACTTCGCCGCGGTGATCGCGCCGGCAAATCGTCCTCCGGAATTCGCGACGTCGGCCACGGCGCTTTTGATCAAGTCGCGATACTCGTCGTCCATCGGAAGCTGCCACATCCGCTCGCCCGCGCGTCCGGCGGCGCGAAGAAAGCTGTCGATGAAGCTCTGGTTATTTCCCATCACACCCACTCGAACCGGGCCGAGAGCCACACGCACGGCGCCGGTGAGCGTGGCGAGGTCGACCAGGTGCGTTGCGCCCAATTGCCTGGCGTAAGCGAGGGCATCGGCCAGCACCAGCCGTCCTTTGGCGTCGGTGTTGATGATCTCGATGGTCTTGCCGGACATCGATCGCACCACGTCGCCCGGACGCTGCGCCCGTCCGCCGGGCATGTTCTCGGCAAGGGGAACCAGCACCATGCAATTCACGGGCGCATGCATCAGGGCCAGCGTTCGCAGAGCAGCCATGGCGGTCGCGCCTCCGGCCATGTCGTACTTCATCTTTTCCATGCCGTCTGCGGGTTTCAGGCTGATGCCGCCCGTGTCGAACGTGATTCCTTTTCCCACATAGGTCAGCAGGCGATCCGAATCCGCATGCCCTTTGTACTTGAGCACGACCATCCGGGGCGGTTCTTCGCTGCCCTGGCTGACGCCCAGCAGGGCGCCCATTCCAAGTTCGCGAATGCGCGCTTCGTCGAGGACGTCCGCTTCCAAGCCAACGGACTCCGCCATTTCCCGGGCGCGATCGGCGATGATGCGGGGAGGCTTGTCATTGGATGGCGTGTTGATCAACTGGCGGGCCCAGTTGGTGGATTCGGCGAGGACCCGGCCCTGTTCTGCGGCTTTGGACTCCCCTCCGACGATCGTGACATGTTCGACGCCGGGTTTTGGAGGAGTGGTCTTGTAGGGCTCCACCGACAACGATGCGATCACCGCCCCCTCCGCAATCGCACGGGCGTCGCCGCCGATGAACGCCACTTTTTTCGCATTCCTCGAACGCCGGACGACCGTGCCGGCCGCGCGTCTCCAGGCCTCGGCATCGACGATTTTGTTGAGGCCGATGAACATGGTCTTCGGAGGGCCCGGCACAATGAAGGTCTCGAGGGGCTTTAACGAAAGATCCCCCGACTTGAAAAGGGGAGCGGCCACATTCATATATCGCGCATCGCACTGTTCTGCGCCTTCGGGAATGCCGACGACGATGAGGTCCACACTCGATGAATCCAATCTTTCGCGAACTTCAACCTGCATGCCTTATTTTCTCTCGCTGAGCGCCTGGCGCGTTTCCTTGTCGATGGTTTTTTGACGGGACGCTTCCCGCTTGTCGTGTAGCTTGCGGCCCTTCGCCAGCGCGAGTTCGCATTTCAGGCGTCCGGCCTTCAAATAGACCCTTAACGGTACCAGGGTCAGGCCGCGCTCGGTCGTTCGTCCGATGAGCTTGCGGATTTCGGAATGATGCATCAGCAGCTTGCGCGTCCGCAGCGGTTCATGGTTGGCGTAATTGCCGTGGGAATACGGGCTGATGTGGCAGTTCAGGAGCCAGATCTCTCCGTTCTTCACCAGGCCGTAGGCATCCTTCAGATTGATGCGGCCGTCGCGCGCGGATTTGATCTCGGTACCGGTAAGAACCATGCCGGCTTCGAACTTCTCGATGATTTCGTAGTTGTGATACGCCTGCCGGTTCGCTGCAACTTCCTTGATCACGGGATCGGTCGCGTCGGATTCGTCGGATTCATGGGGTTCGGGAATCCGGACGGCGACATGCCCGGCGACGACGGAGGCTGGGAGGGCGACCCGAACTGAGGATTGCTCTGAAGCGCCGGCAGGTTGGATCCGCCGCCGAACCCCGGCAAGGTCTGGTTGAACGGATTGTTCTGGGGCGCCACCTGGCCCGGCATCACCATCGGTTGAACGTTTTGCGGCTGCTGTTGCGCCCTCGGATTCGCAATCGGCCCGAATGGCGTCTGGATCATCGCGGGCTGCTGTTGCGGATTGTTATTGTTGTTGAAGTTGTTCATCGGTTGCGGAGGAATGAACGGCGGATTGTCCTCCACGAAAACGTTTTCCGGCGGCGGAGGCGGGTTGTAGGGAGTCGGACTGCTGTCCGGTGTAAGGGTCTGGGAAGAACCCGTCACGATAATGGCCTGGCCGGGCAGAAGAACGTAATCCAGAGGCTGGCCCTGAAAGATTTTCCGGACCGCTGCCTCGAAGGTAAGGTCTGTGAAGCGGACGCTGACGTTCCGATTGGCCAACTCCGGCGGCACTTTGGAGGTCATTCCGGTAACCCGGTCCAGCAGCTTCAACAGGCGGGACAAGGGCACGGCTTCGGCCTGGATGGACACCTTGTCGTCCACGATCCGGATTTCGGGCCCCTTCGAGGCCGCCACCGCATTCGACGCCAGGCCAACGGTGAACAAGACGAGGGCCAGTACCTTTTTCATACGTTTGTCTCCGCTATTAAGGACACCTTGGATTATAGGCCGGTTCACCTCAAAGCGAGATAGAGCTTTGCACTCGACGAGGGGTGGCGCGAAGCGCCGGGTGGCGTTGTTCAGGAAATCGACTTTGTTGAACGAACCGCCCCGCCGCTTCGCGGCACCCCGCCTTGGCCAAGGCGGGGAAATTCCTTCGACCAGGTTTTCCCGCCTCGTCGAGGCCTGCTGGCCGGGGCAATAACGGCAGGGGTTTCCCCTCCTCGACGAGGGGGTGGTGCCCCAATTCAGTTTTATTTGGCGCCCGTCCCCAGAACAACCACGGGAAGGGTTTTCAGAAGAATTTTTAAATCCAGGAGAAGAGACCAGTTGTCAATATAGCTGAGGTCGAGCTTCATCCAGTCTTCGAAGCCGACCTCGTTGCGGCCGCTGATCTGCCAGAGGCACGTGATTCCGGGCTTCATGCTGAGGCGGCGCCGCTGCCAGCGTTCGTACTGGGCCACCTCCTGGGGGAGCGGCGGGCGGGGGCCGACGAGGCTCATGTCTCCGCGCAGAACGTTAAGGAATTGAGGCGTTTCGTCGATGCTGAAGCGGCGGATGATCCGTCCGACAGTGGTGATCCGGGGGTCCCGGGAGGACTTGAAGACCGGGCCGTCCATTTCGTTCAACGCCTCCAGCTCGAACTGGAGCTGCTCGGCGGCGTCGATCATGGAACGGAACTTGTACATGGTGAAGAGCCGTCCATTGAGGCCGCAGCGCTGCTGCCTGAAAAGGACGGGACCGGGAGATGACAGTCTGATAAGAACCGCGGTCAGCAACATTAACGGCGCGAACAGAATGGCGAGGATGAAGGCCAGCATGATGTCGGTTACGCGCTTGATCAGAAGGAGGGCTTCATTCGTGGGGGTCGTCGAAAACGTCAGGAGCGGGAAACCTTCGAAGTCATGCAGTTCAATGCGGGCGATCGAATGAGGAAAGAAGTTCAGCAGCACGCGCGTGGTGACGCCCAAATCCTCGCAATGCAGAAGAGTGTGATTGAAGTCATTGAGCGTGTCCTTGTCCGCAACGATAATCAGTTCGTCCACGCCTCCGCTCTCCAGAACCGGTCGGATCGCCGACTGCTCGAAGATCCCAATCAGCTTCACACCCCATTCGTGGTGCTTTTCAATCCATCGCCCGATGTCCGCCGCGACCGGCCCGGATCCCACGATCGCGATGTTGCGGACGTCCAGGGCGCCGTGTTTTTTGAAGCGGAAAAGGACCAGCCGGTAGGACACCAGAAGGACGTAATTGATACCGAGCGTCATCAGGACGATGAGGCGGTTGGTCTCATCGCGATTCACGAAAGCGAGAATGGCGGCCATGACCAGCCACGCGAAACCTATCGCCTTCGACAACTGAACGATTTGCTGGGTAATGGTTCGAGAGGGTTCAGAGTACACTCGAAAGATGGGCAGCAGGATCGCCCAGGTTGGAAGAATGATTGCAAGCGTCCAGAGGTAAACCTCCATCCCCATGACGGTATGCCCTTCCAACTCGAACAGGTTCCGAATGTGGTACGCCAAAAGGAAACTCGCCATCGACAAGGCCAGGTCGAGCAGCCACAACGTAACGGCGAATATCCTTTTCCTTTGGTTAATCATGTCTGCGAGATGAAAGAATTGATGAAATCGCATTATAGACTCAAAACGCTAAGGTCTTTGATTACTCCCATATTCCTCGTTGTGGCGCTCACCGGCTGCGCTTCCACCATGGCCTACCGCAAAGCCAGCAAAGCCGAGAAAGCCCGCGATTACGAAACCGCCATGATCGAGTACAAAGCCGCCCTCGACCGCGACCCGGGCAACATCGACTTCCGCCTGAAGTTCGAGCAAAACCGGTACGCCGCGGCCTTTGTCCACTTTCAGAACGGGAGACGCGCTTTCGAGAAGGGCGACATCGAGACCGCGAAGAAGGAGTTTTTGCGGGCACAGGAACTCGATCCGTCAAACGACATGGCCGGCCAGGAACTGGCGAGAATCGCGGCCATCGAGACCAGCCGCGCCAAAAAGCAGCCGGAACCGGTGCGTACGTTCGAGGAACTGAAGAACAACTCGCGGACCGACCCCAGCTTTCAGTCGCAGATGGAACCCAAGGTCACCGGACCGATCACCTTCCGCATGACCCAGGACAGCAAGATGACGTACGAAACGCTGGCGGAGCTGGCCGGCCTGAACATCATCTTCGACCGCGATTTCCGGGGAGTGCGCGTTCCGGTCGATCTCAACAACGTCGATATCTATCAAGCCCTGGACATCCTTTCGCTGCAAACCGGATCGTTCTGGCAGCCGATGAGCCGGAACACGATCCTGGTTTCTCCGGACAATCAGACCAAACGCCGGGAATACGAGCAGCACATCCTGAAAACGATCTATCTGTCCAACAGCGTGACGTCGACGGAAATCACCGAAGCGATCACCGCGCTGCGCACGATTCTCAACATGCGCTATATCGCGCAGTACACGGCAACGAACGCGATCATCCTTCGCGACACGCCGGACAAAATCGCCATCGCCGAAGCGATCCTGAACAGCGTCGACAAGAGCAAACCCGAGGTGGTCGTCGAAGCGCTGGTCCTGGAAGTGGACCGCAACCAGCTCCAGACTCTCGGAATCCAGCCGCCGACCGGAACTTCACTGACGTTTGGTCATCCGGCCGCGAGCACCACCAGCACCACCGGGGGCGCCACCACCACGACCACGCCGAATAACAACGTCAATCTGAGAGATCTCGATTCCATCAATTCGGGCAGTTTTTCCGTTTCCATTCCGAACGTCACGGCGCAGGCCCTGGCCAGCGCCTCGAACGCAAAACTGATTCAGAATCCGAAGGTGCGCGCGACCGACGGCAAACTCGCATCGATCCGGATCGGTTCGAAGGTCCCCGTTCCTTCCGGCAGTTTCCAGCCGGCCTTTGTCGGAGCCACGGGCACGCCGGTCGTGCAGTACGTCTACCAGGATATCGGCGTCAACCTCGACATCACACCGCGGGTGCTGCTGAACCGCGAGGTATCGTTGACCGTTCTCGTTCAGGTTTCCGCTCTCGCCGGTGACCGGGATGCGGGCGGCCTGAAGCTGCCCGTATTCACCAACCGTTCGATTCAACACGAAATCCGTCTGGCTGAAGGCGAGACCAATATTCTGGGCGGAATCATCACGACGACCGAAGCGATGTCCGTCAGCGGAATTCCCGGACTGAAAGACATCCCGATTTTGAAGTACCTGTTCGGCCAGGAAACCAAGCAGCGCGACAACACCGAGATCATCGTGATGCTCACGCCGCACATCGTGCGCATGCCGGCGTTGACCGAGGACAACCTGCGCGGCATCTACATCGGCACCGAAACCAATACCAGGCTGCGCGGGCCGTCGGCTCCGTCCGCGCCCGCCGCTCCGCCGGCCCCGGCAACGCCGCCAACGCCGTCGCAGCCGGCGAGGCCTCTGCCGCCGGGAGTGACTCCGGGAACCACACAACCGGCTCTGGCGCCGAACGCGCCGGCGGCGCCACGCGCAACGGACGCGACCGTTTCGTTTAACCCGAGTCCCATGACATTGCCCGCGGGAAACGCGACGCCGGTGAACATTGCCATCAACGGGAACAACATTTTTGCGGCGGATTTGGTGATCTCGTTCGATCCGTCCGCCGTCAAAATTCAGGAGATCCGCGATGGCGGCTTCCTCAGCCGGGACGGACAAATCCTTGCCGTTGTGGGAAAGGTGGACTCCGAAGCCGGCACCGCCCGCGTGACCATCGAACGGCCGCCCGGGGCTCCAACCCTGTCGGGGTCGGGCGCGCTGGTGACGCTCATGCTGCAGCCGGGGACGCGCAAAGGAGACTCCGTGCTGCGAGTGATCGATTTCAAACTCCGCGACGCCGCTGGAAACGTCTCGGAAGGAAAGGCGGCTGAAGTTCGTGTCACGGTGCCGTAAAGATCGGGGATTCACGCTGGTCGAATTGATCGTCACCGTGACGATCATCGCGATCATCACGGGTCTCGCCATTCCCCTGACCCGCAATACCATCAAACGCGAAAAGGAGACCGACCTCCGCATCGCGCTCAGGGAAATGCGCGTCGCGATCGATAAATATAAGGAAGCGTCGGACAAGGGACAGATCCAGCAAACTCTCGACGGCGGCGGGTACCCGGCAAAACTGCAGGATCTTGTCGACGGCGTTCCGCAGGTCGGCCAGGTCGACAAGAAACTGAAGTTCCTGCGACGCATTCCGCTGGATCCGATGACGAATTCGACCGAATGGGGCATGCGGTCGGTCCAGGACGATCCCAAGGTCAACTCCTGGGGCGGCCAGAACGTTTTCGACGTGTACACGAAATCCGAGGGAATCGCCCTGGATGGGACAAAATACAGTGAGTGGTAAACGCGGCTTCACCCTGATGGAGTTGATGATCGTCATCATGATCATCTCCATCCTCGCGTCGATCGCGATTCCGATGTACCGCGCCTCGGTACTGAACGCCAAAGAGACCGTTCTCCGGAGCAACCTGCACGAACTCCGCCGGACCATCGATCAATACACGGCGGACAAAAAGAAAGCGCCTCTCTCGTTCCAGGACCTCGTCGACGCGGGCTACTACCGCGAACTGCCCCTCGACCCGATCACGAATTCCCGGGAGACCTAGGAACCCGTCACTGACACGTCCCTGAGCTCGCCGGATCAAACCGCCAGCGGCATCACGGATATCCGCAGCGGCTCTTCCGCCATTTCGAGCGAAGGCACCCCCTACAACACCTGGTAATTCCAGCCAGACCAGTCATTTCCTGATTCTCAGCACCCGTGAAGATCGTCGGGTGAACTGTGGAACGATGGCGGTGAGCGCCGCAGTTGCTGTATCTCTTCTTTGGGCGATGCGTGTTACTTCCCTGGCTCCAGACCGGTGTCGACTCCGCCTTCTTCGACCTGCCTCTGGCGTTCGCGGCCTTTCAGCTTTTCAAGAAGGGTGCGCAATAAAACCGCATACTCTGGTAGAGCCTTGTAGATCTCCTCGGCCGTCTCCTCGTCGTAGGTGTGCGACGTGCGGTTTCGGTCTTCAACCATTTTCAGCCATTGAGTCTCTTGAAAGTCCAGAACGCCGAGCCTGGATGCCGTTCTCAGACAGTCGCGAGGCGAAGTGCACTCCGCACCTTCGGCAAAAGCGTCCGCCTGAATCGATTTCCATGCCGTTTCAAACGTAAATTCGAATCTTTGGATGCACGCGTCGCGCACGACAGGGTCTATCGGCAACACCAGAGCCTCCTGGAACCGGTGCAACGCCTGCTGAAATTGGCGGACGCGGATCTCGGATGTCCTCATTTGTTTTCGACCTCCGAAAGCTCCGCAAGAACCGCACGCCGAAACGAGGCAGACACGGCTGCAAGATCCACGAGATCGATCGTGAATAGCGTCGGCAGGCGTTCACACGCATCACGAATCTCTGCCATACATCTAGGATCAACCCGCGTCGGGCCATCAATGGCGATATCGATATCCGAATGCGGTCGGGGATGGCCCGACGCCCATGAACCGAAGAGGCGCACTGTGAACGAAGGATCACCGGTAATGGTTCGGACGATGGAACCGACTTCACGGACGATTTCGCTTACTGTCCTGATTTCCTCTATTTTCACTTCAACTCCCGGAGTCTCATCAGGTACGCAGTATACCGATTTCAGAACCTGCGGTTGCACCGCCTTCCACAGTCACCAGTAGACCTTGGCGAGCAATTCCGGCAATCTGCCCTCGGGATACCGGAATTCGCAGGCCGGGAGCGGCGATTGGATCATCTACTCGATGTTCATACTCATCGCGCTTGTTAGTGGAACCACTTCCCCGCCGTCGAACTGCTTGTCGAAGAGCTCTTGCAGTTCCTCATGCGTTTCGAGGGGCCGGTTCGTTTCGATTACAGCACGACGATTCTCCTGCACGGATTTCCTGACCTCAGCAATTTAATTTGTTTGCAAAAACATTCCAGGGGCCACTGTTTTCAGTGAAGCACCCATTCGGACAATGAAGCGTTTATAACCGGCGTGGAGATCGTTGGGTGAACTGAAAGCCTCACGGCGCCCGTGCCGACTTTTGATCCGCGGCTCATTCCATGCCGATGTATTTCAGGGTTTCTTCGTCGTCACGCCAGTTTTTCTTCACCTTGACGTGGAGTTCCAGATAGATCTTCTGCTCGAAGAATTTTTCAAGCTCGAGACGGGCGTCGGTCCCGACTTGTTTCAGGAGGCTGCCGCCCTTGCCGATGATGATTCCCTTCTGGGAGTCGCGTTCGACGTAGACGGTGGCATAGATGCGGGAAAGTTTTTCAGCCTCTTCGAAGCGGTCGATCACGACGGCCGTCGAGTAAGGAAGCTCGTCGTGCGTCAACTGGATGAGCTTTTCGCGGACGATCTCCGCGGCAATGGCACGGGCGGGCTGATCGCTGAGCTGGTCTTCGGGGTAGAACATGGGCCCTTCGTGGAGTTCCCGGAAGATGGACTTGATGACGTCTTCCACGTTTTCCCCGGTGAGCGCGGACATCGGAATGACTTCCTTGAAGTCGAAGAGTTTCGAATAGCGATCGATGATGGGGAGCAGGTTCTTTTTGCCGATCTGATCGATTTTGTTGAGCAGCAGGAATTTCGGCGCGTGGATGGGCTTGATGAGTTCGAGCGTGAACTCGTCGCCTTTACCGAACGGAACGGTGACGTCGACGAGCAGGAGGATGAGATCCACCTCGGACATCGATTCGCGAACGAACTTCATCATCCGGTCGTTCATTTTGTGGATCGGCTTGT